>NZ_JBHZTC010000008.1:0-164414 GCF_042879195.1 Kocuria nitroreducens
CATGCCACCACGATCCGCTCCTCCGTCCCGGCAGTCAGGCGGAAGCGCATCACACTTTCCCAACACCTACTGAGACCGGACCCGACGACGACGGCCTCCGCCCAGCACGGGCGGAGGCCGTCGTCGTCGGGTCCCAGGGCCGGGCTCCAGGACCGGGCCGCGGCCGGAGGAACCGGCCGCTCGGGGTGGGATCAGGCCGGGAGGATGACCCCGGCGAACCGGACCAGCACCGTCCCGAAGAGCAGCACGAGCAGGGCCGCGGAGACGAACCACGCCCACTGCTCGGCGCCGCGTGCCACGCCGGCGGACGCCGGCAGCACCCCGTCGCGCAGGTTGCGGGTCGTGGTGTGCACGAGCAGGACGGTCTGCACGACCCACACGAGCATGCAGTACAGGCACAGGGCGTTGATCTCGAAGGTGGTCTGCCACCACAGCCACAGCACGAAGGCCCAGCCGAGGGTCACCCCGATCTGCAGCCCCCACCAGTACCAGGCGGCGAACCGGGCCCCGGCCAGCACCGCGAGCGCCACGGCCACGACGACCGCGTAGGCCACGATGCCGATGAACGGATTGGGGAAGCCGAAGGCCTCCGCCTGCGGCGTGCGCATGACGGTGCCGCAGGACAGCCACGAGTTGATGTCGCAGCTGGTGCGGTGCGCGGCGTCCAGGAAGAGCTGGAGCCGCTCGTACACCAGTGTGGCGGCGCCGTAGAAGCCCAGGAGGCCGGTCACGAGCGCCACGAGCCCCCAGCGCCGGTCGGCGCGGGGCCCGTGGCCCCGGGACACGGCGGGGGAGTCGTCGAGGGTGGGCGAAGTGGAGGTCACACGCCGATCCTAGGCGATGCGCCCCGGGGTCCTCCTTGCCCCGCGCGGGAGGGTTGCGGGCCGTGACGAGGCCAATCCGGCCCGGACCGGGGCGTCTGTGAGATACTGACCACGGTCGAGCCCGCCCGTACGCGGGATCTCGGCCCAGTCGGACTTCGACCCCAGGTCGGCAGGACCCGCGGCTCTCATCGGATTGAGCGCGTCCGCCGCCGGCTCAAGACCGTTGCCCTCGTGAGCAACGGCTCGAAGCCCCGGACTGGCTCGTTGCCGTCCCCGCCCGTTCGCGTGGTGTGCGGGACGCGACGGGTACGCACAGGACTTCTGGCCGCCGCGTGGACCCCCACCGGCGATACGCCGACCAAGCAGCTGCGGGGATCGGGTACGGACGGCGTACCGCGGCAGGAGCACAGCTGTATATGGATGCCGAACAGGTGAACCAGGCCGGGGCGCAGGACGCCCTGGACGCTGGTCAGCAGAACACATCGGACGACGCACGCCGGGACCTCCCGGTGGCGGAGGGAACGGTGCAGGACGCCGCCCCCGAGATCCCGGCCGACGCGCCGGGTGACGTCCTCGACGAGCCGTCGGAGCCCGGGCCGGACGCCGGCCCGGAGACTCTCACCGACGCGCGGGGAGACGACTCCGACGGGCCGTCGGAGGCCGGGCAGCCCGCGCCGGACGCCGGCCCCGGGACTCTGACCGACGCGCCGGGTGACGTCCTCGACGGGCCGTCGGAGGCCGGGCCGCCCGCTCCGGACTCTGCGCCGGACACCGGCGACGCCGCCGGGACCGACACCCTCGACGTCGCGCCGGGTACCGCGGTCCCCGGCGACGAGCGCCCTGGTGCGGTGGCCGAGGAGGCCGCAGCGCCCGGGAACCCCGCGCCCGGCACGCCCGGTGCCGAGGAGGCCGCCGAGGGCGTGGAGCCGTCGGGGGAGGCCGAGGACCTGGGTCCTGGGGCCGAGGCCCCTGCCGCACCGGCCGAGGACGCGCCGAGCGGTGCCGCGCAGGATCTCGCCGGCGACACCGACGACGGCGTGGACGCCGACCAGGACGACGACGAGGAGCCGCGCACTGGGCCGGCCGCCGCTGTGACGGCGACCTCGCTGATGTTCCACGCCCCGGACCTCGACGAGCTGCGTGAGGCCGCTCAGCAGCGCGCCGCCCGCCGCCGGGAGGCGCGGCGCCGCCAGCAGGAGGACAACGCCTCTGCCGAGGAACCGGGCGACGGTCCCGAGGAGCCGGACACGGCGGAGCTCGCCGACGAGGGCGAGGAGGCCGGACAGGCGTCGGGCGGCGGTGCCACCAGCCGTCGACGTCGCCGTCGCCGTCGCGGCGAGGTCGACATGGAGCTCATGGGTGGCAGCGACGACGACCCGCCCAACACCGTGACCCGGGTCCGGGCGCCCCGCGCAGCGGAGACCGCCACGGCCGACGACGTCGTGGCCGTCAAGGGCTCCACGCGGCTCGAGGCCAAGAAGCAGCGCCGGCGCGAGTCCCGCCAGACCGGCCGCCGCCGCCAGGTGATCACCGAGGCCGAGTTCCTGGCCCGCCGTGAGTCCGTCGAACGGCAGATGCTGGTCCGGCAGAAGGACAACCGGATCCAGATCGGCGTCCTCGAGGACGGCGTCCTGGCCGAGCACTTCGTCTCGCACACCCAGCAGGATTCCCTGATCGGCAACGTCTACGTGGGCAAGGTGCAGAACGTCCTGCCGTCCATGGAGGCCGCGTTCATCGACATCGGCCGGGGCCGCAACGCCGTGCTCTACGCCGGCGAGGTCAACTGGGACGCGTCGCGGCTCGAGGGCGGGCCGCGCCGGATCGAGGTCGCGCTGAAGTCCGGGGACTCGGTGCTGGTGCAGGTCACCAAGGACCCCGTGGGGCACAAGGGTGCACGGCTCACCAGCCAGATCTCCCTGCCGGGCCGGTACCTGGTCTACGTCCCGGGCGGGTCGATGACCGGGATCTCCCGGAAGCTGCCCGACGTCGAGCGCGCCCGGCTGAAGAAGATCCTCAAGGACCGCCTGCCGGACGGGGCGGGAGTCATCGTGCGCACCGCGGCCGAGGGGGCCTCCGAGCAGGAGCTCACCCACGACATCAACCGGCTGCGCGCGCAGTGGGAGCAGATCCAGGAGCGGGCCGGGTCGACGAAGACGCTCGCGCCCGAGATGCTCTACGCGGAGCCGGACCTGACGATCAAGACGGTCCGCGACGTCTTCAACGAGGACTTCACCACCATGGTCGTCCAGGGCGACGAGGCATGGGACAACATCGAGGCGTACGTGACCTACGTCGCGCCGGACCTGCTCGACCGGCTCAAGAAGTGGGACGAGGACGAGGACCTGTTCGTGAACTACCGCGTGGAGGAACAGATCCAGAAGGCGCTCGAACGCAAGGTCTTCCTGCCCTCGGGCGGCTCGCTCGTGATCGACCGCACCGAGGCGATGACGGTGGTCGACGTGAACACCGGCAAGTTCACCGGCTCGGGCGGCAACCTCGAGGAGACCGTCACCAAGAACAACCTGGAGGCCGCCGAGGAGATCGTGCGGCAGCTGCGGCTGCGGGACATCGGCGGGATCATCGTGATCGACTTCATCGACATGGTGCTCGAGTCCAACCGGGACCTCGTGCTGCGCCGGATGGTGGAGTGCCTGGGCCGGGACCGCACCAAGCACCAGGTGGCGGAGGTGACCTCGCTGGGCCTCGTGCAGATGACGCGCAAGCGCATGGGCACCGGCCTGCTCGAGGTGTTCTCCGAGCCGTGCGAGCACTGCGCCGGTCGCGGCGTGGTGGTCCACGACCACCCGCTCGAGGGCCGCTCCGGTGGCGCCACGGCCGAGTCCCGCGACCAGCGGCCGAACCGCACGGAGCGCAAGCGCGGCCGCGGGAACCAGCGCGAGCAGCAGTCCGCCCGGACGGAGCAGCGGTCCGCCGAGCCCGACCCCGCGGAGAAGGCCAAGGCCGAGGCCGCGCGGACGGCGTTCGCGACGATCGCCGCCGCCACCCATCACGAGGAGGTCGCCGCGGAGGAGGTGGAGCGCGCCGAGGAGACCGCCCAGCCGGTGGAGTCCCGGCCCGAGGGCTCGGGGCGTTCCCGGAAGAAGCGTCGCGGCAAGCGCAGCCGCAACCGCGGCCAGGGTGCGGACGCCGCCGCCGAGCAGCAGCCGGAGGCGGAGGAGAGTTCCGCCCCGGCCGCACCGGAGCAGGTTCCCGCCGACGCGGCGCCGGCCGAGCCGGGCTCGCGCCTGCGGATCAACGGCGAGGTGATCGAGCTGCCGCAGGGTCATGCGGTCGTCGAGGAGCCCGCCGAGGCCCGCCCGTTGAGCCTGGACTCCCTCGCGGAGGCCTTCGGGCAGCAGGAGCCGGACGCCGCCTCCGCCGGCCAGGAGGCCAGCCCTGCGCGAGCCGCCGCTGAGACGGTCACCGCTGCCGACGATGCCCCTGAGCAGGCCACCGCTGAGCAGGCCACCGCTGCGGAGGACCCCCGGGCGCGGGGCGCCGCGCAGGAGACCCTGGGGCGGGAGAGTGCGGCGCCAGGGAGTACGGAGCAGCAGGCTCCCACCCCGGCGGCTCCGGAGCCGTCGAGCGCCGAGCCGGCTCGGCCCCGTCGGCGCAGCCGGCGGGCCTCGGCCCCGGCCGCCCGCCCGGGCGAGGCCGAGGTGACCGCCGGCCAGGCGGCTGCCGCAGAGGGCGCCCGGCACGAGGCCAAGGCCGTCACCCAGCGCTCCCCGGAGGACTCCTCCCGCCCGGCGCCGACCGTCGTCGGCGTCGGCGTTAAGGCCGAGGACCTCACCAGCGGCGAGCCCGCCGACCGGGGCTGAGCCGCCCCGCCGAGCAGGATCCCGGAGGACCCCGACCAGCACGGTCGGGGTCCTCCGCCGTCGTGGACCGTCCCGGCCGGCCCCGCCCCCGCGCGGCGGCGTACTGTGGTGCGCACCACAGCACAGCCGGGGCCGCCGTCCCGTCCGCCGGGGCGAGCGGCCGCCCGTTCCAGGGAGAACCGCCATGACCAGTGCAGACACCGTCCGCGCCGTCGCCACGGACGTCTTCGTCCGCCGGGATCCGTCGACCGTGGACCGGCACTACACGGAGGACTTCATCCAGCACTCGCCGCTCGCCCAGGACGGGCGCGACGGCATCAGGCAGTTCGTGCGCAGCATCCCCGACGACTTCCGCGTGGACCTCGTGCGGATGCTCGACGACCACGGGACAATGGGCGCCCACTCGGCCTACGAGGGACTCGGTCCGGAGCCCCTGGTCGGTTTCGACGTCTTCCGCGTGGAGGACGGGCGGATCGCCGAGCACTGGGACGTCTTCGAGCCCCTGCGCACGCGCTCCGACGGCGCCCGCCCGCAGCTCGACGGTCCCGTCGCGGTCACGGACCGCGATCGGACGCAGGACAACAAGCGCATCGCCGCCGAGTGGGTCGAGTCCGCCCTCGTCGCGGGTGACCACCGCGCCGTCCAGGACCACATGAGCTCCCGGGGCTGCACCGAGCACGCGGCTCGCACGCCGGACGGCCCGCAGCCCGCGTACCGGCGGCTGCGCCGGGTGGTCGGCGAGGGGAACTTCGTGCTGACCGTCGCGGAGGCCGTCACCGGCGGCGACCGCGGGGACGGAGCCGCCGGCACGGTCGCCTGCTACGACCTCTGGCGCCTCGGCGACGGCCGGATCGTGGAGCACTGGGGCGTCGCGCAGCCGGTTCCCGAGAGAACGGCGCACGCCAACGGCATGTTCTGAGCCTGCGAGCGGACTCCGTCCGCGTCCCGGCTCCAGCGGGACCACTAGACTGGCAGGACACCTGACACGGGGTGCCGCGCGAGCGGCTGAGAACACACCCGTCGAACCTGATCTAGCCAGTACTAGCGAAGGGATGTCGCAGATGCGCGATGCCGTACCCACGTCCGCCCGCACACCGGCAGCCGAGAGACCGGTGCCGCCGGACCCCGCGCTCGCCGAGGACGCCGCCGCGGCCGCCGAGGAGGTGGCCCCGTGACCGCCCGCGTGCCCCGCGTGCTGGCCATCGCCGGCACCGACCCCACGGGCGGCGCCGGCCAGCACGCCGACCTCAAGTCGATCGCCGCGATGGGCGGCTACGGGATGAGCGCCGTCACCGCCGTCGTCGTCCAGAACACCGTGGGCGTGCGCTCCATCCACGTCCCGCCCGTCGAGGTCCTCTCCGCCCAGCTCGACGCGGTCGCCGAGGACGTCGAGATCGACGCCGTCAAGATCGGGATGCTCGGGTCCGTGCCGGTCATCGAGGCCGTCGCCCGGTGGCTCGGGGTCCACCGGCCGCCGGTCGTGGTCCTGGACCCTGTCATGGTCGCGACCTCCGGGGGCCGCCTCCTGGAGAGCGAGGCGGAGGACGCCCTGCGCTCGATGCTGGGCCTCGCCGACCTGATCACCCCCAACCTGCAGGAGCTCGCCGTGCTCGCCGGGGAGGACACCGCGTCGTCGTGGCAGGAGGCCCTTGCCCAGGGCCACCGCGTGGCCCGCGCGCACGGGACCCTGGTGCTCGTCAAGGGCGGGCACCTCACCGGGGACCGGACGCCCGACGCCCTCGTGGGCCCGGACGCCCCCGAGCCCCTCGCGGCGTTCGACGGCGCCCGCGTGCCCACCGAGAACTCCCACGGCACCGGGTGCTCCCTCTCCTCGGCCCTGGCCACCCTCCAGGTGCGGCACGGGGACTGGTCCCGCAGCCTGCGGATCGCCCGGAACTGGCTGCGCGGGGCTCTCGAGACCGCCGGAGAGCTCTCCGTCGGCCACGGGAGCGGCCCCGTCCACCACTTCCACCACGTCCAGGGCGCCCTGGAGACCTGGGGCACCGCGCCGGAGCGGTTCAGCGACGAGCTGTGGGAGGCCTCCGCGGCCGTGCGGCGCGAGATCGAGGAGCTCGAGTTCGTCCGGCTCCTCGGCGACGGCCGGCTCGAGCCGGACCGCTTCCTCGCCTACCTGGACCAGGACCTGCAGTACCTCGACGGCTACAGCCGGGCGCTTGCCCTGCTCGCGGCCAGGGCGCCCGACGAGGAGCAGCGGCTGTTCTTCGCGGCCGGTGCCGTGTCCTGCACCGAGACCGAGGCGCAGCTGCACCGGGCCCGGCTGCAGCACGCCGGGGCCGGCGGCGCCCGGGCCGGGCTCGGCGAGGTGACCCGGCGCTACACCACGTTCCTGCTCGCCGCCACCGCCGCCGAGCCCTACCCGGTGGGCCTCGCCGCCGTGCTGCCGTGCTACTGGGTCTACGCGGACGTGGGGCGCCACCTGGGCGAGCTCGCCACGGCCGGCGGGACCGACGAGCACCCCTACGCGGACTGGCTGGCCACGTACGCGGACGAGGAGTTCCAGGAGGCCACCCGCACGGCCCGCCTGCTGCTCGACGCCGCCGCCCGGGAGGCCCCGGCGGACGTCCGGGACCGGATGCGGGAGGTGTTCCTGGAGGCCTGCGCGCTCGAGCGCGACTTCTTCGCCGCGCCGGTGGCGGAGCGTCGGTTGGCGGGCACTGACCTGATCGAGTAGTCTTGATCTTCGGTGCCATGCCGGTGCGCGCGTGTAAAAACTCGACACCCCACCTGGCGGCACATGCGGGTGCAGTTCCTGAATTGCGGCGAACCTGCGCTGACCTCGGCCTGGTCCCACGGGCCGGTCACCGGCAGCTCGTCTCAACGTCGTTGGTCCTGACAGGTATGCGCTCGACCCACACTGTTTAAACATGACGTCGAGAGAAGTGAGTTCCCAAGTGGTGTACGCGATTGTCCGCGCTGGCGGCCGCCAGGAAAAGGTTTCCGTCGGAGACCTCGTTACCCTTGACCGCGTCGCCGGCGGAGCAGGCAGCACCATCGAGCTCCCTGCCCTGCTGCTGGTCGACGGGGACAAGATCACCTCGGATGCCCAGACCCTGGCGAGCGTCAAGGTCACGGCCGAGATCGTCGAGAACCTCCGCGGTCCCAAGATCTCCATCCAGAAGTTCAAGAACAAGACCGGCTACAAGAAGCGCCAGGGCTTCCGTGCCGAGCTGACCACCGTGAAGGTGACCGGCATCGACGCCTGACCGGCCCGGTCCCCGTCCAGACTCCACCAGCCAGTAAAGACCCGAAGGTAGGCACACCTCATGGCACACAAGAAGGGCGCGAGCTCCACTCGCAACGGTCGCGACTCCAACGCGCAGTACCTCGGCGTGAAGCGCTTCGGCGGCCAGACCGTCAACGCCGGCGAGATCCTCGTCCGACAGCGCGGCACGCACTTCCACCCCGGCCTGAACGTCGGCCGCGGTGGCGACGACACCCTGTTCGCCCTGGCCGCCGGCCAGGTCGAGTTCGGCACCCGCCGGGGCCGCAAGGTGGTCAACATCCAGGCTGCCGCAGAGTAGTCGACAGGGCCGGTCCAGCCGGCCCGGGTGCGGGTCCCGACCCGCACCACCCATGTTTGGTCTGTAGAGGGTGGGTGCGTCCAGCGCCCGCCCTCTACGGTTTTAACGTGGCCCGTCCGCGGGCCCGTCCGTCCCTGATCCAGAGGAGTTCCCCGTGGCCAGTTTCGTCGACCGCGTCGTCCTGCACGTCTCCGGCGGCTCCGGCGGGCACGGCTGCGTGTCCATCCGCCGGGAGAAGTTCAAGCCGCTCGGCGGGCCGGACGGCGGCAACGGGGGAGACGGCGGCAGCGTGGTCCTGCGCGTGGACGGCCAGACCACCACGCTGCTGAACTACCACCACGCCCCCCACCAGTCCGCCCCCAACGGAGGCCCCGGCAAGGGCGACCTCCGCCACGGGCACAAGGGCGAGGATCTCGTCCTGTCCGTCCCCGACGGCACCGTGATCAAGGACCAGGACGGCAACGTCCTGGCCGACCTGGTGGGGCAGGGCTCCGAGTTCGTGGCCGCCCCCGGCGGGCAGGGCGGGCTCGGCAACGCCGCGCTGGCCTCGGTCAAGCGCAAGGCCCCCGGCTTCGCGCTCCTCGGCACGCCGGGCTCGGCCCGCGACGTGGTCCTGGAGCTGAAGTCCATCGCCGACATCGCCCTGGTCGGCTACCCCTCCGCCGGCAAGTCCAGCCTCGTCGCCGCGATCAGCGCTGCCCGCCCCAAGATCGCCGACTACCCGTTCACCACGCTCGTCCCGAACCTGGGCGTGGTGCAGGCCGGGGACGTGCGCTACACCGTGGCGGACGTCCCGGGACTGATCCCCGGCGCGTCCGAGGGCAAGGGCCTCGGACTGGAGTTCCTCCGCCACGTCGAGCGCTGCGCCGCGCTCGTGCACGTCCTGGACTGCGCGACCCTCGAACCCGGGCGCGACCCGCTCTCCGACCTCGAGACGATCGAGGCGGAGCTCGCCGGCTACGCCGTGGACGGCGACCTCGACGGCGGGCAGGCGGTGCCCCTCAACGACCGGCCCCGCCTCGTGGCGCTGAACAAGATCGACGTCCTCGAGGCCCGGGAGCTCGCCGAGTTCGTGCGGCCCGAGCTCGAGTCCCGGGGCTACCGCGTGTTCGAGGTCTCCACCGCGTCCCACGAGGGGTTGCGCCCGCTGACCTTCGCCATGGGCGAGGTCGTGCAGGAGGCCCGGGCGGCGCGCCCCGCCCCGGCGGAGGCCCCGCGCGTCGTGCTGCGCCCCAAGGGAGTGCGCGGACCGGAGTTCACCATCGCCCGCGAGGAGCGCAACCTCGAGCCGCTGTGGCACGTGCGCGGCGACAAGCCCGACCGCTGGATCCTGCAGACGGACTTCAACAACGAGGAGGCCGTCGGCTACCTCGCCGACCGGCTCGCGAAGCTCGGCGTCGAGACGGAGCTGTTCAAGCAGGGCGCCCGGCCCGGCGACGCCGTGCTCATCGGTCCCGAGGACGACGGCGTGGTCTTCGACTGGGAGCCCACGATGGTCGGCGGCGCCGAGCTGCTCGCCGGGCCCCGCGGCACCGACCTGCGCTTCGCGGACATCGACCGCCCCACGCGCGAGCAGAAGCGCCAGCAGTACCAGGACCGCAAGGACGCCAAGGCCGCGGCCCGCGCCGAGCTCGAGGCCGAGCGCTCCGCCGGGGTGTGGACCGAGTCGGTCGACGCCCGGCGCGGCGAGGCCCCCGGCGACTCCGGCGCCGACGACTGACCGCACCCGCGGAGCGGACCGCGACCGCGCGCACGGGACCTCCGCGGCCACCACCTGACGACCGACCCGACCCACCGGCCGACCCGGCACACCGACTGACCCGGCACACCGACTGACCCGGCACACCGACGACGCCCACCGAACGAGGGAGACGCCCAGGATGAACGAGCAGACGAGCGAGATCGACGTCGAGCAGCTCGAGGAGGTCGCGGAGAAGTCCGCGGTCCAGCTCAGCAGCGAGAACCGCGGCAAGAACCGGCGCAGCCCCATCGAGCACCGGGAGGACATCCCGCGCGCCCACCGCGTGGTGGTCAAGGTCGGCTCGTCCTCGCTGACGTCCATCGAGAGTTCGATCGACGAGCAGGCCGTGCGGATGATCGTGGACGCCCTCGGCGAGACGAAGGCCCGCGGCATCGAGATCGTGTTCGTCTCCTCGGGTGCGATCACGGCCGGCCTGGCGCCCCTGGGGCTCTCCCGGCGGCCCAAGAACCTGGCCGGCAAGCAGGCCGCCGCCGCGGTGGGCCAGGGCCTGCTCATGGGCCGCTACATCGAGTCCTTCGCCCGCTACGGCGTCACCGTGGGCCAGGTGCTGGTCACCGCGGAGGACCTGATGCGCCGCAACCACTACAAGAACACCCACCGCCAGATCGAACGGCTCCTGGACTTCGGGGTGCTGCCCATCGTCAACGAGAACGACGCCGTGTCCAGCGCGGAGATCAAGTTCGGTGACAACGACCGGATCGCCGCCCTGATCGCCCACCTCATCAAGGCCGACGTCCTGCTGCTGCTCTCCGACGTCGACGCCCTGTACACCATGGACCCCCGCAAGGGCGGGGAGCGGATCCCGGTGGTCAACGACCCCATCAAGGACCTCGAGGGCGTGCAGATCGGGTCGGTCGGCAGGGCCGGCGTCGGCTCCGGCGGCATGGTGACCAAGGTCCAGGCCGCCCGGATCGCCGCGGCCTCCGGCATCCCCGCGCTCGTCACCTCGGCGCAGAACATCACCCGCGCCCTGCAGGGCGACGACGTCGGCACCTGGTTCGCGACCTCCGGCGGGCGGCGCAACGTCCGGCTGCTGTGGCTGGCCCACCTCGCCGACATCAAGGGCTCCCTGACCCTGGACCCGGGCGCCGTCGAGGCGATCCGCGACCGCAACTCCCTGCTGGCCGCCGGAGTCACCGGCGTGTCCGGGACCTTCGAGGCGGGGGAGCCCGTCTCGCTGCGGGACGAGGAGGACAGGGAGATCGCGCACGGACTGAGCAACTACTCCTCGGACGAGATCCCGCCGATGCTCGGCAAGTCCACGACCGTGCTGGCGGAGGAGCTCGGGGACGACTACAGCCGGGAGCTCGTGCACGTGGACAACCTCGTGGTTCTGCGCGCCCGCGGCGCACGGACTAAACTGACGAAATGACTTCCGCCGCACACGATTCCGTGACCACCGACGAAGCCACCCGACCGGCCCGCAAGGCGGTCGTGTCCGACCACGGCGTCGTCGCCACCTTCGGGGAGGACCCCGTCGCCGGCGTCGCCGCGATGGCCGACGACGCCCGGGAGTCCGCCCGCGTGCTCGGCCGCGCCACCCGTGCCTGGAAGGACCGGGCGCTGCTCGCCATCGCCGACCGCATCGAGCGCAAGCAGGACGTGGTGCTCGCCGCGAACGCCAAGGACCTCGAGCGCGGCCGCGTGAACGGAACGTCCACGGCCCTCCTGGACCGGCTCAAGCTGGACGCCGGGCGGATCACCGGCCTGGCCGAGAGCCTGCGCGAGCTGGCCGCCCTGCCCGATCCCGTGGGCGGGTTCGTCCGCGGCAGCACCCTGCCCAACGGCCTGCGGATGCGCCAGGTGCGCGTGCCGATGGGCGTGGTCGGAGCCATCTACGAGGCCCGCCCCAACGTGACCGTGGACATCGCAGGCATCGCCCTGAAGTCCGGCAACGCGGTGCTGCTACGCGGCGGCTCGGCCGCGGAGGAGAGCAACCGGGCCCTCGTGGGCATCATCCGGGACTCCCTCGCCGACGTGAAGCTGCCCGTGGACTGCGTCCAGAGCATCGACGAGTACGGCCGTGAGGGAGCGAACGCGCTCATGGCGGCCCGCGGAAAGGTCGACGTCCTCATCCCGCGCGGCGGGCACGGGCTGATCCAGTCCGTCGTCCAGAACGCCAAGGTCCCCGTCATCGAGACCGGTGAGGGCAACGTCCACCTCTTCGTCGACCACTCGGCGTCCAAGGACATGGCCGTGAACGTGGTCGTCAACTCCAAGACCCACCGCACGAGCACGTGCAACACCACGGAGACCCTTCTGCTGCACAGCGGCTTCGAGCACGGGCCCGCCCTGCTGGCGGCCCTCGACCGGGCCGGCGTCACGCTGCACGTGGACGAGCGGGCCGAGGCCATGCTGCCGGCCGGCAGCCACCACCTGCGCGCCACCGACGAGGACTGGGGCACCGAGTACCTGTCCATGGACCTGGCCGTGAAGGTCGTCGACTCCCTGGACGAGGCGCTCCGGCACATCGACCGGTGGTCCACCCGGCACACGGAGGCCATCGTGACCAACGACCTCGCGGACGCCGAGCGGTTCGTCGCCGAGATCGACGCCGCCGCCGTCATGGTCAACGCCTCCACCCGCTTCACCGACGGCGGCCAGCTGGGCCTCGGCGCCGAGATCGGCATCTCCACCCAGAAGATGCACGCGCGCGGGCCCATGGGCCTGGAGGAGCTGACCACCACGAAGTGGATCGTCCAGGGCGACGGGCACGTCCGCGCCTGAGCCCCGGACGCGGCGGTCCCGCCGCGGATTCAGTACGATGAGAGCCGTCCGGGCCCGCCGGCCGAGGCGGCACGGGCCGCTCACCGACCACACGCCGCCACGTCGGCCCCAGAAGGGATCCTCATGTTCCAGCAGACCGTCACCACCGTCCTCGCCGCCGCCGAGGGCGGGCACGCCGCCGCCGAGGCCGGAGTTCCACCGTGGCTCTGGGGCGTCTCCGTGTTCATCGTGCTGATCGGCCTCATGGTGGTGACGGTCTCCTTCGCCAACCGCGGGCTCAGCCCGGAGGTCGGCCAGCACGAGGATCCCGCCGACCTGCCCGCGGACGAGCGAGCCCTGCTCGACGAGTACGCCGCCAAGCGCCACGGCTGAGCAGGGGAACCCCACCGTCGTGACGACCGCTTCGCAGGACACCGCCGACCGGACCCGGGGCCTGCCCCTCACGGGCACTGCCGTCCCGCCCCGGACACCGGGCCGCACCCGTCTCGGCGTCATGGGCGGGACGTTCGACCCCATTCACCACGGCCACCTCGTGGCCGCGTCCGAAGTGGCGGGGGAGTTCGACCTCGACGAGGTCGTGTTCGTCCCCACCGGGCGCCCCTGGCAGAAAGCCGCCGGGGCCGTGAGCCCCGCGGAGCACCGCTACCTCATGACGGTGATCGCCACGGCCTCCAACCCACGGTTCACGGTCAGCCGGGTGGACATCGAGCGCGACGGTCCCACGTTCACGGTCGACACCCTCCGGGACCTCAAGCGTCAGCGCCCGGAAGCGGACCTGTTCTTCATCACGGGCGCGGACGTCATGGGGGAGATCCTGACCTGGAAGGGCGCCGAGGAGCTCTGGCAGCTCGCCCACTTCGTCGGTGTCACCCGGCCGGGCCACGACCTCGCCGCGCCCGTCGGGTCCAGCGGCGTGAACCTGCTGGAGGTGCCCGCGATGGCGATCTCGTCCACGGACTGCCGCACGCGCGTGGCCGAGCACAAGCCCGTCTGGTACCTCGTGCCCGACGGCGTGGTGCAGTACATCAACAAGTACGGCCTCTACCTCGGCCCCCTGGACGGGACGACGACGGACCACGTCGGCGCCCGCGGCGTCTCGGCGAAGGCACCCTGATGGCCCGCGAGGACGACGTGCGGGACGGCGCCGCACGGGACGCCGACCCGGCTCCGCCGCCGGTGCCCTCCGGGCCCGCACCGATCATCGACCTGGGCGAGGACGCGGTGCCGGTCCAGCCCGTCAAGCCCCTCGGGCCACGGCGGCTGGCGCGCCTGCAGCGCGAGCTGGAAGAGCGCTCCCGGGAGCTCGGGGAAGCCGGCGGCGGCCCCGCGGACCCGGAGCTGCTGGAGAAGCAGCGCCGGTTCGTGGAGCTCGCCGCCCAGGCCGGGGCCGCGCAGACCGACTCCGGCACGGGCACCGCCGTCCAGCACCCGGTGGCTCCGGAAGCAGTGGCCCCTGCCTCCCCACCGCGCCCCTCGGCGCCGCCGGAGGAGCCGCTCGAGCAGATCACCGTCGTGTTCCCCGACGGCGGTCCGGGCGGACCGGAGGGGCACGTGTCCCACGACCCGGTGCACGTCGACCCGGCCCTGTTCAGCAACCGGCTGGCTCCGGAGGACCGCGCCGCGCTCACGCACATCGAGATCGTCGCGCCCGCGGACGCCGAGCGCCACGGCTCCCACGCCTCCACCTCGGCAGCGCCCGCCGCGGCCCCCGACCACGAGGAGCCGGGCAGCGCCGAGGATCCACCGCGGGCCCCGCAGGAGGCCGTGCCGGGGCCGGCGACGTCGTGGGCCGTGGACGAGCCGCCGGCCGCGCCCGTGCCGGCCGGATCCGCCGAGGGGCTCGAGCTGCTCGAGCCGCGGGAGTACCGGCGCCGCACGAACGGCGCCTGGTGGGTCCTGCTGCTGGCGGTGCTCGCGGCCCTCGCCGTCGTGCTCGTGCTCTTCGTGCTCTGAGCACACCACCCGCTGTCCTGCACCACTCGTATCTGCACCACTCGCCCACTCCATCCGTCCCCACGGGACGGTACCTCCGGTTCGCCGGGAAAGGATCCTCCTTGACTGTCAACGATCTCTCCCTCTCCATCCTCCAGGTCGCGGCCGCCGCGGCCGACGCAAAGCAGGCGCACGACATCGTGGCCCTCGACGTCAGCGAGGCGCTGGGCATCACCGACGCCTTCCTCGTCGCCTCCGCCTCCAACGAGCGACTCGTCAACGCCGTGGTCGACGAGATCGAGGAGAAGCTGGTCGAGCAGCTCGAGCTGCGCCCGATCCGCCGCGAGGGACGCTCCGAGGGACGCTGGGTGCTCCTGGACTACGGCGACGTGGTGATCCACGTCCAGCACGATGAGGACCGGGCCTTCTACGCCCTCGAGCGGCTGTGGCGGGACAGTCCCGTGGTGGACGTCGGACCGGCCGCGGGTGGTACCGCTCCGGCGCCCGCCACCGACGATTTGCCTGGAGCCTGATCGGCTGTCTACTATGAATGCGTTGCCCAGCGAGGCACTGGATCAACCGGAAAAGGGTGACTGAGAGGAAGCTTTTCGAGGTTGTGATAATGTCTCCGAGGTAACGGCCTGGGGCTGTGGCGCAGCTGGTAGCGCATTTGCATGGCATGCAAAGGGTCAGGGGTTCGAGTCCCCTCAGCTCCACCAGGACGAAAGAACCCGTTCCGCATCGCGCGGGGCGGGTTCTTTTGGCGTTCGTGCTCCCAGCTCCCTTCTCTTCCGCTCGTTGACATGTCCTGTTAGCGTCTGCTCCACCGGCGGCCGTTCTCCGTGTCCTGGGTCACAGTGGGCTCAGGTCACAGCGTGGCGAGATCCGTCGGGGACGAGGGCGTCCAGGGTGGAGACCCACCGTGGACGCCCATGACGGACATCCACCACGGAAGAGGTCATGATGGCAGGGAACAGAGCGGTCGCCTACAAGGGTCCCGGCAAGGTCGAGGTCATCGACACCGAGTACCCCGAGTTCGAGCTCAAGGACGCCCCGGGGATCAACGAGGCGAACATCGGGCGGAAGGTCCCGCACGGGGTCATCCTCCGGACGGTGAGCACGAACATCTGCGGTTCGGACCAGCACATGGTGCGCGGGCGCACCACGGCCCCGACGGACCTGGTCCTCGGTCACGAGATCACGGGCGAGGTCGTCGAGTGCGGCCCGGACGTCGAGTTCGTCCAGGTCGGGGACATCGTCTCCGTCCCCTTCAACATCTCCTGCGGGCGGTGCCGCAACTGCAAGGAGCGCAAGACCGGCATCTGCCTCAACGTGAACCCGGACCGGCCGGGCTCCGCCTACGGCTACGTGGACATGGGCGGCTGGGTCGGCGGGCAGGCCGAGTACGTGCTGGTGCCCTACGCGGACTGGAACCTGCTGAGGTTCCCCGACCGGGACCAGGCCCTCGAGAAGATCATGGACCTGACCATGCTCTCCGACATCCTGCCCACCGGCTACCACGGCGCGGTCACGGCCGGGGTGGGCGTAGGCTCCACGGTCTACATCGCCGGCGCCGGACCGGTGGGGCTGGCCGCGGCGGCCTCGGCGCACCTGCTGGGAGCCGCGGTGGTCATCGTGGGCGACATGAACGAGCAGCGGCTGGCACAGGCGCGCAGCTTCGGCTGTGAGACCGTGGACGTCTCGAAGGGCTCGCCCGGCGAGCAGATCGAGCAGATCCTCGGCGTCCCGGAGGTCGACTGCGGCGTGGACGCCGTCGGCTTCGAGGCACGCGGGCACGGCAAGGACGCCTCCCACGAGGCCCCGGCCACCGTGCTGAACTCCTTGATGGACATCACCGCCGCCGGCGGGGCGCTGGGCATTCCGGGCCTGTACGTCACCGGGGACCCCGGGGCCGTGGACGAGGCCGCCAAGAAGGGCTCCCTGTCGATCAGCCTCGGCACGGGGTGGGCGAAGTCCCTGGCCTTCACCACGGGGCAGTGCCCGGTGATGAAGTACAACCGGCAGCTGATGATGGCGATCCTGCACGACAAGATCCAGATCGCCAAGGCCGTCAACGCCAAGGCCATCCCGCTGGAGGAGGCACCGCAGGGCTACGCCGAGTTCGACGCCGGGGCCGCCACGAAGTACGTGCTCAACCCCAACGGCTACATCAAGGACTGATGCCGGGGCCGGCACGGACGGCGTGCTCAACCCCGGCCGCTGGATCGAGGACCGGCGCCGGGGCCGCCACCGAGCACGTCCTCAACCCCGCGGCCGGGTCGCGGACCACCCCGCGGGACGGGGAGTGCGTGCGGGCGGAGCGGATCGGATGCCCGGTCCGCTCCGCCCCGCGGGCGCCGCCGCATCCTGGGTGTGCGCTGTGGAACACTGGCCCCATGGCCAAGAAATCCAGCAGCTCGGAGCTGAAACAGACCGTCGACCAGGTCACCGAGGAAGCCATCAACGTGGGCTACCGCCTCGAGCAGCGGCTCCACCGGTTCCGGCAGCGGCGCGCCGAGGCCCGCGGGGACATCCCGGTGATGGTGGCCTTCGAAGGGTACGGCTCCGAGCACCACGTGCGCGTCCTGGGCCGGGCCCTGCTGAAGACCCGGGGGCTCATCGAGTCGACCGACGAGAGCGCCGAGTCGATCCGCGGCTGGCGCTCGTTCACCTCGGTGCCCATCGCCTTCGCCCACGTCAATGTCTGGATCGACGACTTCGAGTTCCACCTGGTGGCCGACAAGGGCGGCGTGGTCGACGTCGACCTGCAAGTGTCCCTGACCCCTGGCCAGCACACCGTGTGGATGCAGACGGAGGGCTCCGAGACGGTCGAGTCCGGCGTCTTCATCGTGGCGGACGAGCAGCGGATCGGGGTGGTCTCCGACGTCGACGACACGGTCATGGTCACTGCTCTGCCCCGCCCCATGCTGGCGGCCTGGAACTCGTTCGTGCTCAACGAGCACGCCCGCACGCCCACCCCCGGGATGGCGGTGATGATGGACCGGCTGCTGCACCGCCACCACGAGGCGCCGTTCCTCTACCTCTCCACGGGGGCGTGGAACGTGGCGCCCACCCTGCGCCGCTTCCTCACGCGCAACGCCTACCCCGCCGGGGCCCTGCTGCTCACCGACTGGGGCCCCACCACGGACCGGTGGTTCCGGGCCGGGGCCGCCCACAAGGTGCAGAACCTCGAGCGGCTGGCCCGCAACTTCCCGCACGTGCGGTGGATCCTCATCGGCGACGACGGCCAGCACGACCCCGAGATCTACAGCGGCTTCGTGCACCGCTATCCCGAGCACGTGGCCGCCATCGTGATCCGCAATCTGTCCCCGGCGGAGGCCGTGCTGGCCGGCACCCCGCTGGTCAACGAGGAGCGGCGGGTGACCATCCCCGAGGGCACGCTCTGGATCGAGGGCAACGACGGCGCATCGATCTCCCGGCAGCTCGCGGAGCACGGCCTGCTCTGACCGACAGCCGGACCGGTTGTCCGTGCCGCCCGGAACGTCCGTGCATGCCGCCCCGACCGTCCGGACCGCTGCACCGGGGCCCGGCGCAGGTCCCTGCCGGTCTGTGACGTCCGAGCGGGGCCCTACCCTGGAGCCATGACCAGCACCCGCAGCACCGTCACCGCCCCCGTTCCCGCACCGGCGGACGGCCCGGAGGGCTTCCCGGCCGTCGACGCCGCCGTCGACCGTGCCCGCGCGGCCTTCGTCCCCGACGTCGACCTCGCGACGCGGCTCGACCGGCTGCACCGGCTCGAGGACCTCGTCCGGGAGAACCGGACGGTGCTCGAGCGGGCGCTGGCCGCGGACCTCGGCAAGCCTCCGGCGGAGGCGTGGCTGACCGAGCTCGGCTTCACCCTCGAGGAGATCGCCGGGATCCGCAAGGAGCTCGGTCGCTGGATGTCCCCGGCCCGGGTCACCGTCCCGCTGAGCATCGCCCCGGCCCGCTCCCACGTGGAGCACCAGCCCCTCGGGACCGTGCTCGTGATGGCGCCGTGGAACTACCCCGTCCAGCTCGTCCTGAGCCCTCTGGCGGGAGCGCTCGCCGCCGGCAACACCGTCGTCGTCAAGCCCTCCGAGGTCTCCGCGACCGTCTCCGGGGTGCTGGCCGAGCTGCTCGAACGCTACCTGGGCGACTGCGTGAGCGTGGTCGAGGGCGGCGTGCCGGAGACCACGCGGCTGCTCGAGCACCGCTTCGACCACGTCTTCTACACCGGCAACGGGACGGTGGCCCGGATCGTGATGGCCGCCGCGGCCCGGCACCTGACCCCGGTGACCCTCGAACTGGGCGGGAAGTCCCCGGTCTGGGTGGACGGCTCGACCGACCTGCGGACCGCCGCCCGGCGGATCGTGTGGGGGAAGTTCCTCAATGCGGGCCAGACCTGCGTGGCCCCGGACCACGTGCTGGGCACCCCCGAGACACTCGCCGCCCTCGAGCCGGAGCTCGTGCGAGCGGTGGAGGAGCACTACGGCGAGGATCCGTACTCCAGCGACTCCTACGGGCGGATCGTGACCGGACGCCACCTCGAGCGGCTGACCGGGCTCCTGAACCAGGTCCCCGCCCACGACGTCGTCTGCGGCGGGACGGCCGAGCCGGGGGAGCGCTACCTCGCGCCCACGGTGGTGCGCTCCGCCCCGGACGGCCCGCTCATGGCCGAGGAGCTCTTCGGGCCCGTCCTGCCCCTGGTGCCGGTCGCCTCGGCCGAGCACGCGGTCGAGCTGATCACCGCCCGGGACAAGCCGCTGGCACTGTACGTGTTCAGCGAGGAGCGGTCGGTCAAGGAGCTGTTCCGCCGGCGCACGTCCTCCGGCGGACTATCCTTCAACGCCCCGCTGCTGCACCTCACCAGCCCCGAGCTGCCGTTCGGAGGGGTGGGGGAGAGCGGCACCGGCGCCTACCACGGGAAGTTCTCGTTCACGACGTTCTCCCACGCGCGCGCGGTCCTGGACAAGCCTCTCGCCCCTGACACGCTGCGGGTCGTCTACCCGCCCTACCGGGGTCTGCGGGCCCGGCTGGCCGCCGCGGCGGTCGGTCTGCGCCGACCCCGCCGCCGGACCCGACACGCCGTGTCCGAAAATTAATCCTGTCCACCGGCCGAGTGTCCCGCGGTGCGCACAGCCTGTGCACAACGGGTCCCCGGCGGCGGAAATCCGCGACCCCCTGCGGAGGCCCCTGTGGATGGTCGAGGGTTGTTCTGGGGATAGAGAGAAGGGAGCTGTGGACAACCTCCACCACTGCATCTAGGGGTCGCTTCCCCTTCCTGGCACTAGATGTAGTATTGAAATCAGCCAACCGGAGAGACCCCTTCACCGCCGCAGAGTCTGCGGAAGTCCCGGATCTCCCCCGCCAACCACCCGACCGACCAAGGGGAAACAGCGATGTCCGTGACCGTGTACAGCAAGCCGGCCTGCGTCCAGTGCAATGCCACCTACCGGGCCCTGACCAAGAAGGGCATCGAGTACAACGTCGTCGACGTCACCGAGGACGAGGCCGCCCTGGCCCACGTCTTGGCCCTCGGCTACCAGCAGGTGCCGGTCGTCGAGACGGCGACCGAGCACTGGTCCGGCTACCGTCCGGACAAGATCACCTCCCTGGCCGTTCTCCTCTCGGCCTGAGGCCGGAGCGCCGCCCGCTTCCCCGCGGCGCCCCGGTCCGTCCACCACCGACCCCTCCCGGAGCGCGGAAGCAATGAGCACGCACCACCCCGGCACCCGACCCGGGACCGCTCAGCAGGACCACGGCGACGACGCCGCGGCACCGGACAACCACGCCCCGCTGGTGGTCTACTTCTCCTCGGTCTCCAACAACACGCACCGCTTCGTCGAGAAGCTCGACGCCCGCGTGCTGCGCCTTCCTCTTCTGACCGGGGAGGAGCCCCCCGAGATCACCGAGCCCTTCGTGCTGGCCGCCCCGACGTACGGGCGCCCCAACGGCAGCGGGGCCGTCCCGCCGCAGGTCGTGAAGTTCCTCAACAAGGAGACCAACCGGCGGCTCCTGCGCGGCGTCATCGGCGCGGGCAACACCAATTTCGGGCCGGCGTTCTGCCTGGCCGCGGACAAGATCGCGGCCAAGTGCGGCGTCCCCGTCCTCTACAAGTTCGAACTCATGGGCACCCCCGAGGATGTCCACCAGGTCAATCAAGGATTGGAACAGTTTTGGCGACAATTTCCGCAGCTCCGGGCGTGAGCGTCGAGCCCGGCCACGAGGACACGCGCGTCCCGGACAAGTACCGGGGCCTGGGCTACCACGAGCTCAACGCCCTGCTGAACCTCTACGACGCCGACGGCCACATCCAGTTCGACGCCGACCGGCAGGCCGCCCGGCAGTACTTCCTGCAGCACGTGAACAACAACACCGTCTTCTTCCACGACCTCGAGGAGAAGCTCGACTACCTGGTCTCGCACCAGTACTACGAGCCCGAAATCCTGGCGAAGTACAGCACGGAGTTCATCAAGGAGCTGTCCAAGCGGGCGTACTCCCGGAAGTTCCGCTTCGAGACCTTCCTGGGCGCGTTCAAGTTCTACACGTCCTACACGCTGAAGACCTTCGACGGCCAGCGCTACCTCGAGCGCTTCGAGGACCGCGTGGTCATGGTCTCCCTCTACCTGGCCGACGGCAACGAGCTGCTCGCCACGCAGCTGGTCGACGAGATCATCGCCGGGCGCTTCCAGCCGGCGACCCCCACGTTCCTCAACGCGGGCAAGCAGCAGCGCGGCGAGCTCGTCTCCTGCTTCCTGCTCCGCATCGAGGACAACATGGAGTCCATCGGACGGTCGATCAACTCCGCCCTGCAGCTGTCCAAGCGGGGCGGCGGCGTGGCGTTCGCGCTGACCAACGTCCGTGAGGCCGGGGCCCCGATCAAGAAGATCGAGAACCAGTCCTCGGGCATCATCCCCATCATGAAGTTGCTGGAGGACTCGTTCTCCTACGCCAACCAGCTGGGCGCCCGCCAGGGCGCGGGTGCGGTGTATCTGCACGCCCACCACCCGGACATCTACAGCTTCCTGGACACCAAGCGGGAGAACGCGGACGAGAAGATCCGGATCAAGACCCTCTCCCTGGGCGTGGTCATCCCGGACATCACGTTCGAGCTGGCCAAGAAGAACCAGGACATGTACCTGTTCTCCCCGTACGACGTGGAACGGGTCTACGGGATGCCGTTCTCGGACGTCAACGTGTCCGAGAAGTACCACGAGATGGTCGCGGACGGCCGGATCACCAAGAAGAAGATCAACGCCCGCGAGTTCTTCCAGACCCTCGCCGAGGTCCAGTTCGAGTCCGGCTACCCCTACGTCATGTTCGAGGACACGGTCAACCGGGCCAACCCGATCGACGGCAAGATCATCATGTCCAACCTGTGCTCCGAGATCCTCCAGGTCTCCGAGCCGTCCACGTACCACGAGGACCTGAACTACGACGAGGTCGGCAAGGACATCTCCTGCAACCTCGGTTCCCTCAACATCGCGCTGACCATGCAGTCCCCGGACTTCGGGCAGTCGGTGGAGACCGCGATCCGGGGCCTCACCGCGGTGTCGGACATGTCCGACATCACCTCGGTGCCCTCGATCGAGCGCGGCAACCAGATGTCCCACGCCGTGGGTCTCGGACAGATGAACCTGCACGGCTACCTCGCCAAGGAGCACATCCACTACGGCTCCGAGGAAGGCCTCGACTTCACGAACATCTACTTCTACACGGTCACGTACCACGCGGTCCGTGCGTCGAACGAGATCGCGAAGGAGCGCCAGGCGGTGTTCGCCGGCTTCGAGCGGTCCCAGTACGCGTCGGGGAAGTACTTCGACAAGTACACCGACCGCGAGTGGGCCCCGGCCACCGGACGGGTGCGGCAGCTGTTCGCCGAGGCGGGCGTGCACATCCCCAACCGGGCGGACTGGGAGCAGCTCAGGGCCTCGGTCATGGAGCACGGGATGTACAACCAGAACCTGCAGGCCGTGCCGCCGACCGGGTCGATCTCCTACATCAACAACTCGACGTCCTCGATCCACCCGATCGCCTCGAAGATCGAGATCCGCAAGGAGGGCAAGCTGGGCCGCGTGTACTACCCGGCGCCCTTCATGAACAACGAGAACCTGGAGT
Organism: Kocuria nitroreducens; assembly: GCF_042879195.1. Lineage (NCBI taxonomy): Bacteria > Bacillati > Actinomycetota > Actinomycetes > Micrococcales > Micrococcaceae > Kocuria > Kocuria nitroreducens. The sequence continues at coordinate 22,709 of NZ_JBHZTC010000008.1, forward strand.
ACTTCCAGGACGCGTACGAGATCGGCTACGAGAAGATCATCGACACCTACGCGGCGGCCACCCAGCACGTGGACCAGGGCCTGTCCCTGACCCTGTTCTTCAAGGACACGGCCACCACCCGGGACATCAACCGGGCGCAGATCTACGCGTGGCGCAAGGGCATCAAGACGATGTACTACTCCCGGATCCGCCAGCTGGCGCTCGAGGGCACCGAGGTCGAGGGCTGCGTCTCCTGCATGCTCTGACCGCCGGAGCCCCGGCGCCCACCCAGAAACTCCCCGCGCGCGTCCGCAGGACGCGCGTGGGGGCCCACCCCGTTCGAGGAAGAGACAGATCATGACTCTGGAGAAGAGCGAGAGCATCGACAAGGTGCAGCTGCTCCACCACCAGGCCCAGGCCATCAACTGGAACCGGATCGAGGACCCGAAGGACGACGAGGTCTGGGACCGGCTGACCGCGAACTTCTGGTTGCCCGAGAAGGTGCCGATCTCCAACGACGTCCCCTCCTGGAAGACGCTCACCGCGGAGGAGCAGGAGCTCACCATGCGGGTCTTCACCGGCCTGACGCTGCTGGACACCATCCAGGGCACCGTGGGGGCCGTCTCCCTGATCCCGGACGCCGTCACGCTGCACGAGGAGGCGGTCTACACCAACATCGCGTTCATGGAGTCGGTGCACGCGAAGTCCTACTCCTCCATCTTCTCGACGCTGTCCTCCATGAAGAGCATCGACGACGTCTTCCGCTGGGCCCGGGAGAACCCGTACCTGCAGAAGAAGGCCGACATCGTCATCAAGTACTACAAGGGCGACGACCCGCTGAAGAAGAAGGTGGCCTCGACCCTGCTCGAGTCCTTCCTCTTCTACTCCGGGTTCTACCTGCCCATGTACTGGTCCTCCCGGGCCAAGCTCACGAACACGGCCGACCTGGTCCGCCTCATCATCCGAGACGAGGCCGTGCACGGCTACTACATCGGCTACAAGTTCCAGCGCGCCCTGGCCCAGGAGTCCCAGGAGCGTCAGGACGAGCTGAAGCTCTACACCTACGAGCTGCTCGAGGAGCTCTACGAGAACGAGGTGCGCTACACCGAGTCCCTCTACGACGGTGTCGGATGGACCGAGGACGTCAAGAAGTTCCTGCACTACAACGCCAACAAGGCCCTGAACAACCTGGGCTTCGAGGCGCTGTTCCCGAAGGAGATGACCGACGTCTCGGCGGCCATCCTGTCCGCGCTGTCCCCGAACGCCGACGAGAACCACGACTTCTTCTCCGGCTCGGGCTCCTCCTACGTGATCGGCAAGGCTGTGAACACGGAGGATGAGGACTGGGACTTCTGATCCCGTGTGAGATCCCGACCTATCTGAGCAATGTAGCCCTATGTGAGCAGATCGGCCGTTCCATCTGAGCATTGCTCTGATGTGATCAGGTGTGAGACGCCACTGTGAGACGCCGACCAAGTTTGAGGGGGTTGCCGCGCCGGTAGGTGCGGCAACCCCCTCAACTGGTGTGTTATTCAGTTCAACTTTAGGCACTGCCCCGAGTTCGGCTGACCTTCGGGGTTCACGGTTCTCCGGCGGCTCAGAGGCCGTGAGTCTGACGGGGTGCCGTACGCACCCCATCTCTCTGGACAGGGAGGGGCGGAGTTGCTCCAGTGTTGGGCGCACGAGCATCGAGGAATTCAGCGACGACGTCGCAACATTTCGCATACTGTTGTCCCTGGTCAGCGGCATCGTCCATGGTGGTGGGCAGAGGGTGATCAGGATGCGCCGGGGGGCGAGTCCGGATTGTCGTCAGACCCGAGACTGACGCCGCTCGACAAGGGGACAAACGGGTCCTGTGAGCGGGCGCGACCAGCAGGACCGGCAGTCGGCTTCGGGGACATGCGCTGGAGGCGGTACGGGCCGGGGGGCCGTGTACCGCCTCCAGCCACATGTGACCCTGCCAGACCCGAACACCGGAGACCACCGACTTCCCCGGGCAGTGGTGTTCCCCTTCTCGTCGCTGGCACCCCGTTCCCACCGTGCTGCTGACCTCTCTGCCCGTGGGCATGATCCGCCAGGGGAAGCCCGGACCCGATCAGCTGCGCCGAGGAACAGGTTGTCGTCTCACCCTCGAAGGGGAGGAGCAGTCCATGTACGCACGCGTCAGCACCTACGAAGGTGGCTATCCGGAGGACTACGACGCCGGCCTGCACGCCCTGCGCGCCGAGATCCTGCCGCAGATCCAAGCACTGCCCGGATACCGGGGCGCGGTGAGCCTGGTGGAGCGATCCACCGGGCGCTCCGTGTCGATCACCTTCTGGGCGGACGAACAGGCTCTGACCGCCACCCGGCAGGCTGCGGATCAGATCCGGGAACGTGCTGCGGCCACCTCGGGGTCCCGCATCCTGGACGTGACCGAGTACGAGGTCGGCCACGCCGATCTGCCCGCACCCCCGAGCGGTGACCCGGAGAGCTCTCCGCCATAGTTCCGCCCACGGTCTACCGGACGGCGCGGTACCCGCCGGGCAGCCCGTCAGCCGGACAGGACCACGGGAGCTCAACGGTCGAAAGGGAGATAGGTCTGCAGCCGCACAATCGACGGCGGTGAGGCAGTCATGGCCGGCCAGGACCTGGAGACCACCACAAAGCCCGGGGCCGGACAGGGCGCCGTGATCACCCCGCACCGTCATGGGCTCGGGAGTGCAGGTCTGCCGGAGCCACCAGGCGATCCGGGCGGTCTCGGCACCGAGCTCACCAGCACCCATCGGTCCGAAAGTTGTGGTGGTGTCCGAGACGGCCACCGCCGCTACGACGTCGGCAGCCGAGGGGCCGCCCAGCTGATCGGTGTGCTGGGTTGGCCACTGATGGCGGTTGCCCTCGTCGTCCCGTTCTTGTCCACGCCTCCTACCCAAAACCCCTTCTGACCAGCCACGACATGCCGTGCCAGGTCCGCCGTGCGAGGGGCATCGCCGATACGCTCGTAGAGTCCGCGTCGCCGATCCCGCCGAGGTGCTCATGCCGTCCGATTCCGTTCTCCGCCAGACGACCTTGGGCCTGTGTTCGGTCCTGCTGCTCGCCGGGTGCGCGGTCGGGGACGCCTCGGGCCCCGATCAGACGGCCCCAAGCCAAGCGGCGTCCGCCCGGATCGCGAATCCGACGGTGCCCCCGGGGCTGGACGTGGTCGTGGAGGACTATGAGGGCTCCGACACGGACATCCGCACGGTCACCGTGACCCGGGAGGACACCGAGGAGATCCCCTCCGCCTTCGACCTCGAGGTGCAGGCGGCCGTGGAGGCGTCATTGGAGGAGCTGCACGACCAGGGCTCCGGCCCCCAGCAGCCGTTGCTGGTGCTCAACCCCTACGGCACCAGCACGACCGGGCTCTACACCCGGTTCACCACGGACGGTGACGGCGTCCTGGAGTACACGGTCAGCAGCGCAGGCACCGAGGACTTCACCCGCACGGCCGTGGACCACGACGAGGACTCCGGTGTGTTCAACGGCCAGCTGATCGGGTTGGTCCCCGGGGCGCAGAACGCCGTCACCACCACTTGGCGGCCCGAAGCCGGCGAACCGGTGGAGCACACCTTCACCGTCACCGCCCCCGAGAGCGAGGCCGGCTACCCGACCCAGCTCGAGCGCACCGTGGCCGGGGATCCGGAGCAGCTGACGGACGGGCTGTTCCTGCTCAGCGGCCTGTACCAGCCCGGTCGCTACGGCTTCCTGTTCGACAACGCCGGAACCATGCGCGCGGAGCTGCCCATCGACGGGCACATGCTCGACCGCTTCGAGACCTACGGGAACACCCTGGTCTACCCCACGGACGACAGCGTCCTCTCCCGGGTGGACGGTCTGGGCCGGGTCGTGGAGATCTACGACCTCGGACCGTTCGCGATGCACCACGACTTCGCCCTCACCGATGACGGCCGTGCCCTGATCCTCGCCTCCGACACCTCGCGAGAGAGCATCGAGGACGTCCTGCTCTCCCTGGACCTCGCCACAGGGGAATACGAAGAGGTCGTGGACTTCACGGAGTTGCTGGCCGGGTACAAGGATCTCACCGATCCTTATGAGGCACCGAACTCCGACGGGGAGATCGTCGATGACTGGTTGCACCTGAACTCGGTGGACGTCCACGACGGCGAGGATTCGGTGGTCGTCAGCGGGCGGGAGAACTCGACGATCATCAAGGTCGGTGACGTCCACGGCGAACCGGTCCTGGAGTACCTGATCGGCGTGGACGAGCTGTGGGAGGGCAGCGGCCACGAAGAGGCACTGCTCGAGAAGGTAGGGGACTTCTCCGACACCGGCGGCCAGCACACCGTGGTCCGTCATGAGGACGACACCTTGGCCGATGGACAGCACTATCTGAGCATCTTCGACAACGCCTACTGGCGGATCCTCAGCAGAGACGACTACACCGGCCCCGTCCCGGAGGACACCTCCACGGTCCAGGGCACCGACCCGGAGGAACGTTCCTACATCAGGACCTACCTGGTGGACGAGAACGAACGCACCTACACCCAGGTGGAGTCCCTCGAGGTGCCCTACTCCGCGATCGTCTCCAGCGCCCAGCACGTCGGGGACAACACCGTGGTCAACAGCGGACAGGCCTTCGTCCTGACCGAGTACGACGCGAACGACGAGGCCATCGCCACCTACGCCTATGAAGGTGAGCGCTACGCCTATCGAGGCCAGAAGTACTCCTTCGACGAGTTCTGGTACACCAGCTGATCGATTCCGTACAACGTGGCCTCTGGTCGGTATTCCCCGTCTGGCGCCATCGGCCGTGCAAGGTGCCTTCTTCAGCTCCCGAAACCACGGACGAGCCCCGCAGCCGGACGGCGAACCACGGCCCCGGGGTTGTCGATCCCGGTGCTCGCGTCGTGGGAGCAGCGCACCCCGATCAGGCTCCAGTCCAGGGCGTGGAGGATGTCGGCAATCGACCGGCGGGCCTCGACGCAGGGCTGGCCACGGACACCACGTAGGCAGTGGTGACCCGCCAGGAGACAGCTGGTGCAGCCCCATGAGGACACTGCGGCCATCGCCGGCGTCACTCCACCGGCGACGAACAGCCTGCGCCCCTCGCCACGGACGAAAAACCACACACCGTTGCACCGGACCGTCCCCGAGGGGCAGGCCACTCGCCGCTGCCCTGCGGGCCTGCATCGATGCCCTGTTGTCTCAGCCTGCTCCATCACCCCGGGTCTCGGCCGTGCTCGGCCGCCGGATCGTCCACGGCCAGGTGATGAGCGCCCACGCCACGGTGACGATGAGGAACTCCACCAGCAAATACCACGGCCAGGGCCCGAACAGGTCGAGGATCGAGGGGTTGTTCGGCTTCCCGTTGAGGAAGCCGTAATTCGTCCCCAGCCAGCTGTTGAGCCCGAAAGTCGCCATCGCCCACGTGACAGTGACGATCAGGGCCAGGCGGTAGTTGCCCCAGTCGACGCGGCCGCCGCGTCCCCACATCAGGTACAGGGCGGCCCAGAGCACCAGGATGTGCTGGACCCAGAGGTCGATGAAGTCGATGTGGGGGAAGTCCGGCGAGTCGAGGGCCGGGGTGAGGATGGCCTGCGGGTTGAGAGTAAGTCCCCAGTAGTAGGTGAGCGTCACCGCCCAGTGGGCCCGTGTCCACAGGGCGACGACAGCGACCATCCACGCGAGATCCGAGAGGTGGACCGGCAGAGAGATGTGGACGTCGAAATTGCCCGGCCACCACCGGTAGACGAGCATCGTCACCGTATACGTGGCGAGCACCAGGGCGAAAGCCCGAGAGAAGATCACCTCGGCTTCGGAGTCCCGTAGGCGACGGCCCAGCATCACCACAGCCACCGCACCGAGGACGCAGAGGCCCAGAGCAGCCCAATGCGTGGGGCCGTAGGGTACGAAGACCTCCTCGTCGCGCATCGCCGTCTCCCTCCACCTGTCCGGATTATAGATTCCCCAGGCCGGGCGCCAGGAACGCCAGCGGACCTGCCCAGGAACAGGAGTGGACGGTCAGCACCTCCCGGACCGGCACAGGAGTCGTCCGACGAGACACCGAGACCGGGCCCCGGTACCGGACGTTCTCCTTCGGCCACGGGTTGCGCGGTACTCGTCGTGAACTCGAGCAGAACGGGGTCAACGATGGGTCAGCCCGGGATTTCGTCCGGTTGCAGGGCCAAAGGGACGTGCACTTCACCGAGGCCACGGTTCGACTCGATGCGAGCCACCTCGAGGGTGAGGAAGACGTCATCAGGGTAGACGGGCCCTGACCCCTGTCGTTGATCCCAGTCGCGGAAGACCGACGTCCGGGGTCGGTCGGCCCGAGGCGGCGCCGACGGCGTTGCTGTGGGTGAGGATCAGATCCCAGCCGGTGTTTCCGCGCACGATGTCCGCGTGGGGGAGCGCGCCGTGCTCGTTTAACCAGTGCAGCTCCCCGCCGTGGACGCCGCCGCGGCATCCGCACTGCTGCAGGCTCACAGGGGACCGACAGAACCTCGAAGCCGGTCGTCGAGGGCCATGGGCGGAGCAACGTGGACCGGATCCGGCGCCGGCTCCTTGTTCGAGCCGTGGACCTCGCCCTGACCGATGCTGCGAGTGTCGGAGACCAATTGGTAGGGCCGCTTGGCCCGGGGTCGTGCGTCGCGCCGAAGCAGCGCCACCCATCTTTCGCCGGCAACGGCCATTTGCTGCAAGGACCGGGTGAGGTAGCTGACCGTCGTCGCCGGTGTTGCGGATCGGTCGATGCGGACCCCGCCGACGAGACCGGTCTTGACATTCCGGGTCCATGCGTTCCTCGCCGGCGGCGAGAGTGCCCCAGGTGGCGGCTCGCGCTGTGAGCTGGTGCCATGGCACCACCTCCGAGTGGGACAGTGGTGGGGTAGTGTTCGTGGTGGACATACAGAACTCGCCTTCTGGTGTCTGCGGCTCGCTCGGTCTTACTGGACCGGGCGAGCCATTTCTCGTTGGTCGTGAGTGGACCCCCAAAGAACGAGCGGGAGCGCTGATCGGCCTCAGGGGCTGAAGCCCGCTCCTCGGAAACATCCCGATCGGCCGGCCCCCGCGAAGTGCCTGCAGCACGTGCCGACGGGTGCGGGCACCTTGTCGTGGACGGCGACGGCATCGCTGGACCCGACGCCCGGTTGCCCATGGCGGGGCTGCTGGCACCTGGTCCCATGACTCGGTCGCCTGGCGCAGCCGGCGACGGTGGATGAGGGTGACGGCCAGCCGCAGCAGCGGGAGCAGGGCGGCTTCGGTGCAGTCGTAGGGGAGCCCAGTCGCTTCAAGTGCAGCACCCAGGGGTCCTTGCAGTGATGCCCACCGACAGCCCGCCCTCCTCGACCCGACGGTTGGCCAGAAAAGCACGCAGCCCGGCGAGATACACGTATGGACATGCGAGAGCGCTGGGCCGGCAGCAGGGCCTGTGGACAGACGGTGACGAATAGATCGAAGAATCGGTTACCGATTGCGGTGGCGAAATCCGCGGAATTCCGCGGACCGCTCCACCGCATTTCCTGACAACTGAACGGGAATCGCGCAGTCCTTCTCGAGGTGGGCGGACCGCCGTCGTCTCCGAGATCTCGGGATCTCCGTCCGATCGTGGTCCCGGTACAGATGTCAGTACGGCATGGGGTCGCCTACTGCGCCGGTTCCGAGATGTCGACGCCGGTGATCGGCTCGCCGGCCCGCTCGTAGACGAGCGAGATCGCTCCCTTCGGAAAAGCCCGCGGGGGCTTCCCCACGGTGAACGCGGCCGGAACGGTGCCGTCTCCGAAGAGGCGTTTGCCCGACCCCAGGACCAGCGGATAGAGGAAGAGGTTCAGCCGGTCGACGAGATCCTCCTTCAGCAGGGTCGTCACGAGGTCGCCGCTGCCGATGACGTGGACCTCGTCGAACCGGTCCTTGAGCGCTCGCACCTCGGTCGCGACATCCGTCAGCACCGTGGTCCCCTCCCACGACGGGTCGGTCAGCGTGCGCGAGGCGACGAACTTCGGCACCGCGTCGAACTTCGCGGCGATCGGGTCGTCCTCGTCGCGGGCCGGCCAGTAGCCGGCGAAGATGTCGTAGGTCTTGCGACCGAGGAGCAGGGCATCCAGACGCTCGATACCCGCGCCGATCGTCTCGCCCGATTCGGCGTCGAAGTACGCTCCCTGCCAGCCGCCGAGGGCGAAGCCGCCCTCACGGTCCTCGTCGGGCTCGCCCGGCGCCTGGTAGACGCCGTCGAGAGTGACAAAAAGGTCGACCTGGATGATGCCCATGGTGTGGTCCTTCGGCGTGCTCCGGTGACATCCGTGGGACCCGATCTTTTCGCGACGGCATTCGGGGGTCAACCCTTCGCTCGCGGATGACGTGACGCCCCCCAGCCCAGTGGTCACGATGTTTCACGCACCTGGTGTCCGCCGGCACCCGGGGGCCCGGCCGGGCCCTGCGGCATGCTCCTCGCTCCAGCATCGCGTGCAGGGCCTGTTCTGCGCCTCACCCGCAACGGATGAACCGGGGTCCTCAGGCGCGCACGGGCCCGCCCTCGTCTGCTCGACAACACCGGGTCACGCCCTCGTCGGTCGAACCCGGCAGCGCGGGGTTCACATGACCGCCGAAGTCAGTCGGCACACGTTGTCGAGGTACCGGCGGTACCAGGGCTGTGCTGTCCACTCCTGCAGCGACAGCCGGTGGGAGACCGCGAGGTACTGCGCGTCGTTGGCCTGCAGCCGTGCCACCAGGTCTCCGCCGAAGCCCAGCAGCATGACCTCGTAGTCGAGGGTGAAGGAGCGGAAGTCCATGTTGGAGGACCCGATGACGGCCACACTGTCGTCGACGGTCAGGTACTTGGCGTGCAGCACCGCAGGCGCGGGATAGAGGTGGATGTTCACCCCGGCCTCCAGCAGGGCGCGGTAGTACGAACGCTGGGCGTGGCCGACGAGGAACTGGTCGGCCTCCTCGCCCACGAACAGGTCCACCCGCACCCCGCGGTAGGCGGCCGTCGTGATGGCCGCCAGCAGGGACTCGTCAGGCACGAAGTACGGGCTGGTGATCGAGACCTTCTCCACGGCCAGGTGCACCAGGGAGGTGAAGAGCCGGAGGTTGGGGTCGGAGGGGAACCCGGGGCCCGAGGGGATCAGCTGCATGGCGTTGGCCGCCCCGCCGGGGCGCAGCTCCGGTTTCTCCACAACATGCTGCGACGGCTCGAGCCGCTGCCCGGTCTCGCTGAACCAGTCGGTGGCGAACACCGCCTCGACCGCCAGCACGATGTTGCCGCTGACCTTCACGGTGAGGTCCTTCCACCGCCGCCCTGCACGGGCGTTCTTCGCGCTGCCGTAGGCCGGGTCGATCACGTTGTGGGAACCGAGGAAGGCGACCTCGCCGTCGACGATCAGCAGCTTGCGGTGATTGCGCAGGTCCGGGCGCCGCCACCGCCCGCGCAACAGGTCGATGGGCATCATCAGCTGCCAGTCGATGCCCGCCGCCGTCAGGCGCCGGCGGAACGCCCGCCATCCCGGGTACTTGCGCGAGCCGAGATGGTCCATCAGCAGGCGCACCTGCACGCCCCGCCCGGCGGCCTCGGCCAGCGCGGTGAACAACGGGTCGGTGGTGTCGTCCCAGGCCATGATGTAGAACTCCACGTGCACGTAGCGGCCGGCGGAGGCCACCGCGGCCGTCATCGCGGCGTAGGCCTCTCCCGTGTCCCCGAAGAGCCCCTCGTCGGTCCCGGTGATGCAGGGCAGGCCCGTGAGCCGGCGGACCATGCCCAGCACGGACTCCAGGGCCGGGCTCGGTGCGGCGCCGGCCGGTATCGAGGGAAGACGGCCCGTGTGCTCGGCCAGCCGCCGGTTGGCCTCGGCCTGGATGGCGTGCCGGCGCCCGCGCACGTAGGGGCTGCCGATCAGCCAGTACAACGGGAAGCCCACGACCGGGACGAAGAGGATCAGCAGCAGCCACGCCGAGGACGACGACGGGCGGCGGTTCTCCGGCACCGTGCCGATGGCGAGCAGCTTCAGACCGTACTCCACGGTGACCAGCACGGTCGTCACAACGTGTATCCACCCCATATCCACGGACCCTACCCCGGCCCGGACGACAGATCAGCCGAACCCGACCACAGCGATGGGGGCACCCCGTACAGTCGAGGCGACTGGTGCCGATGGCCGCGGTCCCGACCAGCACCGTCCGCCGGTGGGTCCCAGCCGCCCGCCCAGTGGCCGCGGCGGTCACAGACTCCCGTGCAGCACCACGGCTCGCGCGGGCCGTTAGCGTGTCCGCGCCCGTCACTAGAGTAGGCCGCATGAACGAGCAGGAACCGGGTCTGCCCCGGACCGCATCCGCCGTCCAGGGCGGCGCGGGACGTGCCGCGGACGCCGCGGTCCCGTCCGTGCCGGTCGGCGACGGCGAGGCCCCGGGCCTGGCCGATCCCGACGCCGTCGACACGTCCTTGCGGAGTCCCGCGCAGCGGTCCCGCACCTTCGCCGGGATCCTGGTGAACACCGCCCTCGCCAACATCACGACCAGCTACCTGTGGTTCGCCCTGACGTTCTGGGTGTACCTGCAGACACGGAACGTGATCGCCACCGGAGTGGTCGGCGGCGCCTACATGCTGCTGATCGCGATCTCCAGCATCAGCTTCGGCACCTTCGTGGACCGCTACCGCAAGCTCTCCGTGATGCGCTTCGCCGCAGCATTCACCCTGGTGATGTTCGTGCTGGCCGGAATCCTGTTCTTCCTCACCCCGGCGGCCTTGATGACGGACCTGACCCGGCCGTGGATCTGGGTCTTCGCCCTGGTCGTCCTGATCGGGGCGGTGGTGGAGAACATGCGCAACATCGCTCTGTCTACCACGGTCACGATTCTCATCGAGCCGGACCGGCGCGCCAACGCCAACGGGCTGGTGGGCATGGTGCAGGGTCTGATGTTCATCGTCACCTCGGTCCTCTCCGGCCTGTCGGTCGGACTGCTGGGCATGGGCTGGACGGTCGTGGTCGCCGTGGTGCTCACGGCGGTGGCCTTCGTGCACCTCGTGACGCTGCGCATGCCCGAGGAGGTGCGCGCCGCGGCCACGGACGCCCACGGCGGCTTCGACCTGCGCGGGGCCTTCGCCGCCGTGCTGGCCGTGTCGGGGCTGTTCGCGCTGATCCTGTTCTCGACGTTCAACAACTTCATCGGCGGCGTCTACATGGCACTGATGGACCCCTACGGCCTGGAGATGTTCCCCGTGGAGATCTGGGGAGCGGTCTTCGCGCTCGGCGCCACGGGATTTCTCGTGGGCGGCGCCCTGATCGGCAAGTTCGGGCTCGGGTCCAATCCGCTGCGCACCATGCTGTTCGCAGTGATCGCGATGGGCGTGCTCGGCGCGGTGTTCACCGCGCGGGAGTGGGCCTGGCTGTACGTCCTCGGCATCTGGCTCTACCTGGTGCTCGTCCCCTTCGTGGAGGCGGCCGAACAGACGATCATCCAGCGGGTCGTGCCGCTCGAGCGGCAGGGCCGGGTGTTCGGGTTCGCCATGGCGTTCGAGTCCGCGGCGGCGCCGATCACCGCGTTCCTCATCGCGCCGATCGCCCAGGTCTGGATCATCCCGTACGCGCGATCCGCGGAGGGCGCCGCCCAGCTGGCTCCGCTCCTGGGCGAGGGCACCTCCCGCGGCATCGCCCTGGTGTTCCTGGTGGCCGGGATCGTCATGATCGTGGCCGCGCTGCTGGCCTTCCTCACCCCGGTCTACCGCCGGGTGTCGGCGTCGTATGCTCAGGTGGCCGCCGGGGACCCCGAGGACGGGATCCCCGCCCCTTCGTCCTGAGGACGAGCGAGGGCGGTCTCCGGCCCGCGGGCTCGACAGGGCCGACGAGGCATCAGCGGTGGTCGGCGATGTAGGTGCTGAAATCCCACGCCGGGCGTGTGGACGAGCCGTCGAGGAACTTCTCCGCGGCCGCCCGGCCGTTGTGGTAGAGGAAGTCGCGGTCGTCGTCGGTCAGGTTGAAGTCGGTGGCGCGGATGGCGCCGGTGTCGACGAAGATGGTGCGGGCCTGGGCGTCGGGGGACTCGATGTGCATCTGGTCGTAGAAGCCCGTCATGGTCTTGAGCATGGCCCGGCTCATGCTCACCGGTCCGTTGATCGGATACCCGGTGCCCTGGACCGCGTCCGGGTGGGCCGAGAGCTTGATGCCCAGGGTGGGCCAGCGCGGGACAGTTCCGGCCGGGGCGTCGAAGACGCTGATGGGATAGTTCGAAAGCATCCCGCCGTCGACCAGCCACGCCTTCCTGCCGTCGGCGGTGTCCCAGCGGACGGGACGGTAGAAGAAGGGAATGGACATCGAGGCCCGTACCGCCTCGACCACGTGCTGGGCGCCACGGTCACGGCCGAAGTCGTCGTAGTCCCAGGGGAGGTAGCGCAGCCTGCCCCGGCTGATGTCCGAGGCGGTGACCACCAGCCGGAAGGACCGCTCCGGGGCGGGGGGCCGTTCGTCGTCGCCGTAGGGCAGGTCGGCGAAGGTGCGCACCCCGTACTCGTCGAGCTGGGACTGCAGCCAGGAGCGGAGGTGCTCGCCGAGGTAGATGCCGTTGCGGGCCAGGATGCCGGCGGCTTTGCCCGCGGTGTACCGGGTCAAACGGGAGCCGTCGCGGAAATCCGGGTACTGGACGGAGCCGATGATGTCGACCAGCTTCTTCGCCGGGGCACCGGCGGCGACCAGGGCCCCGACGATGGCCCCGGCGGAGGTGCCGGCCACCTGTTTGAAGCGGTAGCCGCGCTCCTCGAGGACCTCGATGGCCCCGACCAGAGCAATGCCCTTGACGCCCCCGCCCTCCAGCACCAGGTCGGCATACTGTTCCACGCTGCCCACGCCCCTCAGGCATGTCGGTTTCCTGGAGCCAGTACAGCAAATGGTTGGGGCACACGGAACGGTGGCCCGGTAATGGTTCCTGTGTGACGGGAAAGAAATCCCCAGAGGGACATCTGCGAGGGCAGAGCAATCAGCATTTCCGGCACCACGGGGAGGCGTGTCCTGACTGCACCACGGACGTCGGCGCGGGAGCCCTTCATGTTGGTGTCACATGGTTACAGCCGCAGCACAGGAATGCTCGCCTACTTGGAGGCACAGCCTCGAAGGTGGTTTCGTCGATGCATATCACTTCGATGGTCTACCCCGGACGCTGCGACGGGCGATGGACGCTGAGGGTCGTCCCGGCTCGCCACATCAGCCCCACGGACCGACGTCCGTGCACGTCAGGCGGTGAGACGTCCCGGTGCACCGGAAAGTCGCGCGGACACGGGGGTCGCGACAGATCGGCGTGGAGATGCTCGCGTGGAAGTGGGGCGACGGTCACCGGATCACTGCACAGTGCCGACCTGCTTTTCCAGCCGTGAACCCCACCCGAGATCGATTGACCGGTGTTCGTCAGGAGTCGGAAATGACAAAATCTCCAGTTCGTCCATATTGCGCCGTCAAGCCGCGTATTGTGCGTCCCCTCCCCGAGGGGCTGGTGTCCGCCAGGCTGCAACTCGTCCGGGTGATGGCCCAGAAATGGGTCAATGGGACAGTGCTCCACTACGCGTTCCGGGAGGGACCCGAGCCCCAGCGCCACGCTGTGCGAAACGCGTTCCAGGAATGGAAGGACCTCGGGCTCGGCCTCGACTTCCAAGAGGTGGAAGAGTCGGGGGAGGCGGAGGTCAGGATCTCCTTCGATCAGACCGGCGGGTCGTGGTCGTACCTGGGCCGGGACGTCCTAAGCATCGGCGCCCAGAACCCGACCATGAACTTCGGCTGGGACCTGACCGATGAGTACGGACGCACGACGGCGCTGCACGAGATCGGCCACACGATGGGCCTGCCGCACGAGCACCAGAACCCGTTCGCCGGCATCGTGTGGGACGAAACCAGGGTCTACGAGTTCTTCTCCGGGGCGCCGAACCACTGGCCCCCGGAGACGACACATCACAACGTCCTGCGCAAACTGGGACAGGACGAGGTGGAGGGCTCGACCTGGGATCCCGACTCGGTGATGCAGTACTCCTTCCCCGAGGGACTCATCAAGGAGCCCGCCCGCTACCAGCCGGGAATCAGCCCCCCGGGCGGCCTCTCGGCCAAGGACACGGAATGGGTGCGCAAGTTCTATCCGGTCCTGCCGGACGTGCTCCCGACCCTCGAACCGTTCCGGTCCACGCCCCTCACCCTGGCTCCGGGACAGCAGGCGGACTTCGAGATCACCCCCGACGCGTCGCGGAAGTACCAGGTGGCCACCTTCGGGACGGCCGACACCACCTTGGTGCTCTTCGACGAGGTCGACGGAGAACTGCGCTTCCTCGCCGGCGACGACGACAGCGGGGAGGACCGCAACTCCAGTCTCTCGGCGAAGCTCTTCCGGGGAAGGCGGTACGTCGTCCGCGTCAGGCTCGCATGGGCTGGCCAGTCCGGAGACACCGCCATCATGTGCTGGTAGCCCCCGATGTGCTCTGCTCGGTCCATGAGCGGTGACTCCTGGCCCAGCACCCCCGGAACTCGCCCAGCGGGTCGACCTGACTCCGCCGGCGGCCCCGAACGCCGTGGCCGGGCACTCGCGCGCCGCCACGGCCCCGACCAACCGCGGCGCCCGGCCCGCTCTCCTCGCCCTGCCACCGCGACCGCGCACCACGGCCACCGGATCCCGGCCGGCGCCACCTCGCGCCCGACGCCGGCCGAAGCCCCCGTGGTGTCCGCTGACGATCCCGGGCCGGCCACCGGGAGCGAAGCCTCTGCCGCGCGACCGGCCCCGGAACGGCACCGCCATCCTGGAAGGAAGACCCATGTCCCAGACCTCTGATGCTCCTGTGCACGGCAGCGAGAGCGAGAACCCGGCGATCGACGCCCCCACTCCCACAACCAGCCGACCGCGGACGGTCCAGGACTGGTGGCCCAACCAGCTGGACCTGGGCGTCCTGCGGAAGCACTCGACCACGACCGACCCGCTGGGCCCCGACTTCGACTACGCGAGCGAGTTCGCCACGCTCGACGTCGAGGAGCTCAAGCGCGACCTCGTCGAGCTCATGACCACCTCGCAGGACTGGTGGCCCGCCGACTTCGGGCACTACGGAGGGCTGTTCATCCGGATGAGCTGGCACTCGGCCGGCACCTACCGGACCGCGGACGGCCGCGGGGGCGCTGGGGAGGGCGCCCAGCGGTTCGCCCCGCTCAACAGCTGGCCCGACAACGCCAACCTGGACAAGGCCCGGCGCCTCCTGTGGCCGGTCAAGCAGAAGTACGGCCGGAAGATCTCGTGGGCCGACCTGCTGGTGCTCGCCGGGAACGTCGCGCTCGAGTCGATGGGCTTCAGGACGTTCGGGTTCGGCTTCGGGCGCGAGGACGTCTGGGAGCCCGAGGAGATGTTCTGGGGCCCGGAGGACACCTGGCTCGGTGACGAGCGCTACGCCGGCGATCGAGAGCTCACGGGCGCACTGGCCGCGGTGCAGATGGGCCTGATCTACGTCAACCCTGAGGGCCCGAACGGCAACCCCGACCCGATCGCCTCCGCCCGGGACATCCGCGAGACGTTCGCCCGCATGGCGATGAACGACGAGGAGACGGTCGCGCTGATCGCCGGCGGGCACTCCTTCGGCAAGACCCACGGCGCCGGGCCCGCCGACCACGTGGGCCCCGAGCCCGAGGCCTGCCCGATCACGGCGCAGGGCATGGGCTGGAAGAGCACCTACGGAACGGGCAAGGGCCCGGACGCGATCACCAGCGGTCTGGAGGTGACCTGGACCAGCACCCCGACGCAGTGGGGCAACGGCTTCTTCGGCAATCTGTTCGGCCACGAGTGGGAGCTCGTCGAGAGCCCCGCCGGGGCCCACCAGTGGGTCGCCAAGGGTGCGGGCGAGACCGTCCCGGACGCCTTCGACCCGGAGAAGAAGCACCGGCCGACGATGCTGACGACCGACCTCGCGCTCCGGGTCGACCCGGAGTACGAGAAGATCTCGCGGCGGTTCCACGAGCATCCGGACGAGTTCGCCGAGGCGTTCGCCAAGGCCTGGTACAAGCTGCTGCACCGGGACATGGGCCCGGTCACGCGCTTCCTCGGTCCGTGGGTCCCGGAGCCGCAGCTGTGGCAGGACCCGGTCCCGGCGGTCGAGCACAGCCTGGTCGGTGACGAGGACATCGCCGCCCTGAAGGAGACTCTCCTCGGCTCGGGACTGACCGTGGCGCAGCTGGTCTCTACGGCGTGGGCCTCCGCGGCCAGCTTCCGGGGCACCGACAACCGGGGTGGGGCCAACGGCGCCCGCATCCGCCTCGAGCCGCAGCGCGGCTGGGAGGTCAACGAGCCGGAGCACCTGTCCGAGGTGCTGCGCGTCCTCGAGCAGGTCCAGCAGGGCTTCAACGGCGCCCGGTCCGACGGCACGAGGATCTCGCTGGCCGACCTGATCGTCCTCGGCGGGTGTGCGGCCGTCGAGCAGGCGGCCCGGAACGCAGGGCAGCCGATCCCGGTCCCGTTCCGGCCCGGGCGCACGGACGCCACGCAGGAGCAGACCGACGTCGGGTCCTTCGCCGTGCTCGAGCCGCAGGCCGACGGCTTCCGGAACTTCGTGAAGTCCGACGTGCGGCTCTCGCCCGAGACGCTGCTGCTCGACCGCGCCTACATGCTCAACCTCACCGCACCCGAGATGACGGTCCTGGTCGGTGGACTGCGGAGCCTGGGGGCGAACCACGGACGGTCTGAGCACGGCGTCCTCACCGACCGGAGGGAAGCGCTGACCAACGACTTCTTCGTCAACCTCCTCGCCGCCGGCACGGAGTGGAGAGCGTCCGGGTCCTCGGAGGACGTCTTCGAGATCCGTGATCTCGCCACGGACGAGCTCCGATGGACGGCCACCGCAGCCGATCTGGTCTTCGGCTCGCACTCCCAGCTCCGGGCGATCTCGGAGGTCTACGCCGGCGACGACGCCCGGGAGAAGTTCGTGCGCGACTTCGTCGCCGCGTGGGTCAAGGTCATGGAACTCGACCGGTTCGATCTCCGCTGACGGCACGGGCCCTGGACGGAGGGCCGAACCACGTGGTCAGCGCCTCCTCGAGTCCGGACGTGGTCCGGTCGCCCACCCATGCGACGTGTCCGTCCGGCCGGACCAGCACGGCGGTGGGGGCGGGGACCGGCCCGAGCACCGGAAGCTCCCAGCTGCCGCGGTGGGCAGCGGTGACCAGCCGCACGCGGTCCGCCCAGGGCCCGATGTCGACGCCGCCGGGCGCGCCGAGATCGAGCAGCACCGGCCGGGCTCCGTGCAGGAGGGGGTAGACCCGCGCCGGGCCGTCGGCCGTGCGGAGGTCGAGATCGGGCATGCGCCGTCCGAGCAGCGGGTGTCCCGCCCCGAGGTCGTAGTGGATGTCCAGGCCGGACATCATCGCGGCGTACCGCCGGCGCGGCTCGTCCATGCTCAGGAGCTCGGCCACGGTCTCGCCCACGGCCCGGACGCGGTCGTCGGGGCGCCGCAGCGCCACCTGGGCCATCGTGGAGCGCAGCACGCGGGCGGCCACCGGGTGGCGCTCGGCGTGGTAGCTGTCCAGGAGGTCCTCCGCCGTTGTCCCCTCGACGACCCGGGCCAGCTTCCAGCCCAGGTTCACGGCGTCCTGCACCCCGGTGTTGAGACCCTGCCCGCCGTCCGGGGCGTGCACGTGCGCGGCGTCGCCGGCCAGCAGGACCCGCCCGTCCCGGTAGGACGCCGCCTGCCGGGTCATGTCGGTGAACCGCGTGATCCAGGAGGGGCTGTGGACCCCGAAGTCCGTCCCGTACACCGCGACGAGCGCCTCGCGGAGATCGCGCAGGGTGGGCTCGCGGCCGGGGCCGACCTGGTGCTCGGTCACCATGACGCCCACCGGACCTCCGTCCTGGGGCGGGCGGAAGGCGTGCTTGCCGACGACGTCCTGGTGGATGCCCCACTCCGGCTCCTCGGTCAGCTCCACCTCGGCCAGCAGACTGCTCGTCGTCGGGTCCCACCCGGGGAACTCGATGCCCGACGCCTTGCGGATCCGGCTTCGCCCTCCGTCGCACCCGACGAGGTACCGTGCCCGCAGTCGCCGGCCGTCGGACAGCTCGACGTCGACGCCGGTGCCGTCCTGGGCGATGCCCGTCACGTCGTGCCCGTAGCGGACCGACACCCCCAGCTCGCGGACCCAGCCGGCCAGGAGCCGCTCGATGTGGTTCTGCCACAGCGCGAGACCGTAGGGATGGCGGGTGGGGAAGTCGCTGATGTCCAGCGGAGTGCCGGCGAACCCGGCGACCTGGGCGGTCGTTCCCTGCGCGAGGAACCGGTCGGCGATGCCGCGCTGGTCGAGGACCTCGATGGTCCGCGAGTGCAGCCCGCCGGCGCGTGAGCCGGCGACCTCCTGGCCGGCCCGCCGCTCGACGACGACGACGTCGACCCCCGCGAGCCCCAGCTCTCCCGCCAGCATCAGTCCTGTCGGCCCCGCACCGACCACCACTACCGCATGCTCGTTCATCTGCTGCTCCTCTGTCCGCAGGCCCTGCTCCCGGCCCGAGCATTCTGCGGCACGCCGGGGGTCTTGCCACAAGCCCCCCGGCGCGCTATAGCTTGGAAATGAAGGCAGGACATGATGACCGGACCGACGGGTGGCACGTCTTCTGCGCCGTCCGGTGGGCGGTAGCCTGACGGGGTGGTCGAGCAGAGCATGTGGATGCAGCAGGTGCAAGCGGATCCCGGGCACTCGTCGTGGTACGTCGAGCGGTTCCGGGCCCTGGCGGCCGCCGGTGAGGACGTCGTGGGGGAGGCGCGGCTGATCGAGGCCATGGTTCCGCCCGGGTCGCGGATCCTCGACGCGGGCTGTGGGCCCGGCCGGCTGGGCGGCCACCTGCACCGCGGCGGGCACACCGTGGTCGGGGTCGACGTCGACCCCGCCCTGGTCGCCGCCGCCCAGGAGGACCACCCCGGCCCCCTGTGGCTCGTGGGAGACCTGGCGGAGCTGGACCTGCCCGCCCGCGGCGTCGCGGAGCCCTTCGACGCCGTGGTGTGCGCCGGCAACGTGATGGCCTTCCTGGCGCCCAGCACGCGCACGGAGGTGCTGCGCCGCATCCGCCGCCACCTGACCGCCGACGGGCGGGCGGCCGTGGGCTTCGGCGCCGGCCGCGGCTACCCGTTCCCGGAGTTCCTGCGGGACGCCGAGGAGGCCGGGCTCGTGCCCGACCTGCTGCTGTCCACCTGGGACCTGCGCCCCTTCCGAGAGGACAGCGACTTCCTCGTGGCCGTGCTGCGGGCCGCCGAGCACCCCTGATCGATCCCCCCGGCCCCTCGGCGGCACGGGGTATTCCGAGTAGCGTGGGCGGTGTGAGCACCGTACCCCCGTCCACCTTCGCCCTCGAGAGCCGCTTCGCCCAGGAACTGGGGGAGCTGTCCGTGCCCTGGCAGGCCGACGACGTCCCCGACCCCCGGCTGCTGGTCCTCAACGATCCCCTCGCCGCCGAACTGGGGCTGGATCCTGATTGGCTCCGGAGCGCGGAGGGTGCTCGTCTGCTGGTCGGCAATCTCGTGCCCCGCGGGGCGACTCCGGTGGCGCAGGCCTACTCCGGGCACCAGTTCGGCTCGTTCTCCCCGCGCCTCGGCGACGGGCGCGCCCTCCTGCTGGGCGAGGTCGTGGACGCCGACGGCCACCGCCGGGACCTGCACCTCAAGGGCTCCGGCCGGACGCCCTTCGCGCGCGGCGGTGACGGTCTCGCGGCGGTCGGCCCCATGCTGCGCGAGTACATCCTGAGCGAGGCGATGCACGCGCTGGGCGTCCCTACGACCCGGTCCCTGGCCGTGGTGGCCACGGGACGGCAGGTGCGCCGAGAGACGCTGCTGCCGGGAGCCGTGCTCGCCCGGGTGGCGAGCAGCCACCTGCGCGTGGGCAGCTTCCAGTACGCCAGGGCCACGGGCGACCCCGACCTCCTGCGCCGGCTCGCCGACCACGCCATCAGCCGCCACTACCCCGACGCCGCCGGTGCCGAGCAGCCGTATCTCGCGCTGTTCGAGGCGGTGGTCGCAGCCCAGGCCTCGCTCGTGGCGCGGTGGATGGTCCTGGGCTTCGTGCACGGGGTGATGAACACCGACAACATGACCATCTCGGGCGAGACCATCGACTACGGGCCGTGCGCGTTCCTGGACGTCTTCGACCCTGCCGCCGTCTTCAGCTCGATCGACTACGGCGGGCGCTACTCCTACCGGAACCAGCCGGTCGCCGCGCAGTGGGACCTCGCCCGGCTCGCCGAAGCCCTGCTGCCGCTGCTCCACGAGGACCAGGACCGGGCGGTGTCGCTGGCGGAGGGAGCGCTCGAGGCGTTCCCGCCGCAGTTCAGCGCGGCCTGGTCCGCGGGGATGCGGTCGAAGCTCGGTCTCCCCGAGGACCTCAACGACGACGTGGCCGCGTACCTGGTCGACGACGTGCTCGCGCTGCTCCAGCAGAACCATGTCGACTGGACCTCGTTCTTCCGGGCCCTGAGCGGGACCGCCCGCAACGGCGCGCACGCCGCGCGCGACCTGGTCCTCGACCTGCCGGCGTTCGACGCCTGGGCTGAGCGCTGGCGCGCCGTGGGCCCGGACCCCGAGATGATGGACCGCGTCAACCCCGTCCACATCCCGCGCAACCACCTCGTCGAGGAGGCTCTGGCCGCCGCCGTCGAAGGTGACCTCGACCCGCTGGGACGACTCCTGGAGGCGGTGACCGCTCCCTACGAGGAGCGCCCCGGGCTGGAGCGCTACGCCGCCGGCCCGCCGGACGACTTCGGCGCCTACACGACCTACTGCGGGACCTGAGGCACCGGCCCGCGGACGACTTCGGTGGCTGCGGGACCTGAGGCGCGGCCCCGCTACCGCCAGGTGTGCGGACAGACGCGCGCCGACGGTCCTCGCTACGCTGGGCCCACGGACAGCGGCCGAGGGGGTGCGCGTGGGCACGGAGGGCGGGCGAGCGCGCCCCGGCGCGCCGCGGCGGGACCGGACGTGGTGGTGGGGGATCGGCGCCTGGGCCGGCACCCTGGCGTGGCTGGTGTTCCTCGGACCGGCCCCGGCGCTGGTGCTCGGGCCGGTCCTGGGGACGACGCTGGTGCTCTACGGCCGGTTGGAGAGGGCCCACGCACAGGTGATGGACGCCCGCCGCGGCCTCCCACCGGCGCCCGCCCCCTGAGCCGTCGGCGGTCCCGGGCGCCGTCGGGCTCGTCCCGGGCCTATCCGCGCAGGGTGCGCGCCGGGTTCTCGCCGTAGGCATGCCGGTGACGGCGGGCGAAGTCCCCGGCGTGGGAAAAGCCCCAGCGCAGGGCGATCGCGCGCACCGTCTCACCGTCGGCCGGGGCGCCGCGCACCAGGTCGCGGTGGGCGGCTGCCAGCCGCAGGCCGCGCAGGTGTTCCGCGGGGGTCATTCCCGTCCGGGAGCGGAACACCCGGGTGAGCTCGACGGTGCTCAGGCCCACGTGGCGGGCGACGTCCTCGACCGTGATCGGCAGCGACAGCGACGCGTTCATGAACTCCACGGCCTGCCGGTGGGCGGTCTGCCGGGCGGCGACCGTGGTCCGCCGGCTCCGCGGGTCCCCGGAGAGGCGGAACGTCTCCAGCGTGGCCACCGACATCCGGCGCAGCAGATCCGCCCGCAGCAGGGGGACGGTGGCGATCGCGGGGTCGGTGAGGGCCTCGTGGACGAACTCGTAGGTGTCGGCCCAGTACTTCGCGTGCGCGGGGGACGCGGGTCGGGGATGGTCGAAGGCCACCTCGAGACCCTGGTCGCCGTGGACGGTGTGGGCGGTGTCCCGCAGGGCGGGCAGGTGCAGGTTCAGCGAGTCGACCTCCAGGAACTCCAGCTCGGCCCGGTAGTCCTCGTGCGGCTGGATGACCATCAGGCCGGTGCCGCGACGGCCACCGACCTCCCAGCGGTGGGTGCCCGTGCGGCGTCGGACCACCGTGAGCGTGTCCTCCAGCACCAGGTTCACCCGTCCACGGCCCCCGAAGTGGAACCGACCGAGGCTCAGCTCGTCGTCCCCGTCCACGTCCTGGCGGTAGGCGAACGCGGGGTCGTCGCGGGGCATGCGGATCTCTGCTCCCGCGTAGGTTTCCCGGAGGCTGTCGTTGGCGACCTCGGGGTCGGTGGTCGCCACGCGCAGGCGGATGGGCAGCGAGTCCGTCACGTCGTTCCTCCCCGGGCTCCGGTGCGACGCCGTCATGCGTGCAAGGTGGTGGACGGGGACTGACCGAAGCTCTCCCGGTAGGCGGCGGCGAACCGTCCGCGGTGGGTGAAGCCCCACCGGGCGGCGACGACCTCCACTGTGGTCCCCGTGGTCGGGTCGGCGGCCAGCAGGTCCCGGTGGACGGCCTCGAGCCGGGCGGAGCGCAGATAGGCCATCGGGGTGGTGTGCAGCTCGCGGCGGAACGCCGCTTGCATCCCGCGAGGGCTCAGCCTCGCGGCTGCGGCGATCTCCAGCAGCCCGATGTCCTCGCCCAGGTTGGCGTCGATGAACGAGACGGCCCGGCGCAGCGCCGCCGGTCGGGGGGTGGGTACGACGGGCACCGGCGGGCCCTGGAGGAAGGTGTTCGGGAAGGTGTGCAGCAGCGCGGTGATGAGGGACCGGGTCATCTCGCCCCGGAGGAGAGCACTGCTCATCACCTGGGCGTTGGGCAGCAGGTCGCGCTGCAGGTGGGCCACGGTGCTCGACCAGTACCGGGCCATGACCGGGCTCACGGGGCGGGTGCCGGTGAACTGCAGACGGAAGGAGTCCGCCCCCAGTAGCTGCCCGGCCAGCTCCGCCACCGCGGCGCCGTCCACGGAGACGCTGAACAGATCGAGGTCCGCCCAGTAGTTGGCGCACGGGAGCTGAGGGAACAGGAACGGGCCCCGGTGCGGGAAGCGGTTCGGGCCGCTGGTGGTGCTCAGCACGCCGTCCAGCACATGACCGATGCACACCATCTCGGCGCACTCGGTGGTTCCGAGGACGGCGGAACCGCTCAGCCGCAGCCGCCCGTAGCTCACCGGTCCTGCGCCGGCCGAGGAGAAGGACATGGAGGAGTCCCCGCCCGTGATCCACTGCCCGTCCCGCAGGGCGTAGACCTCGTCCAGCTTGGCCAGGGCCTGGACCGGGTCACGGGTGGTGAAGACCGCCCGCTGCACACTGTCCCCCATGATCGGCAGGGTACGCCGAGCACGGGACGACGTCGACACCCGGGCGTCCCGTGCGCGTGCTGGTCACCCGCCGATGTACTCCCCGGTCACGCTGTCCACGGTGCCGTTCTCGATGCCCGTGCACTGCGCGACACCCGCCTCCGTCACCGGGTCGTAGTTGATGCAGAAGGCGTCGTAGTAGGGCACCCCGCTCTGCCACGCGGCCAGCGCCTCCTCGTAGGTGAACTTTCCCGGGTAGGGGACCGCCCCCACGTCCGTGTTCACCTGGACCTGACAGCTCCCGGGACCGCCCGGGGCGAAGGCCAGGAGCTGGCCGACGGTGTCGACGACGTCGATGCGGTCCTGGCCGGTGCTCATCGAGGACTGGTAGGCCCGGCAGACCTCGACGGCCACGGCGCGGTCGTTCGTGGCCGCGGTGAGCCGGTGCACGACACCGCCGCCCTGGGCCTCCTGCTGCTCGATCCTGGACACGGTCCCGGCGTGCGGCTGCCCTTCGGGCGACGCGGTGAACGCGGACCACGCATCGGCGGGGGCGGCCTCCTCGGGGGCGGCCTCGGGTTGCGACGGGGAGTCCCCGACCGGCTCCTGGTCCGGCTCCTCGTCCGATTCCGCTGTCGGCTCAGGGGTCGGCTCGGCGGTCGGCTCCGGCGTCGTCCCCTGCACGGTGTCCGAGGGGGAGGGGGAGGTCTGGGCGGCGGGGGTGTCCTCCTGGGCCTGGGGGGCGCCGGTGCAGCCGGCCAGGGCGAGACCGGACGCGAGGAACAGACTGGTGACGACGGCCTTCGTGCTCATGGGGTGCCTCTGCTTCGCTGGGGGGCGGGGTTCCCACTGTATGCGGCCCGCACGGCGAACCCGGGTTGTCCGTCGGAGAGTTGCCCACCCAAGAGGGGTCAGACGGAGCGGGGTGCGCCGTGCCACGATGCGGAGGGCATGCTGTCGAACAGTGAAGGGGGCCGCTGTGCCGCACCAGATGACGCTGATGTTCCTCAACATCGCGCTGACCCTCGTCCTCGTCGCGTCCTGCTATCTGCACCTGGGCGGCGGGCGCTGGTGGTTCCCCTGCCTGTGGTTCGTAGGAATGGCCGCGGGGTCCCTGTGGGACGCGCTGCCGCACCGCCGCGCGGCGGAGTTCGCACGCCGGGCCGGCGGGCGGCCCGCCTGGCAGGCCTGAGCGCGGCAGGGCGACCTCAGAGCCGGCCGGTGTCGAACCGGTGCAGCCGGCGACCCAGGACGATGCCGTCGGCGAGGGACCAGACGCCCAGCAGCCCCAGGGTGAGGGTCATCGGCACTGCGGTCCTCCAGTCGCCGAGGTAGTAGCGGTGCGCGCCGAAGACCCCGAGGAACACCCAGAGCAGCCAGGCCGTCGTCGGGTTCTTCGGGGCCCGCTGCGGGCGGACCGACGGTGCCGGGCCGGTGGCGGCCGCGGGGGCGTCGCTGGTGGCGTTCACCGTCCGGTCCTCGTCCTTCTGTCGTCCTACTCGCATGCGACGCCGTCGCCGTCACGGTCCATGGCGTCCCGGTAGCCGGCCTCCCCGCGCAGCAGCGGGGCGGCGCCGGCCTCCCGGGCGGCCGTGCAGTTGGCGTAGTGGACGTCCGCGGGGGCGGGCGCGGGAGCCGGGGCCTCCAGGACCTCGGCGGGAGCCGGGGCGGGCTGCGGAGCGGCCTCGGTGCCCCCGGGGACGTCGCCGAACGGGGTGCCGCCGGGCAGCTGCTGGTCGGGACAGTCGGAGAGCACCTCTGCCATGGCGGTCTTCTCCGGGGCGGTGACCCACAGGGAGTAGCGGGACTTCACCGCGATCTGGACGGCCACCATCTCGCAGGCGAAGGCCCGGTTCGGAGGCAGCCACTGGGAGGCGTCCTTGTCGGACTTCGACCCGTTGGTCGGGCCGTCGACCGCCAGGAGGTTCAGCGGGTCGTTGGCGAGGGCCGTGCGGTCGGCCTGGGAGAGCCGGCGCGCTCCGGTGACCCAGGCGTTGCCGAGCGAGACCACGTGGTCCACCTGGACGTCGTCGGAGGTCGTGACCCCGCGCACGAAGTCGATGGTCGCCCCGGTGTAGGGGTCCGCGAGGGTGCCGGTGTCGACCTTGCACCCGTCGGCGGAGGTGATGCCGGTCAGGTCCCGGGCCAGGACCTCGTTGCGGGAGTCCTCGCAGTCGCCGTCGGCGTCGATCCACCCGCCGAACAGGGCGTCACGGTCGTAGTCGGACATCGTCCCGGCGGCGGCGACCGGCAGGTCCTCCAGCGCGAGGTACGCCGCCGAGGGCGGGGTGACGGCGCGGACGGGGGTCTCCGACGGCCCCGGAGCCGGGGTGACCGTGGTGACCGATCCCGGGGTCCTCGAGGCCGAGGGAGCAGGAGCGCCGCCGGGCGTGGCGCTCATGGACGCAGTGGCGGGCACCGTCGTCACGGTCCCCGGGACGGGGCCGGGGTCGGCGACCGGGTCCGTGGACGCGGTGCTGGACGTGCAGCCGGCGACCAGCCCGATCGCCAGGGTGAGGTGCAGCGGCACGGCCACGAT
This sequence comes from Kocuria nitroreducens, assembly GCF_042879195.1. Classification (NCBI taxonomy): domain Bacteria; kingdom Bacillati; phylum Actinomycetota; class Actinomycetes; order Micrococcales; family Micrococcaceae; genus Kocuria; species Kocuria nitroreducens. Next base: position 48,290 of record NZ_JBHZTC010000008.1, read on the forward strand.
CCACTTGCCCACGGCGAAACCTCGGCGGGAGGCCAGGTCCGTCCCCGGGGCAGGGGAGGAGACGGGGATGTTGGTCATGGTGCTCCTGGGGGAAGGGGGGAAAGCGCGCCAGGTGGCGGGAGCGCGTCAGGGGGAGCGCGCGAGGCACTCTTCTGTTCTACGTCCGGTGCCCGTCCGTCGCCGCACGGCGCGCCGCAGACGACGGCCACCGGCGCGAGTGTGACGCCGGAGTGCACCGCACCGGCCCGGAGCGAGGACCTCGCGGGGCGGAGGCCCCGGGACGCACGGACCGGCGGTGGGAAGCGGGCCGGGGCCACGCGCCGACCGGTGGAAGAGCGGGCGCACGAGGACCCGGCGCATCGCCCACCCGTCCGGCGGCCCGATGATCCGGGCGGACCCGAAACCGGACCCGAAGCCGACACCGGATCCGGACCTCGACCTGGGCCCGGACCCTCGGGACGTCCTCCACCGGGGCATGGCGGAACGGCTCGGGCGGTCCTGCGGCACCGTGGTGACCGACACCGGCGCCCGCTCGCGCCATCCCCGGATGAGGGGTCAGACACGCGGGCCTGTCGGGTGCGAGGATGCGGTCACGGGGATCGTCGAACGGGGGGAGGGCCTCGTGCTGACCGTGCGCGACAGGCTGCTCCTGGGGCTCTGGCTCCTGCCGGTGGCCCTCGGTCTCGTCGTGGGGCTGTGCGTCGGCGACGACGACGGCTCCGTCATGCTGTTCGTCACCGGGCTCGTCGCGGTGCTCTACGTGGCCGTGCTCGTCAGCACGGTCCACTCCGCGCGACGCCGACGGGCCGAACCTGCCGCCGAGGTCGAGCCCGCAGAGCCGGCCGCCGAGCCCGACCCGGAACTCCCGGGCACCGGCGGCGAGCGCGGTCGCGCGCTCGCTGTCTCGCGCGTCCTGCCCCTGGTCCTCGCCGTCTCCACCGCCGTCTACGTCGTCGCGGAGGGCGGCTGGACCTTCGTGGTGGTCGCGGTGCAGCTCGTCACCGTGATCACCATGGCCGCCTACGTGCACGAGCGCGGCGCGGAGCCGAGGACCGTGACGTAGCACGGCGCCGCCCCCGACCGTCGCGGACGGGGGCGGCGCCGTGACCCGGCCGCGACGGATCGCGGCCGACGGGCTCACGACAGCTGCACGTACGTGGCCGAGTGCCCGAAGCCGACGACGTCGTCGCGACCGTCGCCGTTGACGTCACCGAGCAGGCGCGGATACCGCTCCTGCGTCCACCCCTGGTCGTAGCCGAAGGCGGCGACCTTCAGGTGCACCGGGCCGAAGGTGCTGTCCGCCCGGCCGTGGGCGACGTAGACCCCGGCGTTGCCGAAGCCCACCAGGTCCTGGATGCCGTCGACGTTGATGTCCGCGTGGGTCCGCAGGTGCCGGTCGCCCCGCCACCCCTGGGCCTGGCCGAAGTCGTTCACCCGTACGGCCACGCCGGTGTAGTTCCCCCCGTTCAGTGAGTGGGCGACGGAGACCCCGGAGTGGCCGAACCCGATGATGTCCGCCGCGGCGCTGCCGGCGGGGTTGATGTTGACGTCGGCCAGCATCCGCGGGTGCTGGCCGACGCGCCAGCCCTGGGCGTAGCCGAAGTTGCGGATCTCCAGCGCGGGCTGGGTGAACGTGTCCCCGAGCGCCGAGAAGTAGGAGACGTACGTGCCGGCGTCCCCGAAGCCCACGATGTCGGCGGTGCTGTTGCCGTCGACGTCGGCGAGCAGGCGCGGGTTCTTGTCGACCCGCCAGCCGCGGTCCCAGCCGTAGCTGTCGATGCGCTTGCCGGTCCCGGTGAACGTCCGGTTGGACAGACCGTGGGAGATGGTGACGCCCGAGTGCCCGAAGCCCACGATGTCGGCGGTCAGGTTGCCGTTGAGGTCGGCGAGCTCGCGCGGGTGCCTGTCGACGCGCCAGCCCTGGTTCCAGCCGAAGTCGCGGACCTTGAGCTGCGGCGTGGTGAAGCTGCCGCCGCCCTGGGAGTAGGCCACGTAGACGCCGGCGTCGCCGAAGCCCACGATGTCGTCGCGGCGGTCGCCGTCGACGTCCGCGAGCGTGCGGACGTGCCGTGCGTTGGACCAGCCCTGGGCGGCGCCGAAGTCGCGCACGCTCATTCTCGGCGTGCCGAACGTTCCGTCGGCCTGGCCGAAGGCGACCTGGACGCCGGCGTTGCCGAAGCCGACGACGTCGGCACGGCCGTCGCCGTCGACGTCCGCGAGTTCGCGCACGTGCTGGTCCACGCGCCAGCCCTGGGCGTAGGAGAACACGGGCTGCGCGGTCGCGGCGTGGGCCGGTGCGCCCACGGCGAGGCCGGCGGTCGCCAGCGCGGTGGCGGACGCGCCGGTGAGCACGCGCGAGAGGAGTGGGTGTTTCATGGTGGGTCCCCGAGGTCATGAGGCGGATCGTCGGCACGGGCGCGGGTGGCACGTGCCGGAGACGTCGGTCGGCCCCCGGCCGACCGGGAGATGTTCCCCGGGGGCGATGCGCCTCCGGGGAACCGGTGGCACCGGGAGCGACGTCCCGGTGCCGAGGCGCAACAGCTGAGGACGCCAGTTTACTCCTGCAACTGGACGGTCACCAGGGGTGTTCCCTTTCGTGACCTCGTGGGGCCGCTGGTCTCTTCGGGCCGCCGTGGGTCAGGACCCGGGACCCGGGGTGCAGCACGAGCCGTCGCCGCCGACCGCGGAGAGTTCCCGGCCGGTCCGGCCCTCGAGATCGGGCCGGGCGTCGGCGGTGACGGTGTAGACCTCCCACGGCTCCTGGCCCGGTCCGGTCACCCACACCTTGTCCTGGACGGCGTAGCAGCAGGTGGTCTGCTCCTCCTGGCGAGTGGTCAGGCCGGCGTCGGCCAGGCGCTGCGCGGCGGCCTCGACGACCTCGGTGCTCTCCACCTCCACGCCGAGGTGGTCCATGCGGGTGTCGTCACCGGGCGCGCCCTCCAGCAGCACGAGCTTCAGCGGCGGCTCCGCGACGGCGAAGTTGGCGTAGCCCGGGCGTCGTTTGGCGGGGACCGTGTTGAACAGGGTGGAGTAGAACTCGATGGAGCGCTCGAGATCGGCCACGCGCAGGGCGAGCTGGACTCTGGACATGACGGGTTCCTTTCGGGTGCGACGGCCGTTCTTTGGTATCGACGTCCGTCTATGTGAAAGAGTGCCATCAGCATCGATGTTCGTCAATACGTTTTTCTGTCCCCCGGCCTCTGTGGGCGCTCCTGAGCGGCCGGTCGCCCGGTCGCTCCACGGTCCTGCCGGGCGGCGGCGAGACGGGGCGGCGTCGGCGCACCGCAGCCCGGAGCGGGCCCTTCCCTCCGGGGGGAGCGATAGGCTCGCCTCCGTGACCGAGCTCAGCGAGATGGCCCGCACCGGGGTGGTGAGCGCCGCCTGCCTCACCGCGGGAACGGCGCTGCTGGTGGCAGCGCTGCTCGTCCGGTGCCTGTACGCCTGGTGGGTCCGGACCGCGGCCGTGCACCTGGTCGAGGGCGGCCGGCACCGCCTGCGCTGGCACACCACCCGGTACGAGATCCACGAAGAACCCTGGCCGCGCCCGCCGGCCCCGGCGCCCCAGCACGGGGCGGAGGTCACGGTCTACTACCACGCCCGCCATCCGCACCGCTGGGCCCTCATCGCCCCGTACCGCTGGCTGTGGCTCCTCACCGCGGCCGGAACCCTGCTGGTCGCAGCGGGACTGCTCACGCGCCTCGTCCGGGGCTGAGCACCCGAACCGCTCCGGCACGGCACTGGACCGGGCGACCGGCGCGCCTCGCCGGCCGGGCTCGTCGCGGACCGTTCCGGTTTCACCTTCCGCCGCCCGGCGGGGGATCATGGCAGGGACGTCCCGTACCGCCACCCGGAAGGACACCATGCGCGAGCAGCAGCACCCCGACGACGAACCGAGGCCCAGCCTGTTCCGGCGCTTCGACGACTTCGCCATGCGGTTCTACGGACCCGCCGTGCGCAGCCCCCGCAACCTCAGGGGCCAGGACCAGCCCAGCGAGCAGACCCAGCAGTGGTACCAGGACCTGCAGGAGGAGTTCGTGGTCGAGAAGGACGCGAACGGCAACACCTACCTGCGCCCCCGCCACCGCTAGCCCGCCCGTGACGCCGGGAGGCGCGCGCCCGGGTCCCTCCCGGGCCCGGGCCGTACAGTGTCGGAGCATGGAAGGAAACCACGTGCTGCCCCTGACCGATTCCGAAGTGCGTGCGCTCCGGGAGGACTTCCCGCTGCTGACGAACAGCCCGGCCATCTACCTGGACTCGGGAGCGACCTCGCAGAAGCCCCTGGCCGTCCTGGACGCCGAGCGGAACTTCTACCTGCACCGCAACGCGGCCGTCCACCGCGGCGCCCACGCCCTGGCGGTGGAGGCCACCGACGCCTACGAGGAGGCCCGACGGGTCGTGGCCGGCTTCGTGGGCGGCACCGAGCGGGAGCTGGTGTGGACCTCCAACGCCACCGAGGCGATCAACCTGATCACCTACGCCTTCTCCAACGCCTCCACCGGGCGCGGGGGAGAAGCGGCCGGGCGGTTCCGGCTGGGCCCCGGCGACGAGATCGTCACCACCGAGCTCGAGCACCACGCCAACCTCATCCCGTGGCAGGAGCTGGCCGCCCGCACCGGGGCCGCTCTGCGCTGGATCCCCGTCGACGAGACCGGCGCCCTCGATCTCGGGGCCGCCGCCGAGGTCATCGGCGAGCGCACCCGGGTGGTGGCCTTCAGCCACGTCTCCAACGTCACCGGCGCGATCACCGACGTCCCAGCACTCGTCGAGCTGGCCCAGGGGGTGGGGGCGCTGACCGTGCTGGACGCCTGCCAGTCGGTGCCGCACTTGCCCGTGGACCTGCCCGCTCTGGGAGTGGACTTCGCGGTGTTCTCCGGGCACAAGATGCTCGGGCCCACCGGCATCGGGGCGCTGTGGGGGAGGGCCGAGCTGCTGGACGCCATGCCCCCGTTCCTCACGGGCGGGTCCATGATCACGAAGGTCACCATGGAGTCCGCCCGGTACCTGCCGGCCCCGACCCGGTTCGAGGCCGGCACCCAGCGGGTGGCCCAGGTCGTGGCGCTGGCCGAGGCGGTGCGCTACCTCCAGGGCATCGGGATGGAGCGGGTCGCCGCCCACGAGCACGAGCTGGGGCAGCGGCTCGCGGCCGGGCTCGCCGAGCTCGAGGGGGTCCGGCTGATCGGCCCGGCCCCGGGCGCGGAGCGGGTGGGGCTGGCGGCCGTGGACGTGGCCGGGGTGCACGCCCACGACGTCGGCCAGGTCCTGGACGTGGCCGGGGTGGCCGTGCGGGTGGGCCACCACTGCGCCCAGCCGCTGCACCGGGCGCTGGGGCTGACCGCCACCACCCGGGCCAGCGGCTACCTCTACACCACCACCGAGGACGTCGACCGGTTCCTGGCCGAGCTCGCCGGGGTCCGCAGCTACTTCCGCGTGGCCGGCTGAGCCCCGTGACCACCGCACCGGAACGACCGAGGAGGACTCCATGAGCGCGCTGGACGGGATGTACCAGGAGGTCATCCTCGACCACGCCAAGCGGCGGACCGGGGAGGGACTGGCCGCCCCGGCACCCGGGCACGGCAGCGGGGAGTCGCACCAGTACAACCCCACGTGCGGTGACGAGATCACCGTGCGCGTCGAGCTCGCCGACGCCCCGGAGGGCGCGGATCCGGCGGTGGAGCGGCTGAGCTGGGAGGGCGAGGGGTGCTCGATCTCCATGGCCGCGGCCTCCGTGCTGGCCGAGACCGCCCCCGGGATGACGCGGGCCGAGCTGGTGGAGCTGATCGGGGCGTTCCGGGACCTCCTGCGGTCCCGGGGCACCGTGACCCCCGACGAAGAGGTCCTCGGCGACGCCGCCGCCTTCGCCGGGGTCTCGCGGTTCGTGGCCCGGGTCAAGTGCGCGATGCTCGGCTGGGTCGCCGCCGAGGAAGCCCTGGACCGCGCCTGACGAGCAGCTCCCGGCGACGCCGGTCTGCACACACCGGGACGTCCTTGCCCCGCCCAGGGCCGGGGCCCGGAATGCTTCCGTCGCCGCCCGGGTTGTGCGCACCATGGCCCTCTCCGACGTTCCGCTCTCCCTCCTCGACCGCGCCAACACCCGGGACGGTTCCACGGAGGCCGAGGACCTCGCCCGCGTCCTGGAGCGGGCCGAGCGCGCGGAGGAGCTGGGCTACCACCGGTTCTGGGTGGCCGAGCACCACGCGGTGCCGGGCATCGCCGGATCTGCGCCGGCGGTGCTGATGGCCGCCCTGGCCGCCCGGACCCGCCGCCTGAGGATCGGCTCCGGCGGGATCATGCTCCCCAACCACCAGCCCCTCGTGGTCGCCGAGCAGGCCGCCACCCTCGAGGCCCTGCACCCCGGCCGGATCGACCTCGGCGTGGGCCGCTCCCTCGGCTTCACCGCCGCGGTCCGGGACGCCCTGCGCACCGGCAAGGAGGCCGGGGACCGCTTCGGTGAGGACCTCGCGGAGCTGCTCACCCACCTCTCCGGCGCGGCCGCGGTGACCGCCCGGCCCCGCAACCACGCCGCGACGCCGGTCTTCGTCCTGGCGACCGGCGCCGGGGTGGAGACCGCCGCCCGGGCGGGACTCTCCGTGGTGCTCGGCGGCCCGGTGCTCCACCGTGAGGGCCCCGACGGCGCCGCCGCGGTGCTCGAGCGGTACCGCGCGCAGTTCCGCCCGTCGTCCTGGTGGCCGGAGCCCTACGTGGTGGTCTCGGTGAACGTCGCGGTGGCGCGGACCCGTGCGGCCGCCCGGGGCGTGCTGCTGCCCGAGGCCCGCGCCCTGGCCGCCTCCCGCACCCGGGGCGAGTTCCCGCCCCTGGCACCCGCGCGGCCCGCGGCGCCGGACGGGCTCACGGGCCGGGAGCGGGCCCTCGTGGAGGAGAGCCTCACGGCCTCCGTCCACGGCACGGCCCCGGAGGTCCGGTCACAGCTGGAGCATCTGCTCGCACGGACCGGGGCGGACGAGCTGCTCGTGACGGGCGGAGCGCACGACCTCGACGCCCAGGCGGAGTCCGACCGGCGGCTCGCCGCGCTGTTCACCACCCGCCGTGCCTGACGTCCCACCGCCGCGCCGCCGCCGCGCCGATGTCCCGCCGAGTTCCCGGTGGATCCGGCCGGCTGCGCGGAGTCCCCCGTGCCGCCGCGGATCCCCACGTTCGGTCCGGGGGCTGCGATCGGAAGGGGAACTCGGCGGCGAGGGCGACCGGGGACGGCAGGACTCGGCGGCGGCAGGAGTGGGCAGGAGACAAGGAGGAGCGGGCACCGGGGTGCGGATAGAGTGACGGGGTGCCCCAGCTGCTCGTTCTCGCCGCCCACCCTCTGGAGACCAGGTACTTCCCGGAGGACATCGACCTGGTCCTGACCGGCGTCGGGATGTCGGCCGCGGCGGTGCGCACCACCGAGGCGGTGCTGACCCGCTGCCCGGACCCCGCGCGGCGGCCGGAGCTGACGGTGCTCAACATCGGCAGCGCCGGCGCCCTGAAGCATGGGCTGACCGGGGTGCTCGAGCCCTCCCGGATCATCAACCGGGACGTGGACGAGGAGCTGCTGCGCGCGGCCGGGATCCCCGTGGACAACGTCATCGAGCTCGGCGGCGACGGGCCCGTGCTCGCCACCGGGGACTCCTTCGTGGCCGGCGGACCCGCCCGGGACGCCCTGGCCGCTCGGGCGGACCTCGTGGACATGGAGGGCTGGGCGATCGCGGTGGCCTGCCGGCACCTGGGCGTGCCGCTGCGGATGGTCAAGCACGTCTCCGACGCCGCCGACGAGGAGGCGGTCGCGTGGGCCGAGAAGGTGGAGCTCAGCGCCCTGGCCCTGGGGCGGTGGTTCCGCGGCAGCGGGATCGCCCGGGCGTGACCCGCCGCAGGACCGTCCGGATCCGCCACTAGACTGGGACCAGCATGAAACTTCTCCGCCAGCGCAAGTCCCTGGGCGCCCAGCAGGACTACGAGAGCGCCATGACCCTCCTCGCCGACGTGCGCCGCAACGGACCCGTCCTGCGCCTCTACGAACCGTCCCCCACGGTGGCCTTCGGCCGCCGGGACGAGCTGCGCACGGGCTTCGCCGACGCCGCCCGGGCCGCCCGCGAGAGCGGGTTCGAGCCCCTGGTCCGCAAGGTGGGCGGCCGTGCCGCGGCCTACCACGGCGGGTGCCTGATCATCGACCACCTCGAGGCCGCCGAGGACCCCACCTCGGGCATCCAGGACCGCTACCGCCTCTTCGGCGACATGATCGTGGCCGCCCTGGAGGAGCTCGAGGTCGAGGCCGACGTCGGCGAGCTCCCGGGCGAGTACTGCGCCGGCGAGCACAGCGTGCACGGGACGCACCCGGCGTCGTCGTCGGCCCCGGGCCGGAGGGTGAAGCTGGCCGGGACGGCCCAGCGGGTGGTCGCGGGCGCCTGGTACTTCAGCACCGTGCTGGTGGTCGAGCAGTCCGAGCCCATCCGCTCGGTGCTCACCGACGTCTACGCCGCCCTCGGCCTGGACTGGGACCCCGCCACCGCGGGGGCCGTGGACGACCTGCGCCCGGGCACCACCGTGGCCGACGTCGAGCGCGGGATCCGCAAGGTGTACGGCATGTACTCCCAGTACCTGGGGTACGGACCGCTCACCGACTGAGCCCCGGCCGCGAGCCGGGCAGACCGAGGAGACAGCAGATGTGCGGACGCTATGTCATCGCCCGGGCCGTGGGCGACCTCGTGGCCGAGACCGGGGCCGTCCCGGACGAGAGCCTCGGCGACACCGCCGACCACGAGCGGCTGCGGGCCAACTGGAACACCGCGCCCACCACCGACGTGCCGATCGTCCTCGAGCGCCTGACGGGCGGGGACGGCCGGGACGACGACGGGGAACTGGTCCGCGAGCTGCACGTGGCCCGCTGGGGACTGGTCCCGGGCTGGGCCAAGGACCCGGCGGTCGGGTCGAAGATGTTCAACGCCCGGTCGGAGACCGTCCTCGAGAAGCCGTCCTTCCGCAAGGCGGTCCGCGCCCGCCGGTGCGCGGTCCCGGCCAACGGCTACTACGAGTGGAAGAAGGAGCCCGGCGCCGGGAAGGGCGGGCGCAAGCAGCCCTACTACGTCCACCCGGCCGACCCGGAGGAGACCATCTGGTTCGCCGGGATCTACGAGTGGTGGCGGGTGCCCGAGGGCACGGAGCTGCACTCCGCGGCCCTGCAGCCCGGCCGGGACGGCGGCGGGAGCACGTGGCTGCTGTCCTGCTCCATCCTCACCACCGACTCCCCGGAGCCCTCGGACGAGCACCCCGTGCTCACGGAGCTGCACGGTCTGCACGACCGGATGCCGATCCCGCTGGCGCCCGAGCACGTGGGGGACTGGCTGCGCCCGGGCGAGGACGACGCCCCGCAGCTCGTGGACCTGGTCCGGGCCGAGGCGCACCGGTCGGCCGCCGACTGGGTGCTCGACCCGGTGGACCCTGCGGTCGGCAACGTGCGCAACAACTCCCCGGAGCTCGTGGAGCCGCAGCGGAGCCTGTTCTGAGCCCCCGGGACCCCGCCGACCGGATCGCCGACTTCGTCCGCGCCCACGGCGGCGGAGTCGTGGCGACCAACAGCGGCGCCGGCTGCCCCGAGTCCGCGTGGATCAACCTCGCGGCCCACGGGGACGGGCGGCTGGTCTTCGGCACGAACGAGCGCAGCCGCAAGTACGCCAACCTCCTCGCGGACCCCCGGGTCTCCCTCGTGGTGGTCTCCGGGACGGGCCAGGAGTTCCAGCTCGAGGGCGAGGCCGCCGTGCTCGAGGGGCCCGCCGCGCGGGACGCCGGCGAGGTGCTGGAGTCCCGGCACCCGGGGGCCACGGACAAGGCCAGCACCCGTCTCGTGGCGGTGCGCCCCCGCTGGGCACGGTTCGTCGACATCGCCGTCGATCCTCCGGTCCGGGAGGATTTCGCGCTCTGATCCGGCCACAGGGGAGGCCATGGGAAGGGCCCGGGACCCACATCGCGGGTCCCGGGCCCTTCCCGTGGCCTTTTCCGGGCCTGGTGGCGTTCGTTCCGGCGTCCCCCGTCCGGAGCGTCCGCCGGACTCAGACGTAGTCCGTCTCGGGGACCCAGCGATTGAAGTCGAGCGTCAGGTAGAGGGCGAGCGCCGCCGCGTTGTCCTCGTCGATCCGCAGGCAGACCTGGTCGTAGCCGTTGTTGTAGAGGGTGCCCATGGCGCAGCGCACCAGCTGCTCGGCCAGGCCCTGGCGGCGGCGGGAGGCCGCCGTGAACAGCTCGAAGATGTAGGGGACGTCGGGGAGGTCCTCGCCGATCCGCCGGGACAGCACGAGGGCAGCGGCCACCACGGTCCCGTCGTCGTCGACCACCACCGGCGAGGCGTCGGGGAGGAAGGGCCCGTACTCCCCGTCGAAGACGCCCCGGATCACCTGGCGGGCCTCCTCCAGGCTGGAGACACCGCCCTGCTCGTAGGAGGAGTAGTAGAGCTGGGCGAGGCTGTCGGCGTCCTCCGGACCGGCCGGACGCAGGGTCACCGCAGGAGTTTTGGTGTTCGCCGCGGTGTGGGCGATCAGCGTGATGGTTCCGGTCATGGGAGGCCTCCGTGAGGTCGACGCCGGCTGCTCCGGCGGGGCGGACGAGGGACAGGGGACGTCCGGGCGGGCCGCGCAGGGCAGGCCCTCCGTGCTCTCAGCGTATCCATTTCGCTGGGCTTGTCCATGCTCCCCCACGGCCGGTCGCAAAAGTGAACGCTTGGGCCGGAGCAACGGCCCGGGGGGAATGCCTGTTCCATTCCGGTACCGTCACGGGTTAGCGTGTCGTACAGGTGTTCTAGCTTCCAGGGAACAGGGCGCACCGCGCAACGGGCGCCGGCCGAGGGAGAGAGGAGCCGTCGTGGGTTTCCTGACGGAGAGCGTCGACGTGGACTGCGACACGGACGGGGTGCCGGTGGGCGTGCGCTGGCGCGAGCGGAACTACCTGGTGGCCCAGGACCCCGTGCGCTGGTACGAGCGCCGCGCCTGGTGGTCCGAGGACGCCCGGCTGCCCAAGGACCGCGGGATCGGGGCGGTGGACCAGCAGATGTGGCGGGTCCAGGTCCAGCTGAACGCCCGCTCCGAGCTGCTGACCCTCGAGCTCGTCCACACCCTCGACACCGGGCGCTGGCGTCTGCTCGCGGCCACGAGCGCCTCGGGGATCCGGGTGGTGCGCTGTGCATAGGCCCACCGGAGGTGCATAGGATCGGAGTCGCAGACCGCACCGCAGAACATGAGGGAGCACCCGTGAGACTCGGCACCGTGCGACGCGACGGCACCACCCAGGCGTTCCGGCAGGAGGACGGGCGGACCGTCTACCTCCCCGTCCCCGACGTCGGGGCCCTCCTCGCCGGGGGCGACCTGCGGCTGCCGGGGGAGCCGGGCCCCGCGCCGGCCCCGGAGGTCCTGGCGACCCCCGTCCTGCGCCCGGGCAAGATCCTGTGCGCCGGACTGAACTTCTACGACCACGCGGAGGAGGTCGGCCAGGAGATCCCGGAGCACCCCACGATCTTCGCGAAGTACGCCACCGCGCTCATCGGCCCCACCGACCCCATCGCCATGCCAGAGGAGTCCGAGAAGGTCGACTGGGAGGCCGAGCTCACCGTGGTGATCGGCTCGCCCCTGCGCCACGCCACGCTCGACCGGGCGCGGGCCGCGATCGCCGGGTACACCATCATGAACGACATCTCGGTGCGGGACTGGCAGGGCCGGACCTCCGAGTGGTTCCAGGGCAAGAACTTCGACCGGACCACCCCGGTGGGCCCCGTGGTCGTGACCCCCGACGAGATCGACCCCGAGGCGGGACTGGCGATCCGCTGCACCGTGGACGGCGTGCGGCACCAGGACTCCGGCACCGACCGGATGATCTTTTCCGCCGTGGAGCTCGTCGAGTACCTCAGCCGGTTCCTGACCCTCGAGCCCGGGGACCTCGTGGCCTGCGGCACTCCCGCCGGCGTGGGCCTGGCCAGGAAGCCCCGCCGGATCTGGCTGCGCGACGGCCAGGAGGTCGTCACCGAGATCGAGGGCATCGGCGAGCTGCGCAACGTCTGCACCCCCGCCGAGGACCTCCGGGCGGCGGCCGGCTGAGCCGGTCCGCGACACCCGTCCCCACCTGTTCCTGCTGTCCTGTTCCACCGTCCTGAATTCCACTGTCCTGTTCCCGCCTTCGACCGGAGGACCCCATGGCGACGATCGGCTTCCACGCCTCCCACGAGCAGATCCCTCCCGAGCAGCTGCTGCGCGACGTCGGGCACGCCCAGCAGGCCGGCTTCGGTGCCGCCATGTGCTCGGACCACCTCGAGCCGTGGTCACCGCACCAGGGACACTCCGGCTTCGCCCTGTCCTGGCTGGGCGCCGCCCTGGCCACCACGGACCTGCCGTTCGGGTTCGTGCACGCCCCGGGGCGGCGGTACCACCCCGTGGTCACCGCCCAGGCCACGGCCACCCTCGCCCGCATGTTCCCCGGCCGGCTCTGGAGCGCCCTGGGCAGCGGGCAGAAGCTCAACGAGCGGGCCGTCGCCCCGGAGTGGCCGGCCAAGGAGCAGCGGCAGCGGTTCCTCGAGGGCAGCTTCGACGTCGTCCGCCGGCTGCACGCGGGCGAGGAGGTGTCCTGCCGTGAGCCGTTCCACGCCGACCGCGCGCGGGTCTGGGACCCGCCGGAGGTCCCGCCCGCCCTGCTCGTGGCGGCGCTCACCCCGACGACGGTCCGCCGCTTCGCCCCCGTGGCCGACGGGTTCATCACCGTCCAGCAGCCCCTGGAGGACCTGCGCCGGATGCTCGGCACCTGGCGCGAGGCCGGCGGCACCGGCCGGGCCGCGCTGCAGGTGCACCTGAGCTGGGCGCCCTCCCCGGAGCAGGCCCGTGCGCTCGCCCTCGACCAGTGGCGCACCAACGTCTTCGACCCCGTGACCATGGCCGAGCTCGCATCGCCCCAGGACTATCTGCGCAAGGCGGTCCAGGAGGACGTGGGGGACGAGCAGATCGCCGGGGCGGTCAACGTCTCCGAGGACCTCGGCCGGCACGCCCAGTGGCTGCACGAGTACGCCGAGCTCGGCTTCGACGAGATCTACCTGCACCACGTGGGGCAGGAGCAGGGCCGCTTCCTCGACGCCTTCGGGGAGACGGTGCTGCCCCAGCTGGCGCAGGCCTGACTGCCGCCCCCGGGGGCCACCAGCGTGCGGTCGGTCCTGTTGCCGGGCCGCCGGCTGGCGGGGAGGCGAGAGGTGCCGTACCGCTGACCGTCCGGTGCGCGCTACGGCAGCCGGGACGGTCGCCGCAGCACGGCCGCACCGGCCTGCTCCGGCTCGAGCGGGACCGGGCTGTGCAGCACGGCCGGTCCGCGGTGCAGGTCGCCGCTGGACAGCGGCCGGCAGCGCAGGCCCCCTCGCCCCCGCATGGCGGCGTGCGCGCCCGGAGCCAGCACCCGGTCCATCCAGGCGCAGGGGTGGGCGGGCCGCCCGCCCCGCAGCCGCACGAGCGCACCCCGGGACTCCAGTGCGAACTCCTCGCCCAGCAGCGGGGCCAGGTGGGCGCCCCGGAGGACCACGTTGCGGCGGGTCAGGAGCGGGTCGAAGGGGGCCGTGCCCAGATCCGCGGCCATGGCCTCGAGCGCCTCGACGGCGAGCAGGGTGACGGCGGCGTCCATGTGGGCGGCCTTGCCGAAGAACCGGTCGCCCACCACGCCCTTGCCGGCCACCAGCTCGACGCGCTCGGCATCGGTGGTGGGGACGTCCGCGGCGCCGTCCCGGGCGCGGCCGAAGTAGGCGTGCCCCGGGGACACGAGCAGGTGCAGGACCTCCACGTCGTACCGATAGGTCGCCGTCATGCCCCACATCCCTCCGTCGTCGCGGCCGCCGTTCCGGCGCCGCTGTGCTGCTGCCGTGCTGCCGCGAGACCTCAGCATAGGCAGGGCGGCGGGCACGGCGGGCCGCGGGGCGTTGCCGTCCGTCCTTCCCTGCACGGAGGGCGTGCGGCCACGAACTTGTCCCCTTTGCGGTTGCACATCTAGTGCCGGGGGGTGCGCGAGGGCCAGAATGGCAGCGACGGATGATGGCCACGGGGCACCGCGGTCCGGGCCAGGAGGGGAGGTCGTGTGTCCGCCAGACGCTCCGCCCGGGGATGGGACCGGCTGGCCGGACCGGCAGGGTCGGCGGTCGTCGTCCTCGTGGTGGTCCAGCTGCTCCTCCGGGGTGTGGTCTCCGTGGCTCAGCTCGCGCTCGGGGCGGCGGCGCTCGTCGTCGTCGCGCTGGTGCTCGGGCAGCGGTTCGTCGTCCCCTGGCTGGCGCGCCGGCCCCCGAACCGGCCGCGCATCACCACGACCCGTGCGTGGACCTGCCCGATGCCTCCGGAGGAAGCCCTGGAGCGGATCCGCACGGCGTTCGAGGACCTCGGTCCGGCAGTCCGCTCCGAGGAGTGCTGCGTGGAGGTGTCGGCGGGCTCGGACGTCACCTTCCGCCGCCGCGGAACGGCCTCCGAGTTCGGGTGGCGGGCCCTGCCCCTGCTGGCCACCTTCCGGGTCGCCCCCGGCAGCGGAGGGTCCGAGGTCGCCGCCGACGTGCGGGACGACCTCGGGTGGTACCCCGATGCTCCCAGCAGGCTCGTGGAGGACGAGATCGACCGCCGCAGCGCCTCCCTGATCGAGCGGGCGATCTGCGCCACGTGCCGGTGACCGTCGCGCCCGGGGCGGCCGGGTCTCAGGCGGAGGTCAGCGAGGTGGCCAGGGCCTCGACGACGGCCTCGGTGATCTCGGCGGTGTCTGCGGTGCCGCCGATGTCGCGGGTGAGGTGCCCGGAGGCGGTGGTGGCCTCGAGGGCGGCCTCCAGGCGGCGGGCTTCGTCGTGCAGACCGAAGTGGTCGAGCATCAGGGCCGCGCTGGCGATCGCCCCGATGGGGTTGGAGATCCCCTGCCCGGCGATGTCCGGGGCGGTGCCGTGGACGGGCTCGAACATCGACGGGAACCGCCGCTCCGGATTCAGGTTCGCACTGGCGGCCAGCCCGAGGCTGCCGGCCAGGGCGGAGCCGAGGTCGGAGAGGATGTCGGCGTTGAGGTTGGAGGCCACCACCACCGACAGGTCCTCGGGGTGCAGGACGAACTTCGCGCTCATCGCGTCCACCAGCACGGACTCCGTCTGCACGTCGGGGTAGTCTTTGGCGACCCGGGCGAAGACCTCGTCCCACAGCACCATGCCGTACTGCTGGGCGTTGGACTTGGTCACGCTCGAGACCTTCTTGACCGTGCGGGTGCGAGCGAGGTCGAAGGCAAAGCGGATGATCCGCTCGCACCCCTTCTCGGTGAACAGCGAGGACTGGACGGCGACCTCGTTGCCGGGACCCCGGCCGGAGAGGTTGCGCCCGCCGAGCCCGGCGTACTCGCCCTCGCTGTTCTCCCGCACCACGACCCAGTCCAGCTCGGTGTCCTCGGCCTTGCGCAGCGGGGAGACCACCCCGGACAGGAACCGCACGGGGCGGATGTTGGCCCACTGGTCGAAGTTCTGGGTGATGTTCAGCCGCAGCCCCCACAGGCTGACGTGGTCCGGGACGTTCTCCCAGCCCACGGCGCCGAAGTAGATCGCGTCGAAGGCCTTCAGGGCCTCCAGCCCGTCGGCGGGCATCATCACGCCGTGCTGGGCGTAGTACTCGGAGCCCCAGGGGAACTCGGTCCAGTCGAAGGAGAACGCCCCGCCGGACTGGGCGGCCATCGCGTCCAGGACCGTGCGGCCGGCGGCGACGACCTCCTGGCCGACGCCGTCGGCGGGGATCGAGGCGATGGTGAAGACCTGGTGCTCGGTCATGGTGGTGCTCTCCTTCTCGGGTGATCTTCGGTGCTCCTGCCCGGTGTCGGGTTCCAGTAGAGCGCCCCGGTCCGGGTCAGGTCCAAGACCGGCTTCCCATCCCGTAGATAGGAAGCTCCTATGGCACGCTCCGTGGCAGGCCCTGTGGCACTCCCTACGGCGCCCGGAGGTGGTCCGCGATGTGCCGGGCCGCGTGCTCGGCGGCGACCTCCAGGAACGCCCGGGCGGCCGGGGTCAGGTGCGCGGGGCGGCTGAGCACGGCCACGTGCAGCACCGTGACCGGCTCGATCCGCAGCACGCGCAGTCCCGCGGCGTGCGCCAGGGGACCCCAGGAGGAGGGCATCACCGCGTGGCCCACTCCGGCCAGCACCAGGGGCAGGACCGAGGTGCGGTGGGCGACCTCCGCGGTGATCTCGAGCTGCACCCCGCCGGCCAGGGTGTCGTCGACCAGCCGGCGCATCAGCGACCCCCGCTGCGACACGACCACCCGGTGTCCCTCGAGGTCCTCGCGCCGGATCGTCCCGCCGTCGCCGAAGGCGTCCGCCTGCGGGTTCACGATCAGCACCAGGGGCTGCTGCTCCAGCTGCCGCACCTCGACCTCGGCGGAGCGGAACGGGCGCTCCGAGCCCAGGATCCCGATCTCGGCCCGGCCGGTGCGCACGGCCTCGGCCACCTCCTCGGGGGTGAACGCGGCGTCGACGTCGACCGTCACGGCCGGGTGGGCCCGGGTGTAGGCGGCGATCATCGCGGTGAGCGGCTCGATCCCCGGGGAGGGCATGGCGATCACGTCCAGGCGTCCGCTGCGGACCCCGCGCAGGTCGTCGACGGCGGCCCGGGCGGCGGCCAGATCGCGGACCACCACCCGGGCCGGCCCCACCAGTTCCTGGCCGGCTCCGCTGAGCACCACCCGCCGGCCGATCCGGTGGAACAGCGGCACCCCCAGCTCCCGCTCGAGGCCCTTGATGGTCTGCGACAGCGAGGGCTGGGCGATGATGAGCTGCTCGGCGGCACGGGTGAACCCGCCGTGGTCCACCACGGCCAGGAAGTACATCAGCTGCCGGACGTCCATCGTCGTCTCCTCCTGCGTCCGTGCGGCGGGGCGTGCGGGCCGGACGCCCCGTCCTGCCGTGGCGCCGCGGCCGTGCGGCGCCCGCCCGTCCCGGGGAGGACGGATCCCCCCGGCCCTGCCCATGGGTGCAGGAAACAACATGCCACAGAAGTGGAGGACCGTCCCGTCCCCGAACGAGGGCGTCCCGGGCCGGGTGCTCCTGCGGACCGTGGTCGGATCGTGTCCCGCGAAGGGGAGCGCTGCAAGCTGATCCGCCGGCTCCGAGAGCAGGTCGAGACGCGGCAGGAGCGGGACCCCGGCACGGGAGGCCGGGTGTGGTCCACGGCATGGGCCCCGGCGCGCCACGAAGGACACCGTGACCCCGAAGTTCTGGCAGGTCCGGCGGTTTGCAATTGACTTAATATTCGAACACGTATTCGAATGGGGTCGTGAGCTTTCCGCACCTGCACGTCGCCACCGCCTTCAGCGCCCACTTCGGGGTCAGCCGGCCCGCCGTCCTGACGGCCGCCGCCGCGGCGGACGGCGCGGACGTGCTCGCCTGCACCGACCGGGACGGGCTCTACGGCGCGATCAAGCACCTGGGCGCGTGCCGGGAGCACGGCATCGACCCGGTCCTGGGGGTCGACCTCGTCCTGCTGGCCCCCGGCCGCGAGCGCGCCCTCGGCCGCGTAGTGGTCCTGGCGGCCGGCGGCACCGCCGGCGCAGGCTACGCCGCCCTGTGCCGGCTCGTCTCCACCGCCCACGCCACGAAGAGCCCGCCCGGGGTGACCTCCGCCGAGATCGCGGCCGCCGCCCGCTCGCCCCGGCACGGGGAGCCGGTCCTGATCGTGCTGCTCGGGCCCGCCTCGGACGTCGGTCAGGAGCTCGCGGCCCGCCGCTACCGCACCGGGCGCGCCGCCCTGGCCCGGTGGCGGGCCCTGCTCCCCGCGCCGGCGCTCGCCGTGGAGGTGGTCTCGCACCTGGCGGCCCCCGGCACGGCGTGCAGCACGTCCCACGCGGCCCGGATGCTGCGCGCCGCCCTCGAGGCGGGGCTGACCCCCGTGCTGACCAACGCGGTGCGCTACGCCACCCCCGCCGAGGCCGCCACCGCCGACGTCCTCGACGCCGCCCGCGCCCTCACGCCGCTCGAGACCCTGGGGGAGCGCGCCGGCCGCGCGCCCGGCGGCAGAAGAGCCGCCGGACGGACCGGGGCGTCCCGGCGGACGGCGGCGCCGGAGCCGCTGCAGCCCAACGGCCAGGGGTGGCTCAAGTCCGACCGGCAGATGCGTGCGCTCGCCGCGGAGATCGCCCGGGCCGCGGACCTCGGTGCCGCCGGTGCCGCAGCCCTGCTGGCGGGCACCCAGCGGGTGGCCGACCGGTGCCGGCTGGACCCGGCCGGCGACTGCGGCTGGGGGCGGCCGGTGGTGCCCGAGGCCTCCGTGCTCGGCCTGGACCGGCCGGCGCCGGCGGAGCTGCGGGCCCGGTGCGAGGCGGGGCTGGGGCGCCGCTACCCGGGCCGCCGCGCGACGCGGGCCGTGCGGGACCGGCTGGAGCAGGAGCTGGGGGTGATCGAGGACCTCGGCTTCGCCTCCTACTTCCTCACCGTGGCCGAGGTCTCCGCGATGATCGGCGAGATGGGGGTGCGCCACGCCGCCCGCGGCTCCGGTGTGTCCTCGCTCGTCAACTACCTGCTCGACGTCTCCCAGGTGGATCCGCTCGAGCACGAGCTGCTCTTCGAGCGCTTCCTCTCCAACGACCGCTCGACCCTCCCGGACATCGACATCGACGTCGAGTCGGCCGAGCGTCACCGCGTCTACCGGCGGATCTTCGAGCGCTTCGGCCCCGAGCGGGTGAGCCTCATGAGCATGCAGAACGCCTACCGGGCCCGCGGCGCCGTCCGGGACGCCGGGCTGGCGCTCGGCATCGACCCCGAGACCGTGGACGGTGCCGCCAAGCAGCTGTGGCACCTGCCGGCCTCGGCGCTGCGCGAGACCATCGCCCGCCAGCCGGAACTGAGGGACTTCGCCGAGCAGGTGGCCCAGGAGAAGCAGCTCGACCTCCTCGTGGACCTCACCGAGCGCCTGGACCGGCTGCCCCGGCACATCTCCATGCACCCGTGCGGGGTGATCCTGGGGGACCTGAGCCTCCTGGACCGCACCCCGGTGCAGTCCAGCGGGACGGGGATGCCCATGAGCCAGTTCGACAAGCACGACATGGACCCGATGGGCATGCTCAAGCTCGACATCCTCGGCGTGCGGATGCAGTCGGCGCTGGCCCACGCCGTCGACGAGGTGGCCCGCACCCACCCCGGCCGCCCCCGCCTGGACCTCGAGGCGATCCCCGTGGACGACGCGAGGACGTTCGAGCTCATCCGCTCCACCCACACCCTGGGCTGCTTCCAGATCGAGTCCCCGGGCCAGCGCGAGCTCATCGGCAAGATGGCGCCCACGAGCGTCCGGGACCTCATCGTGGACATCTCCCTGTTCCGCCCCGGGCCCATGCACTCGGACATGGTCCGCCCCTACCTGGAGCACCGCCACGGCTGGTCCCCGCCCGTCTCGATCCACCCGGCCCTCGACCCGATCCTCGCCGAGACCCACGGGGTGACCGTCTTCCACGAGCAGGTCCTGCGGATCCTGGACACCTTCACCGGGTGCGGGCTCGCCCGGGCCGACGAGCTGCGCCGCCGGCTGGGCTCCGAGCGCCAGCTCGAGGTGGAGGAGTTCTTCCGCAAGCGGGCCCGCGCGCAGGACTACCCCCTGGACGTCGTGGACCGGGTCTGGGGGATCCTGGCGGCGTTCGGCTCGTTCGGCTTCTGCAAGGCCCACGGGGCGGCGTTCGCGGTGCCCACCTACCAGTCCGCGTGGCTGAAGGCCCACCACCCGGAGGCGTTCCTCGCGGGGCTGTGGGAGCACGATCCCGGGATGTACCCCAAGCGCCTGCTCGTGGGGGAGGCCCGGCGGATGGGCGTCCCCGTCCTGCCCGTGGACGTCAACCGCTCCGACGAGCACTACCGCGTGGAGCGGCTCGACGACGACCCCGCCCGCCTGGGCGTGCGCCTGGCCCTCACCGGGATCCACGGGGTCTCCCAGGCCGAGGTCCGCCGGATCGTGGCCGGGCAGCCCTACGCCTCGCTCGCCGACCTGCGGCAGCGGGCCCGTCCCGCCCGGCGCACCCTCGAGCGTCTCGCCGCCGTCGGGGCCTTCGACGGCCTGCTGCGCCGGTCCGGTGGCGCCGCCTCCCGCGCCGACCTGGTGCACGCCCTGCGGACCCGGGCGGACAGCGGCCGGCCCACCCGGCCGGCCGGGGAGGTCGAGGGGCAGCTGGCCCTTCCGCTCGGGGACCTCGAGCTGCGCGCCCTGCCCGCGGAGCGTCCCGAGCCCACCCTGGCGGAGAAGGTCCGCACCGAGCTGGACCTGCTCGCGGTGGACGTCTCGGCGCACCTGCTGGAGAGCTGGGCCCCCCTGCTCCGAGAGCTCGGGGTCACGCCCTCGGAGCGGCTGCTCGAGCTGCGCAGCCGGTCCGAGGTGCTCGTGGCGGGGGTGCGGGTCTCGACCATGACCCCTCCCATGCGCAGCGGCCGGCGGGTGGTCTTCGTCAGTCTCGACGACGGCACGGGCGCGGTGGACTGCGCCTTCTTCTCCGACGCCCAGGCCCGCTCGGGGCAGCACCTGTTCGGCACGCGGATGCTGCTGGTGCGGGGACGGACGCGGCGCACCGGGCCCCGCGGGATCAGCCTCAGCGCGGAGCAGGCGTGGGACCTCACCGACCCGGGGACCCCGGCGGCCGTGCGCGCCGCCTCCCCGCTGAGCCTCCGGGGAGCCGGGGCAGGATGAGCCGGGAAACCGTCCGGATCCAGAGGTTTCACTCTCGGTGAATCCATTGGCCAGGGAACTGATTGCCAGTATGGTTACTAATAACAGCGGACGAGCTGCACCCCGCCCCCCAGGCGGAGATCGTCCGCGGCGAGCCCCCCGTCCAGGGGAGCCCGTTGCCTCGCAGAATAGAAGAAGGAGTTCTCATGGCTACGTATGACGTCAACGCACTGCTCTCCGCCACCGCCTACGGGTCGGACGGCGACAAGATCGGCAAGGTCGAGCAGGTCTTCCTGGACGACAACACCGAAGAGGTCACCTTCGTGACCGTCAACACCGGCCTGTTCGGCACCAAGGAGAGCTTCGTCCCGGTCGACGGCGCCCAGCAGGACGGCGACCGCTTCGTCCTTCCCTACACCAAGGACGTCGTCAAGGACGCCCCGAACGTGGACGCGGACCAGCACCTCTCCCCGGCCGAGGAGGAGGAGATCTACCGCTACTACAAGATGAACTACTCCGGCGCCGACGACCGGGACCGTGACCGCACCGCTGGTACCGCCGGCACCGCGGGTCTCGCCGACCGCGACGACCGCTACGCCGCGGACACCGACCGCAACGCCGTCCCGGCGACCGGCACCGCCGGCTACCCCGAGAACGACGGCTACGACGACCGCAACCGCACCGATCGCAACAGCACGGCCGGGATCGCCGACGTCGACCGCGACCTCACCGACCGTGACCGCGACCTCACCGACCGTGACCGCGACCTCACCGACCGTGCCGACAACGGCGTGGTCCGCCACGAGGAGCAGCTGCACGTCGGCAAGGAGCAGCGCGAGACCGGCCGCGCCCGTCTGCGCAAGTACGTGGTCACGGAGAACGAGACCGTGGACGTGCCCCTCGAGCGCGAAGAGGTCCGTGTCGAGCGCACCCCGCTGAGCGGCACCGAGGCCACCTCCGGCACCATCGGCGAGGAGGACGTCGAGGTGACCCTCCACGAGGAGCGTCCCGTCGTCGCCAAGGAGACCGTGGGCGTCGAGAAGGTCGGCCTCGAGAAGGAGACCGTCCGCGACACCGAGCGCGTCGACGCCGAGGTCCGCAAGGAGCAGGTCGAGGTCGAGACCGACGCCGAGCGCGGCACCGGCCTGACCGACAACGATCGCCGCGACCGCATCTGATCGCACCCGATCTGTTCCGGGGCCCCCGTCACCACGCGGTGACGGGGGCCCCGTCGTCGTACCGGGCGCGGTTCACGCCCTTCCCCGCCGGGCCCGCGCGCCGGGCACTGTCGCGTAGTAGACCAGGCCCAGCGCCACCACCGCCGCGGCCGCCACGTACATGCCCCGGTAGCCCAGCGCGGGGACCATGGCCCCCATGAGCACCGGGCCCAGCGCCACTCCGACGTCCATGCACAGGAAGTAGGTCGAGGTGGACAGCCCCACGCGGGTGAGCGGGGCCGAGCGGACCGCGGCGGCCTGGGCCGCCGAGAGCACCGCCCCGTAGCCCACCCCCAGCACCGTGCCCGAGGCGAGCACCAGGAACGGCGAGTTCGCGGCCGCGAGCAGCAGCAGCGCCACCACGAACAGCAGCAACGACGGGTACAGCACCGCGTTGTCCCCGCGCCGGTCCTGCAGACGGCCCGCGAACGGACGGCTCACCAGGACGGTGACGGCGTAGGCCACGAAGTACGCGCCCGCGGGCCCCACGAGGTCCACCTGCACGGCGAACGGGTTGAGGAAGGACAGGACCGCCGAGTAGCCCACGCCCACGAAGAGCATCAGCGCGGACACGGGCAGGGCCCGCACCTCCACGAACTGCCCCACGGAGAAGGACCGGAGTCCCGCGCGCTGCTCGGGGGACAGGCTCAGCTCGGGGACCCGGGTGAAGGCTCCCACGGCGAGACCCAGCAGGGCGATCGCCGTGCACACCCCGAAGAGCGTGCCGTAGCCCACCGCCGTGGACAGGCTCAGCCCCACCAGAGGGCCCAGCGCGGCGGCCAGGGTGGTGGAGAGCATGAAGTACCCGGTGCCCTCGCCCCGCCGGTGTGCCGGGATGAGGGCCTGGACGGCGGCGGGCAGCACGGTGGTGGCCATGCCGAAGCCCACACCATTGAGGACCCGCACCACCAGCAGGCCCCAGAAGCCGGTGTCCAGCAGATAGGCGGCGGCGCACAGCGCCAGCAGCACGAGCGCGGCGGACAGCACGCGCCGGCGCCCGAGCAGCTCCATGTACTTGCCGGTGAGCAGCCGCGCCAGGACCGCCCCGACGATGAAGGCGCTCGTGGCCACCCCGGCCAGCGCCTCGTCCGTGCCGAAGCGGTCCATGGCGTAGAGCGCCATGACGGTCATCAGCAGGTAGAAGTTCATGGAGATGAGGAACTGGCCCGCCCACATCAGCACGAAGCCGGTGGTCCACAGCCGGTGCCGGGGCGGCGGGGGAGAGGAGGGCCCCTCCCCTCCCGGCGCGGGCGGGTCGGGCGGTCCGGGAACGTCTGCGGGCATCGGGCGGCCTCACCTCCGCCGGTCATCATCTCACCGCCGCTGCCCGCAGCGGCCGACAGGTACCATCGATGCAGTGCGCGCCGCCTGCCGGTGCCGCTGCCACGCGCCCCCCGTACCGGTGCGTGCCGTTTTCCGACCCGAGGAGCACCTTCCCCATGACCACCGTGCCCGAGCACCAGCCCGAGTCCGCCCCCCTCACGATCACCGTCGACGGCGAGCAGCGCACGGTGGGGACTGGGACGTCCGCCGCGGACCTGTACCGCGAGGACCGCTCGGTGGTGGTGGCCCGGGTCAACGGCGAGCTCAGGGACCTGGCCGTCGAGCTGGCCGACGGGGACGACGTGGAGCGGGTGCTGGTCTCCGAGCCCGAGGGCCTCGAGGTGCTACGCCACTCCGCCGCCCACGTCATGGCCCAGGCCGTGCAGCAGCTGCACGAGGACGCGAAGCTCGGCATCGGCCCCTACGTCACCGACGGCTTCTACTTCGACTTCGACGTCGAGCACCCCTTCACGCCCGAGGACCTCAAAGCCATCGAGAAGCGGATGCAGCGGATCGTGAACTCCACCCAGTCCTTCCGCCGCCGCGCGGTGAGCGAGGACGAGGCACGGGCGGAGATGGCGGACGAGCCGTACAAGCTCGAGCTCATCGGCCTGTCCCAGGGCCCCGGTTCCGGCGGCGACGTGGACGCCGCCGCGGAGGGCGCCTCCGTGGAGGTCGGGGCCGGCGAGCTGACGATCTACGACAACGTGGACCGCAAGACCGGGGAGACGGTCTGGAAGGACCTGTGCCGCGGCCCGCACCTGCCGGACACCAAGCTGATCGGCAACGGCTACGCCCTCATGCGCTCGGCCGCCGCCTACTGGCGCGGCTCCGAGAAGAACAAGCAGCTCCAGCGCATCTACGGCACCGCGTGGCCCTCCAAGGAGGACCTCACGGCGTACAAGGACCGCCTCGCCGAGGCGGAGCGACGCGACCACCGCCGGCTCGGCTCGGAGATGGACCTGTTCTCTTTCCCCGACGAGCTCGGCTCCGGTCTGCCGGTGTTCCACCCCCGGGGCGGGATCATCCGCAAGACCATGGAGGACTACTCCCGGGAGCGGCACACGGAGGCCGGCTACGAGTTCGTGTACACCCCGCACATCACCAAGGGGCACCTCTACGAGGTCTCCGGCCACCTCGACTGGTACCGCGAGGGCATGTTCCCCGCGATGCACGTGGACGAGGAGCGGGACCCGCAGACCGGGGAGCTGACCAAGCAGGGCCAGGACTACTACCTGAAACCCATGAACTGCCCGATGCACAACCTGATCTTCCGGTCCCGGGGGCGCTCCTACCGCGAGCTGCCGCTGCGCCTGTTCGAGTTCGGGCAGGTGTACCGGTACGAGAAGTCCGGCGTGGTCCACGGCCTGACCCGGGTGCGCGGCATGACCCAGGACGACGCCCACATCTACTGCACCCGGGACCAGATGAAGGAGGAGCTGACCACCACGCTCACCTTCGTGCTGGACCTGCTCAAGGACTACGGGCTGGACGACTTCTACCTCGAGCTCTCCACCAAGGACCCGGAGAAGTTCGTGGGCTCGGACGAGCTTTGGGAGGAGGCCACGAACACCCTCGCGGAGGTCGCCGCCGAGTCCGGGCTGGACCTGGTCCCGGACGACGGCGGCGCCGCGTTCTACGGCCCGAAGATCTCGGTGCAGGCCAAGGACGCGATCGGGCGCACCTGGCAGATGTCCACCATCCAGCTCGACTTCAACCTGCCGGAGCGCTTCGACCTCGAGTACCAGGCCGCCGACGGCACCCGGCAGCGGCCCGTGATGATCCACCGCGCCCTGTTCGGGTCCGTGGAGCGGTTCATGGGCTTGCTCGTGGAGCACTACGCCGGGGCGTTCCCCGCGTGGCTGGCCCCGGTGCAGGTGGTGGCGATCCCGGTGGCCGAGGCCTTCAACGCCTACCTACAGGGCGTGGTGGACACGCTGCGGGCCCGGGGCGTGCGCGTGGAGCTCGACGCGGGCTCGGACCGGTTCCCCAAGAAGATCCGCACCGCTTCCAAGGAGAAGGTCCCGTTCGTGCTCATCGCGGGCGGGGAGGACGCCGAGGCGAACGCCGTGTCCTTCCGCTTCCGCGACGGCTCGCAGGACAACGGCGTCCCGGTCGGCGAGGCCGTCGAGCGGATCGTGGCGCACGTCCAGCGCCGCGTCAACGAGGAGCCGACGGCCGCCGCCGAGGACCCCCGCGCCGCCGCGGAGACGGCGGGGGTGGGTCAGTGACCGGGACGGCGCCCGACGCCGGGCCTCCGCACCACTGGATCCGCCAGGACGAGTTCGAGATCCCCGGGGTGCCCGACAGCTTCCAGCGGCTGTGGACCCCGCACCGGCTCGCCTACGTGCGCGGGGAGGACCCGTCCGTGCGCGAGGACCCGGGGTGCCCGTTCTGCCACGGCCCGGACCGCGCGGACGAGGAGTCGCTGATCGTCCACCGCGGCGAGCACTGCTTCGTGATCCTCAACCTGTTCCCCTACAACCCCGGCCACCTCATGGTCTGCCCGTACCGGCACGTGGCCGATCTGACGGAGCTCGAGCTGGAGGAACTGCGGGAGCTGACGGACCTGACCCGCACCGCGGTCGCGACGATCCGCAGCGTCGCGTCCCCGCACGCCTTCAACGTGGGCATCAACCTGGGGGCCGCGGCCGGCGGCTCCCTCTCGGGGCACCTGCACCAGCACGTGGTGCCCCGCTGGAACGGGGACGCCAACTTCATGCCGGTCCTCGCCGGGACCAAGGCGATCATGCAGACCCTGGGCGACACCCGCCAGGACATCGCCGACGCCTGGCCCGCGGCCTGAATCCTCGGTCCGGTACTCCGGCCAGGTCTTTCGGCGAGGTGGTTCCGTCCGGCGCCGGGGCCTGCTCCTCGGCCCGGCCGTCCGCACCCGGTCGTCCGCACCCGGTCGTCCGAACCCGGCCCCGGGCGGTGCGGCGCTCAGCCGCGGACGTCCCGGGCGGGCGCACCGCGCTGCCGGTGGACGAACTCCTCCCGCGGCTGGAGCCCGCGCCGCTCCAGCAGCGCGCCGAGGTGCGGGCGGCGTCCCAGCAGGGCCTCGAAGGCCTCCATCGGGGCGGTCTCGTTGCCCCGGGAGAGCACCTCCTCGGCGAAGCGCCGCCCGTTCTCCCTGGTCAGCCCGCCGCGGGCCGTGAACCACTGCGCCGTGTCGGCGTCGAGGATCTCGGACCAGATGTAGGAGTAGTAGCCGGCGGAGTAGCCGCCGGCGAAGATGTGCTTGAAGTAGCCGGTCCGGTAGCGCGGGGCGATGCCGGGCACGTCCACCCCCGCTCGGGTGAGCGCCTCCTGCTCCACGGTCCGCGGGTCCGGCAGCTCGGCCGGGTCCTCGATCCCGTGCCAGGCCAGATCGAGCCAGGTCGAGGCGAGGTACTCCACGGTCCGGAAGCCCTGCCCGTGCGCGGAGGACTCCCGCAGGCCTGCCAGGGTCTCCTCGGGGACTGGCTCGCCCGTGCAGTGGTGGCGGGCGTAGTGCCGGAGCACCTCCGGGTGCAGCACCCACATCTCGTGCACCTGGGAGGGGTACTCCACGAAGTCCCGCGGCACCTTCGTCCCGGAGAACGAGGGCAGGTGCACGTCGGAGAGCAGCCCGTGCAGGGCGTGGCCGAACTCGTGGAAGACCGTCACCACCTCGTCCAGCGTGAGCAGCTTGGGCCTGCCCGCGGGCGGTCGGGTGAAGTTCGCGTTGTTGACGACCACGGGGCGCTGCCCGGTCAGCCGGTTCTGGTGCACCAGCGAGCCCATCCAGGCCCCGCCCTGCTTGGTGGGCCGCGTGAACCAGTCGCCCAGGAACAGCCCGACGCCACGGCCCTCCTCGTCGGTCACCTCCCACACCCGCACCTGCGGCAGGTAGCCGTGCAGGTCGGGGCGCTCGGTGAAGACCAGCCCGTAGAGATCCCGGGCGGTGCGGAAGATCCCGTGCTCCAGCACGGACTCCAGCTCGAAGTACTCCCGCAGCGCGGAGGCGTCCACGGCATAGCGCTCCCGGCGCAGCCGTTCGGCCCAGAACGGCCAGTCCCACGCCTCGATCGGGTGGCCGGCCAGCTCCTCGAGCTCGGCCCGCTCCTCGAGGGCGTTGCGCACGGCGGGTCCGGTGATCCGCTCCAGCATCTCGTGCACCGCCTCCTGGGACGGCGCCGTGGCCCCGGCCATGACGTGGTCGCCGTGGCTGCGGTAGCCGAGCAGCCCGGCCTGCTCCGAGCGCAGCCGCGCGATCCGGGCGGCCGCGGGCAGCAGGTCCGTGCGGCTCTGCGAGCCCTCGCCGCCGTGCTCGCCGGTGCCGCGGTGGACGGCCGCGAGGTGGATCCGCCGGCGCAGCGCGCGGTCCGTGAGCACGGACAGCACCGGCTGGGCGGTGAACAGCGAGGGTGTGAGGAGGTACTGCCCCGGCTGTCCGTTCTCGGCGGCCGCGGAGGCGGCGGCCTCGACGTCCGCGGGAGACAGCCCGTCCAGCTCCGCAGGGTCGTCGACGACCACGGCGGAGGCGTTGACCTCCCGGATCAGGTCGTTGCCGTAGCGGATGCTCAGCTGCGAGAGCTCGTCGTTGATCTCTCGCAGCCGCTGCTGGTCGTCCAGGGTGAGTTCCGCGCCGGAGTTCGCGAACCAGGAGACGTACTCGTCCAGCGCGTGCAGCTGCCACGGCTCCAGGCCGGTGCGGTCGACCCGCCGCACCCGGGCGTAGAGGTCCTTGTTGAGGGTGAAGTCCGCCTTGTGCTCCGACAGCCGCGGGGCGAGCTCCTGGTAGATCCGCTGGACGCCCTCGGTGTTGTGGGCGGCGGTCAGCGTGAAGAAGACGGACTCGACCCGGTCCAGGGCCAGGCCTCCGCCTTCGAGGGCCTCGATGGTGTTGGCGAAGGTGGGCGGGTCCGGGTCGGACACGATCGCCCGCACGCACGCGAGGTCCTGCGCCATCGCCGCCTCGAAGGCCGGCAGGAAGTGCTCCTCCTTGATCCGCCCGAAGTCGGGCAGCTCGTAGGGGAGCTCGCTGGGGCGCAGGAGTGGGTTGTCCAAGGGCCGGCTTCTGTCGTGGTGGGCGGACGGGCGCACTTAAGACTAGCCTCCCCGTGTGACGGTGGTGCTTCCACGCCGCGCCCGTCGGACTCGAACTCGGCCACCATTCTCAGCACGCTGAACTGCAGCCGGCCCACCGGGTCGGTGGGGTAGAGCGGCTGATGCCTGCACCCGCGTGGATCACGATCCTGCCTGCCTGCACGGCTCGACCGGCCAACGCGACCGCGTACGGCGCAACGCCGGCCGATGCCGGGAACGGGTCGTGTCGCAGTCGTCGATGCTCACGGTCGACGGTGCCAGCGGGAGCTGCACCCTCCCTTTGCCGCGCACGATGCTTCCCCTCTCGTGCGTCCTGGCTCCCGTGGGGGACGACCAGTAGCGTCCAAGCACGGACGAGCGAGCGGGAGGGATCGAGCGCAGGAGGAAACCGCCCAGGTCGTCGCGTCGGGTGGCCCTGATGGTCACCGGCATCAGCGGCGCCATCGCCGTCGTCGCAGGAACGATCACCTGGATCGTCGAGGAGTCCGCCAACCCCGTGCATCCCCGCGGCAACGCGGGATGGCTCGCCTTCCCCGTCCCCGGGGCAGAAGGCAGGAATCGATCGACTGGGAGTGGCAGGCCGTCACCAGCAGCGGGTCACTCCTCTTTGCCCTGTGGGGCATCCCGTTCGTGCTGGTGGGCCTGTGCTTCATGGTCGGTCGCTTCGTCGACAAGAAGCGCCGCCAGACGATGACGGTCTACGGGCTCACCGATTCGCGGGCGATCGTGTCCTCCAACGGGCAATCCTTCGACGACACGCCGGTGAAAGACCTCCCACTCCGCATCAACCGCTCTCGTGATCACCGTCATGCCACCGTCATCTTCGGCGGCGGCCACCATACTGCCTACCTCAACACGGGAAGGGACTTCTTCGGCGGGCGCATCCCGGCGTCGGCTGAGATCGACCCGCCCGAGGACCGGCCGTCGCCCGTGCACACCCGTCCCGTCGTGCGGGCATGCCCCGGGTCCCATCGTCGTCGGCCGCCGTGGCCGGAGCGAGGCCACGACCTGTTCCTCAGCCAGGACCTCCGCGCAGCACGTCCACGTGCACGTGGTCGAGGTGGCGCAGGATCTCGTTGCCGGGGTCGGGCGCGTCGTAGTCCCGCCACTGCCCTCGCGGGCTGTGGGCGCTCCAGAACCGGTCGTCGAAGATGACGTACTGGACGTCCAGGTCCTCGGCATGAGCGACCAGCCAGTGGGCCAGCAGCCATCCCTCCCGCCGGTTCTCCTCGGTCACCGGGCGGAAGAAGACGTCAACGGCGCGGCCGTCGTAGTGCGTCGACTCCGCTCCGTGGCCCTGGTCGACTCCGCCGGGGGCGAACCCGCCCAGGCTCTGCTCGCCGAACACCTCGGTCATCGCCCGGCGGAGCTGCTCGGCGCGCGGGGTGAGACCGGTCCCGGTCAGCTGCTGTTCCGGCAGATCACCGGCGGCCGTGCCTCGGCAGGCCAGGCTCGCACCGGCGTCCCCGGGCGGCCCGTCGGCCAGGCGTTGCAGCACCGTCTCGTCGAGACCGGAGGTGTCCGGGGCCTCCGCCCCACGGGCCGCGAGCGCCACCGCCGTGGTGGCCAGCTTCGCTTGCTCACGGTCGAGCCCGACCTCTCCCTCCGAGGTCTCGACCGTGCACTCCGGGCCCCAGCGCAGCCACTCGTCCCCTGAACGCAGGCCGTTGAGGAGGCCTGGCCCGAAGAGCACCAGTCCTCCGGCGAGCATTCCGAGCAGCAGAAGAAGAACCAGGAGCGGCCGCCGGGGGCGCCGCCGGCCCCCGTGCGTGTCGTCGACGGTCATCACGAGTGCAGGCGTGCAACCGGCACGGGGACCTCGTGAGTGCCGTTGCCGGCCGGCTCACGGGCCAGGGCTGATCCGACGGCTCCGGCGCCGATCACGGCGATCTGATCTCCGATGGCGTACCTGCCTCAGTCGTGGCGAGCGGGTTCCGGCCACAGCACAGCAGGCGGACCTGGCGGGAACCTCCATGCAGTGGCCGCAGCCACCGTTCCACCCGCGCAACATCGGATCACCGTTCACGCGACGCCTCGCCGGGCAGCCCAGCGGCGGTACTCTTGCGCCATGGGACCTCTGCGGTACTCCGTCAACGTCACCTTGGACGGGTGCTGCGACCACCGTGCGATCCCCGCGGACGAGGAGCTGCATCGTCACGCGGTGGAGACCCTCAGCCGGGCCGATGCCCTGCTCTTCGGCCGGGTGACCTACGAGCTGATGGAATCAGCGTGGCGGCCGCCGGCGGGAGCGAGTCCTGATGAGCTGGAACCCTTCGCCCGGACGATCGATGCGGCACAGAAGTACGTCGTGTCGAGCACCCTGGAGCGCGTCGACTGGAACGCGGAACTCGTGCGCGGAGACCTGGGCAAGGCCGTTCAGCAGCTCAAGCGGGAGTCGGGCAAGGGACTGCTCGTGGGCGGTGTGACGCTCCCCCTGGCACTGACGGAGCTGGGACTGATCGATGAGTACGAGTTCGTGGTGCATCCCCGGCTCGCGGGCCACGGGCCGACCTTGTTCGCGGGGCTGTCGAGGCATGTCGATCTGACGCTCGTGGGCCGGCTGGAGCTGAGCTCGGGAGCGGTGGCGATGCGGTACGAGCCGAGAACCTAGCCCTCGGGCCTGCCGCCCCCAGCCGGCGCGGTGAACCGACGGACGAGCCCCTCCGGCGTCCGTCCCGGCGCTCTGCTGCCGGGCCTGGCGGGCGGCGTGCCGTTGAGCGGCCGCGAGGGCCCCGGCGCGCCGCTGCCCGGCCTCCGCGGCGGCGCGTTGGTCGAAAGAGCGCATCGGGGTGCCGTCCTGGTGGGTCCAGGCGCGCAGGCGGGCGGCGAACCAGGCTCCGGGGTTCTCGATCCCGGTCACCGAGTCATGGGTGTAGCGCACCGCCCGCGGGGTCCAGTCCAGGGCGTGCAGGACGTCGGCGATGCTCCAGCCGGCCTCGAAGTGGGCCTCGGCGACGGCGACGACGTAGACGGTGGTGATCCGGCGCAGCACCAGCGCGTGGTGCTGGATCTCCAACCCGGCCCGGCGATGGACCTGCTGCCAGTCCCGGCGGGTCGCTGCCGCCGTCGACGGCCGCACCGGCGCATGAGCCGGCCACAGGGGAGCGGTCCGCCGGCCCAGGGCGGCCCGGACCTCCCGCCGCTGGGCGTCGGCCTCGGCGGCGGGTCGCGGCGCACCCGGGTCCGCCCGGGAGGTCGTGCCGCGCACGTGCGGGGGAGTACATGACTCCTCCGGGTGCCTGAGGGCGAGGTCGGCAGCCACCGGCATCGACTCCTCCGCCGGCTCCTCGGGGGCGTTCTTCGCGGTCGCCGGCGGGGACGGACAGCGCTCGGCCTCAGGACCCCGACCGGCATTCACGACGTCGGGTCCTCCGGGCCCGGGCCGGACCGGACGACCAGCAGCATGGTGCCCTCGGGGTCGCGGACGTAGGCGACGGTCTCGCCCCACGGCATGGCCCGGGCATCGACCGGCACGGCGGCACCGGACCGGCGGGCGGCCTCGACGACGGCGGGAAGATCCTCGACGTAGATGCACAGGTCCACCGCGTGGCCGGTGGCGGGCAGCGGTGTGTCGCCGTACAGCGCCGCCGCGGTGCCGACGCTGAGACCGAGCTGACCGTCTCCCACCTGCAGCACGAGGAAGGTCGGCTCTCCCTCCTCGGGGAACCGGTAGGCCTGCACGGCGTGGAACACCCGTTCGTAGAAGGCGCGGGTGCCCAGCAGATCCGCACAGTTGATGATGGGGAACAGCTCGTGCCCGGTCATGGTCCGACGATAGCGGGATGTGCTCTACTCGGTCGCATGACCGGCGATGCCCTGCCTGACGCCCCCACGGCCGAGGACATCCGCGCGCCGGCGCGCGGCTCGCCGTGGCGGTCCAGCACCGTGCACCGCACCCGTCGGCGGCAGCGGGACGGCGGGAGCACCGTGAGCGCTGAGACCGGTCGAGGCCTGGCTCGTCCGGCGCCTCGGCCGTGTCGTCGTCCGCTCCGCCGGGGAGGTCGCCGTCGCCGGAGCAGCGCCCCGCAACGAGGCCGTGAGCCCGGTGATGCACGCCGTGGACGACCCCCTGGACCCCACCGCTGTGACGGCCCGATCCACCGGCCCAGCGACATCCCGCCGACCGAGCACGTCAGGAGCATCACCATGTCCCACTCCTCCTCCGCGCACCCCCTGCAGGGCAGGACCGCCCTGGTCACCGGGGTCTCCCGTCGACGCGGCATCGGGTACGCGGTGGCCGTCGAGCTCGCCGCCCTGGGCGCGAGCGTGTTCCTCCACCACTACAGCCCCCACGACGCGGACCAGCCGTGGGGCGGCGACGACCTGGACGCGGTGCGCGACGGGGTCCGGGCCGCGCTGCAGGACGGTGCGGTCACCGGCGACGTCTCCGCGGACCTGCGGGACGCGGACGCCGTCGGTGACCTCGTGGACCGGGCCTGCTCCCTGACCGGGCGGCTGGACATCCTGGTCTGCAACCATGCCCGCAGCGGCGGGGACGGGTCCGTCCTGGACATGACCGCCGAGATCCTGGACGCGTTCTGGGACACCAACGCCCGCTCCACCCTGCTGCTCACCCGGCACTTCGCCCACCGGCACGCCGCGACGACGGAGCGGTCCGTGCCTGCCCGGCCCGGCGACCGGATCGGGAGGAGGAGACCGGACGACGAGCGGACGGCGGGCCGGGTGTTCTGGATGACCTCGGGCCAGGGCCAGGGGCCGATGAGGGGCGAGGTCGCCTACGCCACCAGCAAGGCCGCCCTGGCCGGGGTGACGCCCACCGTGGCCGCGGAGCTGCTCGAGCTCGGCATCGTCCTGAACACGATCAACCCGGGCCCGGTCGACACCGGCTACCTCGACCCCGCCACCACCGACCGGTCCCTGGCGGAGCTCGAGGCGTGGCGGCAGGCCACCCCGTTCGGCCGCTGGGGACGCCCCAGGGATCCGGCGCGGCTGATCGGCTGGCTGGCCACCGACCAGGGCGGGTGGGTCGCCGGGCAGGTGATCACCACCGACGGAGGCCTGGGCCTGACCTGAGGACACGGCGAGAGCCAGGACTTCGCCCCTCCGCTCAGCACAGCGGGTCGCGACGCCGTCGGCCCAGGGGCCGGCCGGCGCCGCAGGACCACAGGACCAGTCCCGCCGCCACAGCGCGCCCCCGATCGCGCGGTGGAGCGGCCCACCCGCCGCAGAGGGCTCCGTCGTCGTCCGTCCCCCGGGCGTCGCGGAGCAGGACCGCCGACCGCGCTCCCCGGGCGCCCGGGCCCGCACGGGCGCAGACCATAGGATGGAGCGCATGTCCAGACCCCACGTGCGCCTGCTCGGCCAAGGCATCCGGTACCTGACCACCCTGCGCGGCGGAGGCTCCGCCTTTCCCGGCCTCGTGATGGAGCGGCTGCACCCCGGGTTCGTGGCCGAGGAGCTCGCGAAGCTGCCGCACGGCGTGGTGCTGATCAGCGGCACCAACGGCAAGACCACCACCACCAAGATGGCCGTGCAGCTGCTGCGCTCGCAGGGGTACAAGGTGTTCACCAACCGCACGGGCTCCAACTTCGTGCGCGGCGTCGCCGCGGCCCTGCTCGGGGAGATGAGCCTCACCGGCCGCCTCGACGCGGACGTCGCCGTGCTCGAGCTCGACGAGGCGCACGCCGTGCACTTCGTCAAGCAGGTCAAGCCCCGCCACGCGCTGCTGCTCAACGTCATGCGCGACCAGCTCGACCGCTTCGGCGAGATCGACACCACCCGGCGGATGCTCGCCCGGATCGCGGCGGCCACCACGGGCACCGTGGTGCTCAACCGGGAGGACCCCCGGATCGTGTCCCTCGCGGAGCACGTGCCCGAGGGCACGCAGACCCGCTGGTTCGGGCTCTCCGCTCCGCTGCGGCCCATGTTCCCCTCCGACGACGACATGCGCTCGGCCGGCGGGCCCGACGCCGAGGCCGACCACGAGGCGGAGCTGGCGCCCCGGCCGGCCGCCGACGTGGAGCTGACGTCCTTCGAGGCGAACCGGGTCCGGCTCACGGTGGGCGGGGAGGCCGTCGAGACCACCGTGGAGCTCTACGGCGTCTACAACATGTACAACGCGGCGGCCGCCCTCGCCCTGGCGCTCGCCGTGGCCGGCCCCGACGCGGACCGCGCCGGCCTGGTGGACGAGCTCTCCAGGGTCACCCCCGCCTTCGGCCGCGGGGAGACCATCACCGTGGACGGCCGGCCGCTGCAGCTGCTGCTCGTGAAGAACCCGGCCGGGTTCCGCCTCTCGCTGGCCTCGGCCCGGCCGGGCGACTACGCCACGATGATCGCCATCAACGACGAGTACGCCGACGGCCGCGACGTCTCCTGGCTGTGGGACGTCGACTTCCACTCCCTGCGCTCGGGCGGTGTGGACGTGGTGGCCGGCACCCGGGCGTGGGACATGGCCCTGCGCCTGGACTACGACGAGGTCGCGGTGCGCGAGGTGGTCCCGGGCCTCGGCGACGCCCTGCGGCGCTTCGTCGCCGGGGCCGGGGACCGGCCCATGCGCGTCTTCTGCACCTACACGTCCATGCTCGAGCTGCGCCGGGAGCTGTCCCGCGTGGCCGAGGTCGCCGAGATCTGAGCGGAGCCTCCATGACCGACCGCACCGTCCACCTCGTCCAGCTCTATCCCCGGGACATGAACATCTACGGGGACTGGGGCAACACCCTCACCCTCAAGCGCCGGCTCGAGAAGTACGGCTTTGCCGTGCGCCTGAGCGACCACAACCCCGGGGACCCGTTCCCTGCCGACGCCGATCTCCTGGTGGGCGGCGGCGGCCAGGACTCCGGGCAGTTCCGGGTCCTGGAGGACCTGCAGCGGATCGCCCCCGAGCTGCGGGCCATGGCCGCCGGCGGCGTGCCGATGCTCGCGATCTGCGGCCTCTACCAGCTCTTCGGCCACGAGTTCCGCACCGGCGCGGGCGAGACCCTGCCCGGCATCGGCATCCTGGACCTGATCACGGTGGGCGGGCCGACGCGCCTGATCGGCAACATCGTGCTGGAGTCCCCGGAGTTCGGGACCGTCGTCGGCTACGAGAACCACTCCGGGGTCACCCGCCTCGGCCCGGGCCAGACACCGCTGGGAACGGTGCTCAAGGGCGCGGGCAACAACGGCGAGGACGGCACCGAGGGCGCACGCGTGCACCACGTGGTGGGCTCCTACCTGCACGGGTCGATGCTACCCAAGAACCCCGCCGTGGCCGACCACCTCATCCGCGCCGCCGTGGAACGGCGGCTCGGGGACTTCGACGCCGCACCGCTGGACGACACCCTGGCCGAGCGGGCCCGGGAGGTCGCGCAGGCCCGGCCCCGCTAGACCCCCGGCCGGGCGCGGAAGCACCCGGTAGAATGGAGCAGGACTTCTCCGGCCCGTCCCGGCCACCGCCGGGGCGGGCCGTGCCGGGACGACGACCGCCGCGTCCCGGCCGACCGCGAACGACTTCCCGAGGAGGGACGCATGTCAGGACACTCCAAGTGGGCCACGACCAAGCACAAGAAGGCCGCGATCGACGCCAAGCGCGCGAAGGCCTTCGCCAAGTACATCAAGGGCATCGAGGTGGCCGCGCGCATGGGCGGGCCCGACACCGCCGGCAACCCGGCGCTGGACCTGGCCGTGTCCAAGGCCAAGAAGAACTCGGTGCCGGTCGCCAACATCGACCGGGCGATCAAGCGCGGCGCGGGCCTGACCGGTGAGGTCGTCGACTACACGGAGATCCTCTACGAGGCCCGCGGCCCGCAGGGCACGGCGCTGTACATCGAGTGCCTCACCGACAACAAGAACCGCGCGGCCTCCGAGGTGCGCGTGGCCGTGACCCGCAACGGCGGCACGATGGCCGACTCCGGCTCCGTCGCGTTCCTCTTCGAGCGCAAGGGCGTCGCGGAGGTCACCCGCACCGACGGGCTGACCGAGGACGACGTCCTCATGGCGGTCCTGGACGCGGGCGCCGACGAGGTCGTGGAGCAGGACGACGTGTTCGAAGTCGTCTCCGAGGCCACCGACCTGCCCGCGATCCGCTCGGCCCTCGACGAGGCCGGGCTCGAGTACAACAACGACGACCCCCAGTTCCGCCCCAGCATGCTGGTCGAGCTGGACGCCGAGGGTGCCCGGAAGTTCCTGCGCCTGGTCGACGCCGTCGAGGAGCTCGACGACGTGCAGAACGTCTACGCCAACGCTGACATCCCCGCCGACGTCATGGCCCAGCTCGACTCCGAGGACTGACCACGGCCACGCAGCGGATCCTCGGGGTCGACCCCGGACTGACACGGTGCGGATTCGGCCTGATCGACATGGCCGGCAACCGCACCGCGTCCTGCGTGGACGTCGGCGTGGCCGGCACGGACGCCGCCGACCCGCTCGACGTGCGCGTGCTGCGGATCTGGGAGGCCACCGAGCGTTGGATCGAGCGGTACCGGCCCGACGCCCTCGCCCTGGAGCGCGTCTTCGCCCAGACCAACGTGAACACGGTCATCGGCACGGCCCACGCCTCCGGGGCGGTGATCGCCTCGGCGGCCCGCCACGGCGTGCCGGTGGCCTGGCACACCCCGTCCGAGGTCAAGGCCGCGGTGACGGGGGAGGGGCGGGCCGACAAGGCGTCCGTGGCCCGCATGGTCGCGCGCATCCTCCGGCTCGACGAGGCGCCACGGCCCGCCGACGCAGCCGATGCCCTGGCCATCGCCATCTGCCACGGCTGGCGCGGCGGCGGCACGGGCGTGGACGCGACGGCCCGGACCGAGACGCACCAGGGCGCCCGCCCCCTGGCCGCCGCCCGCACCGGCATGACCCCCGCCCAGCGGGCCTGGGCCGAGGCGGAGCACCGCGCCAAGCGGGGCGGGCGCCGCTGAGTCGGTGCCCACTGCTAGAGTGGCCCGCGAGCCCTCATTCGTAGATCTGTTCGAGCAACCGTGCTCGGCCCCGCCGGGGCACGGGAAGGAGTCGCGCGGTGATCGCGTCCATCACGGGACAGGTCGAGCACGTCGGCCTCACCACCGCCGTCGTGGCGGTGGGCGGCTTCGGCGTCCAGGTCCAGGCGACGCCGGAGACCCTGTCCGGTCTGCGGATCGGGAGAGAGATCCGGCTCGACACGGCCTACGTGGCCCGCAAGGACGAGGCCCCGCTGCTCTTCGGCTTCCGCAGCCCCGCCGAGCGCGAGGTCTTCGAGATCATGCTCGGTGTCAGCGGTGTGGGCCCCCGCACCGCCCTGGCGGCGCTCTCCGTGCTCGGACCCGACGCCGTCCACCGCGCCATCGCCCAGGGGGACGCCAAAGCCTTCACCACCGTCCCCGGCATCGGCCCCAAGGGCGCCCGCCGGATCGTGCTGGAGCTGGCCGACAAGCTCATCGTCCCGGACCGTCCCGCCCAGCCCGACGCCGCCCCGATGGAGCCGTGGCGGGCGCAGGTGCTCGAGGCCCTCGTGGGCCTGGGCTGGAACGAGAAGGACGCCGCCCGGGGCATCGCCGACGCCCTCGACGGCCGGGAGGAGCTCGCCGCGTCCGGGGACGTCCCCATGATCCTGCGCGCCGTGCTCGGGTGGCTCGGCGCGGCCAAGGCCGGGTCCCGGGCCACCGCTGAGCGGGGTGTCTGAGCATGGCCCGTGAGGACGGAGCCGCCGTGAACTCCCGGGACCGGCTGGTCTCGGCGGAGGACGAGCCCGACGAGAAGCAGCTGGAGTCGGCACTGCGGCCCGCGAACCTCGACGAGTTCGTGGGGCAGAAGCGGGTGCGCCAGCAGCTCTCGCTGGTGCTCGAGGCCTCCCGGATGCGGGGTCGCTCCGCCGACCACGTCCTGCTCTCGGGGCCTCCCGGGCTGGGCAAGACGACCCTGGCCATGATCATCGCCGAGGAGATGGGCGCGCCCCTGCGGATCTCCTCCGGCCCGGCCATCCAGCACGCAGGTGACCTCGCCGCGATCCTGTCCTCCCTGACCGAGGGGGAGGTGCTGTTCCTCGACGAGATCCACCGCATGTCCCGGCCCGCCGAGGAGATGCTCTACATGGCGATGGAGGACTTCCGGGTGGACATCGTGGTCGGCAAGGGAGCCGGTGCCACGTCCATCCCCCTGGATCTGCCGCCCTTCACCCTGGTGGGTGCCACCACGCGGGCGGGTCTGCTGCCCGGCCCGCTGCGCGACCGCTTCGGCTTCACCGGCCACCTCGAGTTCTACTCCGTGGAGGAGCTCGAGCTCGTGTTGCGCCGCTCCGCCGGGCTCATGGACCTCGCGATGACCGCCGAGGGCTTCAGCGAGGTCGCCTCCCGGTCCCGGGGCACCCCGCGCATCGCCAACCGGCTGCTGCGCCGGGTGCGGGACTGGGCTCTCGTGCACGGCATCGACCGGATCGACGCCCGCACCTCCTCCGCGGCCCTCGATATGTACGAGGTGGACGCCCGCGGCCTCGACCGCCTGGACCGCTCGGTGCTCGAGGCGCTCGTGACGAAGTTCGGCGGCGGGCCCGTGGGCCTGTCCACCCTGGCGATCGCGGTGGGGGAGGAGACCGAGACGGTCGAGACCGTGGCCGAGCCCTACCTGGTCCGCGAGGGCCTGCTCGGCCGGACACCCCGGGGCCGGATCGCGATGGCCGCGGCCTGGGACCACCTGGGACTGCGCCCGCCCGAGCACGCCGCGTTCAAGGACCCCGGGCTGCGGGCCGCCTTCGGCGGGACGGCCGGGCCCCCGGCCGCCGCCGAGGACGCCCCGCCGCTGTTCGAGGACTGAGAGCGGCGGCAACCCCCGGACCGGCTCTCCGGGTGCGGTCCAGGACGCTCCGAGCTGGATCCCCTACCATGGTGAGGACACCCACCGCCGATCGAACGGAAGTCCGTGAGCCCGCTCCTCCTCGCCCAGTCCCTCCCCGCCCAGGCCGCCCAGCCCACGGGAGGGGGCACCGCCTGGTTGCTGCCTCTGATGCTCGTGGCCATGGTGCTCCTGCTCTGGCTGCCCATGCGCCGGCAGAAGAAGGCTT
This sequence comes from Kocuria nitroreducens, assembly GCF_042879195.1. NCBI lineage: Bacteria > Bacillati > Actinomycetota > Actinomycetes > Micrococcales > Micrococcaceae > Kocuria > Kocuria nitroreducens. The sequence goes on from NZ_JBHZTC010000008.1 coordinate 87,498, forward strand.
TGGCGCAGGTCAAGGAGAAGCAGGCGGCCATGGGCCCCGGCACCGAGGTCATGACGAACTACGGCCTCTACGGCACGGTGCGCTCGATCGACCGGGACACCAACAAGGTCGTCCTGGAGATCGCTCCGGGCACCGCCGTGACCGTGCACCTGCAGACCGTCACGACGGTCGTCGAGGACGAGGTGGCCCCCGCCGCCGCCCCCGAGACCCAGGCCGAGCCGTCCGTGATCGAGCCCGACGCCCCCGGCGCGGGGTCGACCCCGGTCGAGCCCCTGGACGACGACCCCCGGCGCGATCCCGGGCAGCGCAACGACTGACCCCCCACGGGACGACGGGCCGACCGATGGTCGGCCCGTTCCCATGCACAGGCCCGGCCCCGCCGGACCGTCGTTCGTAAGGAAGACCATGGCACTGACCACACCCAAGACCTCCGGTGACCCGGGGCCCGCAGGACCGGACGGGCCGTCCGGTCGGGGCGGCTCGACCGCACCGGCGCGGTCCGGGGTGCGGGCCGCGCTCTCGACCGCCCGGCGGTCCCTGATCGGGCTGACCGTGCTGCTCGCCCTTCTGGCCGGGCTGCTGGCCTGGGGAACGGGCACCGACCGCACCGGGTGGGGTCCCAAGCTGGCCCTGGACCTCGAGGGCGGAACGCAGATGATCCTCTCCCCGTCCCTGCAGGGCGACGACACCGGCCAGGAGATCACCGCCGAGCAGCTGGACCAGGCCGTGGAGATCATCCGCCAGCGCGTCGACGGCTCGGGCGTGGCGGAGGCGGAGATCGCCACCCAGTCCGGCAGCAACATCGTGGTCTCCATGCCCGGCGTGCCCTCCGCCCAGACCCGTGAGCTCATCCAGACGTCGGCGCAGATGAACTTCCGGCCCGTGCTCACCACCGCCGCGGCGGAGCCGGTGCCCGAGGACCAGCGCGTCGCCGACGACGACGTGCCCGAGCCCAGCGCCGAGCCCACCGACGCCTCGGACCCCAACTGGATCACCCCGGATCTGTTCCGGGAGTTCGAGGAGACCGACTGCACCGTGCCGCAGTCCCCCGAGGAGCGGGAGGCCCAGGACGCCGACGCGCCCGTCGTCGCCTGCGAGCCCGAGACCGGCACCAAGTACCTCCTGGGCCCGGTCGAGATCCAGGGCACCGGGATCGAGGACGCCTCCTACGGCACGGCCCAGAACTCCCAGGGAGTGTCCCTGAACCAGTTCGCCGTGAACCTGCAGTTCGGCCCCGAGGCCACGGACACCTTCCGGCAGCTCTCCGAGCGGCTCTACGGCATCGGCAGCGCCACGCCCGGGGACCCCCGCAGCCAGTTCGCGATCCTGCTCGACGGCCAAGTGGTCTCCGCCCCGTCGATGAACGCCGTGATCTCCGACGGCCAGGCCCAGATCACGGGCCAGTTCACCGAGGAGCAGGCCAAGTTCCTGTCCGAGCAGCTCAAGTACGGCGCGCTGCCGATGAGCTTCGAGATCCAGTCGGAGCAGCAGATCTCCGCGACCCTGGGCGCCGATCAGCTGCGGATGGGCATCATCGCCGGGATCATCGGCCTGGTGCTCGTGTGCGTGTACTCGTTGTTCCAGTACCGGCTGCTGGGCCTCGTGACCATCAGCTCGCTCGTGGTCGCGGGCGTGCTGACCTGGCTGGCGATCACCCTGCTGGGCTGGTCCGCGAACTACCGGCTGTCGTTGGCCGGCGTGGCGGGCCTGATCGTGGCGATCGGCCAGACCGCCGACTCGTTCATCGTCTACTTCGAGCGCATCCGCGACGAGATCCGCAGCGGCCGCTCCATCCCCGCGGCGGTCGACCACGGGTGGCAGCGTGCCCGCCAGACCGTGCTCGCCTCCAAGGCCGTGAACCTGCTGGCCGCGGCGGTCCTGTACTTCGTGGCCGTGGGCAACGTGCGCGGCTTCGCGTTCACCCTCGGCCTCACCGCGATCGCCGACCTCCTCGTCGTGTTCCTCTTCACGCACCCGATGATGGTCCTGCTCGCCCGCACCCGCTACTTCGGCGGCGGCGGGAAGCACTCGGGGCTCAGCCCCGAGGCTCTCGACGCGGTGCCCCTGTACCGGGGCGCCGGACGGCTGCGCGAACCCCGGGCGGAGCACGACGGCCTGACCATCGCCGAGCGGCGCCGGCGCGCAGGACAGACCGTGCCGCAGGACCCCCCGTCCGTGGCGGCACCGGACGGAGCGCCGGTCGGCGCGTCGTCGTCCGCCGCCCGCACTCCCGAGGAGAACGCCTGATGTCCCGGTTCGCTGATTTCGGCAACGCCCTGCACAGCGGGCGGACCTCCTACCCCTTCGTGGCCCGGGCCAAGCAGTGGCTCGCGATCGTGGGCGTCCTCGTCCTGCTCTCCCTGCTCGTGCCCGTCGCCAAGGGCGGCTTCAACCTCGGCATCGACTTCACCGGTGGGTCCGAGTTCACCGTGTCCTCCGTGGCCGAACCGGACATCGACACCGGCCGGCGCGCCGTCGCCGCGTCCTCGGACGCCGCGGAGGTCGAGGTCACGAACATCGCCCCGGAGACCGTCCGGGTGCGCACCGAGCAGCTCGACGACGACCAGACGCTCGCCGTCAAGGACGCGCTGGTCGAGGCCTACGGCGTGAGCGAGGAGGAGGTCACCTCCAACTTCGTAGGTCCCACGTGGGGGGCCGGCGTCACCAGCCAGGCCCTGCGGGGCCTGGTGATCTTCGTGGTCCTGGCCACCGCGCTGATGGCCCTGTACTTCCGCACCTGGAAGATGTCGGTCTCGGCGGTCGCGGGCATGCTCGCCTCGGTGGCGATCACCGCCGGGATCTACTCGCTCGTGGGCTTCGAGGTCACCCCGTCCGCGGTGATCGGCTTCCTCACGGTGCTCAGCTACTCGCTCTACGACTCCGTGGTGGTTTTCGACAAGGTCCGGGAGAACACCGAGGGCCTGCTCGACGGCACGGCGCCGCCGGAGCGGGCCGCGCGGACGTTCTCCGACCAGGTGAACCTCGCCGTCAACCAGACCCTGGTGCGCTCGATCAACACCTCCGTGGTGGGCATCCTGCCGGTGGGCTCGATCCTGTTCATCGGTTGGCTCGTCCTGGGTGCGGGCACCCTCAAGGACCTGTCCCTGTCCCTGTTCGTCGGGATCATCGTGGGCACCGCGGCCACCCTGTTCGTGGCCGCGCCCCTCTACGCGCTGCTGCGCCGCGGGGAGCCCGCCATCCAGGAGCAGGAGGTCCGTGCGACAGCGCCCGTGGAGCGTGCCGCCGCGGAGTCCGCGGCGCACTAGACTGTAGCCACCGTAGGGCGGGCCGTGCAGGAGCGGCCCGTCGCAGCAGCACAGGTCGAACCGGATCCGGACTCGACGACCGGGGCGGCGGCCGCACGGCCGCCGCCCCGCGTGCATCGATGGGAAGGAAGCGTGGGTCATGAGCTCGTCCGACGACGGGGCCGTCCCCACAGGCCAGGGTGCCGCACCGACCCCGCCGCGCCGGTCGGACATGGCCGGCACGCACTACGTGGTGCCCGCGTCCCGGCCGCTGCTGGGCAGGGCGGTGTTCCCGGGCCGCAGCGACCGCACCCGGTCGAGCCTGTCCTACCTCTCCGGCCGGCCCATGGACCACTCGCCGATCCTCGAGCCGCTGCTGCACACCGTGCGCGCCACCCACCCCGAGGAGGACCTCGAGGTCCTGCAGCGCGCCTTCAAGGTCGCGGAGAAGTGCCACGAGGGCCAGAAGCGCAAGAGCGGCGATCCCTACATCACCCACCCCGTGGCCGTGACCACGATCCTCGCCGAGCTCGGCATGACCGGCGCCACCCTGGTGGCCGCCCTGCTCCACGACACGGTCGAGGACACGGACTACACCCTCGACCAGCTGCGCGCGGAGTTCGGCGACGAGGTCGCCGCCCTCGTGGACGGCGTGACGAAGCTGGACAAGGTCCAGTACGGGGACGCCGCGCAGGCCGAGACGGTGCGCAAGATGATCGTGGCGATGGCCAAGGACATCCGCGTGCTGGTCATCAAGCTCGCCGACCGCCTGCACAACGCCCGTACCTGGCGCTTCGTCTCGCAGACCTCCTCCTCGAAGAAGGCCCGCGAGACCCTCGAGATCTTCGCCCCGCTGGCCCACCGGCTCGGCATGAACACCATCAAGTGGGAGCTCGAGGACCTCGCCTTCGCCGCGCTCTACCCCAAGGTGTACGAGGAGATCGTGCGGATGGTGGGGGAGCGCCAGCCCCAGCGGGAGCGGTCGCTGGCCAGGATCCGGGAGCGGATCGCCCTGGACCTCTCCGAGGCGGGCATCGAGGCGACCATCACCGGCCGCCCCAAGCACTACTACTCGATCTACCAGAAGATGATCGTGCGCGGGAAGGACTTCGACGAGATCCAGGACCTGCAGGCGGTCCGGGTCCTCGTGAACACGGTGCGCGAGTGCTACGCGGCGCTGGGCGCCCTGCACGCGCGGTGGCGGCCGCTGCCGGGGCGGTTCAAGGACTACATCGCCATGCCGAAGTTCAACATGTACCAGTCCCTGCACACCACGGTGATCGGCCCGGACGGCCGCCCCGTGGAGATCCAGATCCGCACCCACGAGATGCACCGGCGCGCCGAGTACGGCGTGGCCGCGCACTGGAAGTACAAGGACCAGGCCAACCAGGCGAACTCCGCGACCCCGAAGGCCATGGAGGGGGACCTCGCCTGGCTGAGCTCGCTCGTGTCCTGGCAGGAGGAGACCCAGGACTCCTCCGAGTTCCTCGACTCCCTGCGCTACCAGATCAACACGTCCGAGGTGTACGTCTTCACCCCCAAGGGCGAGGTCATGGCCCTGCCCGCCGGCTCCACCCCGGTCGACTTCGCCTACGCCGTGCACACCGAGGTGGGGCACAAGACCATCGGGGCCCGAGTGAACGGCAAGCTCGTGCCCCTGTCCTCGGAGCTCCAGCACGGGGACTGGGTGGAGGTGCTCACCTCCAAGTCCGAGCACGCCGGGCCCTCGCAGGACTGGCTGAAGTTCGTGCAGTCCCCGCGGGCCCGCAACAAGATCCGCCAGTGGTTCTCCAAGGAGCGCCGCGAGGAGGCCATCGAGAAGGGCAAGGACGCGCTCACCCGCGCCCTGCGCAAGCACCACCTGCCCCTGCAGCGCACGCTCACCCAGGAGTCCCTGCTCGCGGTGGCGCAGGACTTCCACCGCACCGACATCAGCTCCCTCTACGAGGCGATCGGCTCCGACGTGGTCAGCGCCCACGACGTGGTCGAGAAGATCGTGGGCGACCTCGGCGGGGCCGACGGCGCGGAGGAGGACTTCGCGGAGACCACCATCGCCACCCAGCCGGTGCGCCCGCGGGTGTCCGACTCCGGGGTGACGGTCCAGGGCGCCTCGGACGTCTACGTCAAGCTCGCCCGCTGCTGCACCCCGGTGCCCCCGGACGAGATCACGGGCTTCGTGACCCGCGGCACCGGCATCTCCGTGCACCGCAAGGACTGCGCCAACATGCTCGCGCTCACGTCCACCGAGCGGGTGGTCCAGGTCGAGTGGGCGCCGACCCAGTCCAGCGTGTTCCTGGTGGAGATCCAGGTGGAGGCCCTCGACCGCAAGTCCCTGCTCTCGGACGTCACCCGGGTGCTCTCCGAGAACCACGTCAACATTCTCTCCGCCTCCGTGCACACCTCGAAGTCCCGGCTCGCGATCTCCCGCTTCGCCTTCGAGATGGGCGACCCGCGCTACCTCGACCACGTGCTCAACCAGGTCCGCCGCATCGACGGGGTCTACGACGTCTACCGGACCTCGGGCAACCGGCCCATCTCGGAGCCGACCGGCCGGTGAGCCGGCCGGCCACTGCTCGCCCCGGTGGCCGTGCCGTCCTGGCCCGGTGCCGGCCGGGCGGCCGCCCGTGTCAGCGGAGAGGGCGGCCGACGGCCCGGGCGGCGCGGCGCACGCGCAGCAGCGCCGCCTGCCGGCCGGGCATCCGCTCGAAGCTCTCGAGCGCGGCCTGCACCAGCGGGGGAGGGCAGTGCAGGTGCGGGGCGTGCATCAGTTTCTCCAGGGCCGCGGTCCCCTCCTTCCCCGGCACGTGCAGGGCCAGGTCCACCGCGGTGCGCAGCGGCGTGGTGACGTGCACGGGCCCGGCGTCGTGGACGTCGTAGCTGCCCAGCGTGACCTGGTGCAGCGCCAGGCCCTCGGGCACCGGGGACATCGTGGTGCGGCGCAGCTTGTCCAGCAGCACCGGCATGATGCTGGGCCGACCGGCGCAGTCGTAGAACCACGCGGCCGAGAGCCGCCCGAGCACTCCGCGCCGCAGCAGGTGCGCGGGCAGCTGCGCCTCCAGCGCCGCGACCTTCACCGCCCGGGTCACCGGGCGGCCGCGCAGCACGTGGGCCTCCAGCACCACCGGCACGAGCACCCCGTCCGTGACGAGGGCCGAGAGCTCGACGCGCGAGAACGGCCGCGCGGGCAGGAACAGGGTGTCGGAGAGCCGGGGCGGGGCGTCCATAGGCCCACTCTCGCCCACGGCCGCGGCCCGCGAAAGGCCCCGCGGCGCGCTGTGGACAGCGCGGCCGCGGGGCCGACCGGTGCGCGCTCGGTCAGCGCAGGTCGGCCGCCGAACGGCGCAGCGTCTCGAGCCACTGGCGGCTGGTGGCGAGCTCGCCCTCCAGCTTGGCCGCGCGCTTGGCGTCCCCGGTGGCCTGCGCCCTGACCAGCGCCTCCTCCTGGTCCTCGATCTTCGACTCGAGCTGTGTGAGCATCGAGTTGGAGCGCGCCTTGGTCTCCGGGTTGGAGCGCTGCCACTTCTCGTCCTCGACCTGGCGCACGGCGTCCTCCACGGTGCGCAGCTCGGCCTCGACCCGGCGCATGTGGGCGCGGGGGACCTTCCCCGCCTGCTCCCACCGGTCCAGGATGTCGCCCAGCGCCCGCTTGGCGGCCTTGACGTCCGTGACCGGCAGCAGGGCCTTCGCCTCGGCGAGCAGCTGCTCCTTGACGGCGAGGTTGCCCTCGAACTCCTCGTCGATCCGGTCGTTGTCGGCCTTGCGGGCCGCGAAGAAGGTGTCCTGGGCGGCACGGAACCGCGCCCACAGGGCGTCGTCGTCCTTCTTGGACGCGCGCTTGGACTCCTTCCACCGGTCCATCAGGCGGCGGTACTCCGCCGCCGTGGGGCCCCAGTCGGTGGACCCGGACAGGGCCTCCGCCTCGGCGATGAGGGCCTCCTTGGCCTTCTTGGCCTCGGTGTTGTCGGCGTCCAGCTGCGAGAAGAACGCGCGGCGGTGCCGGTCGAACGTGGTGCGCGCGGTCCGGAACCGCTTCCACAGGGCGTCCTCCGCGGCCCGGCCCAGGCGGATGCCGGACTTCTGGTGGGTCTTCCACTGGTCGAAGAGCTCGGCCATCCGGGCCGACGACTGCTTCCACTGCGTGCGCTGCGGGTCCTGGGCGGCGATCTGCTCCGCCTCCGCGACGATCGCCTCCCGCGCCGCCACGTTCTGGGCGCGCTGCGCCTCGTGGGCCGCCCGCTCGACGGCCTCGAGGTCCCGGATCGCCGGGCGCAGGGACTCCAGTCGGGACTCGAGGGCCTTGACGTCCCCGAGCATCGTGCGCTGGCCGACCTGCTCGGCGAGGTGATCCACCGTGCTCTGCATGTCCGCCGAGGGCGCACCCGCGGCCACCCGCTGCTCGAGCAGCGTCACCTGGGCCTCGACGTCGTCGAACTTCCGGGCGAAGTAGCCCAGCGCCTCGTCCTCCGTGGCGTCCGGGAACTGCCCGCAGAGGATCTCCTCGCCGTCGACGACCACGTAGACGTGACCGTCCTCGGTGACCCGGCCGAAGGCCCGGGCGCGGGCCACAGACTCCGGGGAGGCGAGGGCCGGCGCCGCCGCCGAGGGAGTCGTCGGGGTCGGACTCGACGCCGGGGCCGACGACGGGGTCCCGGACGGCTGGACCGCCGCGGGCGTGCGGGCCGGACCGGGGGAGGCCTGCGCCGGTGCCGCGGGGGCGCCCGGCTTGGGGGCTCCGGGCTTCGGCACGGGTCCCGGGGCGGGGACGGGGCGGGGCGTGGGCTGGTCGTCGGATTCGAGACGTTCTGTCACCGCTGGAACTCTTTCGCTCTCGCCGGCGGCGGCCCCGGGAACGTGCCCGGCGTCGTCGTCCGGCTTCGGACAATCGTCAGACCCATACTACCGAGGCGACCACCTCCGGCTGCCGAGCGCCCCCGGGCCGTCCCGGTGCGCCGCTGTGCGCCCGCCCGCCGGAGGGCCGCACCGGGGCCCGTCCCGGCCGGGGCTTTGGGCCGGGCGCTCGGGGATCCCTAGGATGAGTGCGGAACCGTCGGGCCCGTCCGGCCCGGCCGTCCACCCGTCCCGCCGCCGACCCATCCGAGGAGCACGTCCCCATGGCCCGCAAGACCTCCCTGTCCGGTTTCCCCGAATGGCTTCCGGAGGAGCGTCTGGTCGAGCTGCACGTCCTCGACGTCCTGCGGGAGAGCTTCGAGCTGCACGGCTTCTCCTCGATCGAGACCCGCGCCGTCGAGACGGTCGGGCAGCTGCTGCGCAAGGGCGAGATCGACAAGGAGGTCTACGTCGTCTCCCGCCTGCAGGAGGACGAGGACACCGCCTCCGCCGAGCGCGGTGACGACCGGTTGGCGCTACACTTCGACCTCACCGTGCCCTTCGCCCGGTACGTGGTGGAGAACGGCGGGCACCTCGCCTTCCCGTTCCGCCGCTACCAGATCCAGAAGGTGTGGCGCGGCGAACGCCCCCAGGAGGGCCGGGCGCGCGAGTTCACCCAGGCGGACATCGACGTGGTGGGCGACGGCACGCTGCCGTTCCGCTACGACGTGGAGCTCGCGCTCGTGATGATCGACGCCCTGTCGAGGCTGCCCATCCCGCCGTTCGTGCTGCGCGTCAACAACCGCAAGCTGGCCGAGGGGTTCTATCAGGGCATCGGGCTGCAGGACACCGCCGGGGTGCTGCGCGGCATCGACAAGCTCGAGAAGATCGGCCCCGAGCGGGTCGCCCAGGCCCTGTGCGACGAGGTCGGCGCCACCCCCGAGCAGGCGCAGGCCGCGCTGCAGCTGGCGGCGATCCGCACCGAGGACACCTCGTTCGTGCAGCAGGTGCGAGCGCTCGGGGTGAACACCCAGTTGCTCGAGGAGGGGCTGCGCGAGCTCGCCGAGGTGGTGGGGGAGGCCTCCCGCCGCGCCCCCGGCACGGTGGTCGCCGACCTCTCGATCGCCCGCGGTCTCGACTACTACACCGGCACCGTCTACGAGACCGTGCTCGTGGGCCACGAGCAGCTGGGCTCCGTGTGCTCCGGCGGCCGCTACGAGTCCCTCGCGTCCACCGGCAGGAAGACCTACCCCGGCGTGGGGCTGTCCGTGGGCGTCACCCGGCTCGTCTCCCGCATCCTCTCCCAGGAAATGGCCGCGCCCTCCCGCACGGTTCCCACCGCGGTGCTGATCTCGCTGGTGGACGAGCAGTCCTGGTCCCCGGCCCAGGACGTGGCCCAGCAGCTGCGCGGGCGCGGCATCGCGTGCGAGGTCTCCGCCAGCGCGGCGAAGTTCGGCAAGCAGATCAAGTACGCCGAGCGCCGCGGCATCCCCTACGTGTGGTTCACGGTCCGCGGCGCGGACGGGTCGCTCGCCCACGAGGTCAAGGACATCCGCTCGGGTGAGCAGGTCTCCGCGGACCCCGCCTCCTGGACCCCGCCGGCCGAGGACCTGCGCCCGGTGGTGCGGGCTGCAGGGTCCTGACCCGCTCGCCCGCCCCGTCCGGGACCACCGAGCTTCAGCCTCCGGCCGCCCATTCCCCCCACTCCACCCACTGCGCCCATGCCGCCGAGTCCCCAGTCTCATTCTGATTCCCCAGACTTTTTCTGGGGAATTGCGGCGGAAGTGGGGGCTCGGCGGCGGGAGTGGCCGGAGGGTGGGGGCTCGGCCGTCGAGTTGGGGGAGCAGGGGTCAGCGTCGTCGCGCCAGGACCAGGGCGCGTCCGGCCAGGCCCACCGCGAAGACGCCGAGCATGGTGACGACCGACTGCCACGGCAGCGTGAACGCCAGCACCAGGCAACCGGCCAGCCCGACGGCGTTGACCGCCCGGGGCGCCCACCCCGGCCGCTGCTCCAGCGTGAGCGCCGAGAGGTTGGCCAGCGCGTAGTAGACGAGCACCCCGAAGCTCGAGAACCCGATGACCGTGCGCACGTCGCCGATCAGCATGAGCACCACCACGAGCCCGGCCACGGCCAGCTCCGCCGCCCACGGCACCTGGTGCGGCTGCGACACCGCGCCCAGCGGCCCGGGGAGGTCGCGCCCGCGGGCCATGGCCAGGGCCGTGCGGGAGATCCCGGCGACCAGCGCCAGCAGCGCCCCCAGCGTGGCCAGGGCGGCGGCCGCGGTGACGACGACGGCGGCCGCGGTCGCCGGCCCCACCGCCCAGCCGGCCTCCAGCACCACCGTCAGCAGCGGGGCTGCCGACGCCGCCAGCCGGTCGACCCCCAGGAAGCGCAGCAGCCCGAGACCGAGCAGGCCGTAGAGCAGCAGCGTGAACGCGAGCGCCCCCAGCACGGCCCGGGGGATGGTGCGAGCAGGGTCGCGGACCTCCTCGCCCAGCGTGGCCACGCGGGCGTAGCCGGCGAAGGCGAAGAAGAGGATGCCCGCCGCCGGCAGCACGCCCCACCCGGTGCCGTCCCACACCAGGCCGTCCCACCCCGTCCCGTTCCCCGGGGAGGCTCCCTCCGCACCGGTCCCGCCCGCGGCGGGACCGGTGCCCGAGAACAGCAGGACGACCACGGCCAGCAGGACCACCAGCACCGGGGCGACCAGCAGCTTCGTCAGCCGGGCCGTGCGGGTGATCCCGCCCAGATTGACCGCTGTGAGACCGAGGACGGCGGCCACGGCGAGCAGCCGTGCCCCGGCGTCGCCGGCCCCCGTGAGCTCCGCGGCGTACAGGCCGAAGGTCAGGGCCATCGCCGCCGCGGACGCGGTCTTGCCGGTCACGAAGCCCCAGCCGGCCACGAACCCCGGCCACGGGCCCAGCTGCCGGTTCGCGTAGACGTAGGTGCCGCCGGAGGCGGGGTGGACGGCGGCCAGCTGGGCGGTGGAGGTCGCGTTGCACCATGCGACCACCGCGGCCAGCAGCAGGGCCAGCGGCAGCCACGGGCCGGCGAACGCCGCGGCCGGGGCGAAGGCCACGAACACCCCGGCCCCCACCATCGAACCCACCCCGATCACGGTCGCGTCGAGAGCGCCCAGGCGGCGGGCGAGGGCCGGGTGGCCGGGGGAGGTGCTCATGGGCGTCCTGTCGTCGTCCTGGTGCCGGGGGACCGGGCTGTAAACTCGTCCCCGGAACGAGAGTAGGGGCACCCGGTGAATCCTGGGGAAACGCGCGATGGGCGCGGCCCCGTCCACACCTCCCGAACAACGAAGGGTTTTTCAGTGCTGCGCACCCACAACCTCGGCGCCCTGCGCGCCGAGCACATCGGAGAGACCGTCACGCTGGCCGGCTGGGTCGGCCGGCGACGCGACCACGGAGGGGTGGCCTTCCTGGACCTGCGCGACGCCTCCGGGGTCGCCCAGATCGTGGTGCGCGACGAGGCGGACTTCCACCACCTGCGCAACGAGTTCGTCCTCCAGGTGACCGGCACCGTGGAGCGCCGCCCCGAGGGCAACGAGAACCCGGCGCTGGCCACCGGCGAGGTCGAGGTCATGGCCGGGACCGTGACCGTGCTCAACACCGCCGCCGCGCTGCCCTTCCAGATCGACGAGCACGTGGAGGTCGGCGAGGACGCCCGGCTGCGGCACCGCTACCTGGACCTGCGCCGGCCCGAGCCGGCCCGCATCATGCGCCTGCGCTCCGACGCCAACCGGGTGGCCCGCGAGATGCTGCACGCCGACGGCTTCACCGAGGTCGAGACGCCCACGCTGACCCGCTCCACCCCCGAGGGCGCCCGCGACTTCCTGGTCCCGGCCCGCCTGGCCCCCGGCTCCTGGTACGCCCTGCCCCAGTCCCCGCAGCTGTTCAAGCAGCTGCTGCAGGTCGGCGGGATCGAGAAGTACTACCAGATCGCCCGCTGCTACCGGGACGAGGACTTCCGCGCCGACCGCCAGCCCGAGTTCACCCAGCTGGACATCGAGGCCTCCTTCGTGGAGCAGGACGACGTCATCGCCCTCGGCGAGCGCATCGTGGCCGCCCTGTGGAAGCTCGTCCACGTCGAGATCCTCACCCCCATCCGCCGGATGACCTACGCCGAGGCGATGGCGAAGTACGGCTCCGACAAGCCGGACCTGCGCTTCGGCCTGGAGCTCACCGAGCTGACCGAGTACTTCCAGGACACGACCTTCCGCGTGTTCAAGGCCCCTTACGTGGGTGCCGTGGTCATGCCCGGCGGGGCCTCGCAGCCGCGCCGCACCCTGGACGCCTGGCAGGAGTGGGCCAAGCAGCGCGGGGCCAAGGGCCTGGCCTACGTGCTCGTCGGCGAGGACGGCACCCTCACCGGTCCCGTCGCCAAGAACATCACCGAGGCCGAGCGCGAGGGCCTCGCCGCCGCGACCGGCGCGCAGCCGGGGGACTGCATCTTCTTCGCCGCCGGCGAGAGAAAGTCCTCCCGCGCGCTGCTGGGCGCCGCCCGCGTGGAGATCGGCCACCGCACCGGGCTGATCGACGAGGACGCCTGGGCGTTCGTGTGGATCGTGGACGCGCCTCTGTTCGAGTCCGCCGCCGAGGCCGTCGAGTCCGGTGACGTGGCCGTGGGCGCCGGCCAGTGGACCGCCGTGCACCACGCGTTCACCTCGCCCAAGCCCGAGTTCCTGGACAGCTTCGACCAGGACCCCGAGCACGCTCTGGCCTACGCCTACGACATCGTGTGCAACGGCAACGAGATCGGCGGCGGATCCATCCGCATCCACCAGCAGGACGTGCAGCGGCGGGTCTTCGAGGTCATGGGCATCGGCCGGGAGGAGGCGGACGAGAAGTTCGGGTTCCTGCTCGAGGGCTTCAAGTACGGCGCGCCCCCGCACGGCGGCATCGCCTTCGGCTGGGACCGCGTGGTCGCCCTGCTGGCCGGGACCGACTCCATCCGCGAGGTCATCGCGTTCCCGAAGACCGGCAACGGCTTCGACCCGCTGACCGCCGCACCGGCACCGATCACCCCGCAGCAGCGCAAGGAAGCCGGGGTGGACGCCAAGCCCGAGCCCCAGGCCGGCGCCGGGGCCAAGCCCGGGACCCGGGAGAAGAAGCCGGTCGACGCCTGAGCCGTGGCGGTTCCCGGTCGGGGGCCGGGCCCTGATCGTGCACCACGACGACGGGCCCGGCCCTCGCGCGTGCACGCTCCGCCGGGGCGGGTCAGTCGAGCAGGCTCTCGAGGTGCGGGGTGCGCTCGTGGGCGCCCGGCAGCGGTTCGCGGCCCCGGCCCAGGAGGAACCACAGCGGCACCACGAGCAGGGCCAGCAGCAGGCCCACCCACACCCACGAGGCGGTCAGCGCGTACTCCGCGCCCGTCAGCACGAGGGCGACGGCCATGAGCGCGGCACCCACCGCGCCGAGCGCCCGCGCCCCGGCGGTCCGGCCGAGCTTCGCGACCGCCGCGCAGGCCAGGCCGTAGTAGAGGGCCACGAGCACCGAGATGATGCCGATCGAGTCGTCGAACAGCGGGCCGGAGAACGCCATCCACAAGGCCGCGACCGCGGCGGTGGACCACGTGGCGAAGGACAGGGACAGGAAGCGGCGCGGCAGGTGCCCGCCCCGGGCCATGGACATCAGGCCGCGTGAGGTGGGGATCATGGTGGTGCCGATGGACGCGCCCGCGGAGACCGCCACGAGCGCGGCCAGCAGCGGGGAGGCCACCGAGGACCCCGGGGCGTAGGCCCAGCCGATGGCGGCGTAGGCGGCCGCCACCACGCCCAGCGCGACCCACGCCGAGATCCGCGGGGCCCGCTCGGTGGTGGACTCCTCGGTGAGCGAGAACGTGGAGTCCCATCCCCAGTACAGGAACAGGGCCAGCAGCAGGGCGGCCGCCACGTCCCCGGCCGAGACCCCGGCGCCGGTCGCGAGCTCCGTGGCGCCGTAGAAGCCGGTCCACTCCCCGTCCTCGGCGCTCGTGCCGGGCGGCAGTGCTGGTGCGGTGCGCACGGCCCACACCAGCACGCCCACCCCGATGAGCTGCAGGACGGCCAGGACCCACTGCACGGCGGCCGAGATCCTGATGCCCGTCGAGGACACCGCCGCGAAGGCCGCCATGAGCAGTGCGGCCACGGCGGTGGTGGTCCAGGGGCCGGCGCCGATCCCGAGGGCGAACAGGGTGGAGTCGGCCGTGACCCACGCCAGGGACGCGAGGACGAGGGTCGCGGAGAGCCACAGCCCCCAGCCGCCCAGGAACCCGGTGAACGCCCCGTAGGCCTCCCGGGCCCACCGGTAGACGGTGCCCTGGTCCTCGTAGAGCGCGTCCAGGCGGGCGAAGCAGATCGAGACGATCACCATGGGGAGCACGGCGCCGACCAGCACCACGGGGGTCCAGGCGCCGACCAGGGCGTGGATCAGCCCAACGGTGACCACGGCCGAGTACAGCGGCGCGATCGAGGTGGACCCGATGACCGCGGAGGTCGTGGTGGAGATCGACCGGGGCAGGAGGTGGGCGGTCACAGCAGACCCTTCTTGTCGATGACGTTGGGCACGAACCGGCAGTAGTAGTCGGTGAGCGGGCCGTCGGACTCGCGGATGCCGATGCCCGCCGCGCCGGCCTCGCCCACCATCCACGAGCCGATGACCGGGTGGTTGGGGGCGCCGTCGGAGCCGGGGAAGTTCCGGATAGGCGTGTAGGCCTGCCACACGTCCAGCGGGGAGGGGTGGGGGTGCTCGGAGCGGATCCGCAGGTCGCGGGCGTGCATCTCGATGCCGTCCCCCTCGCGGCCGAACACGGGCTTGCGCACCCACTCCTCCAGGTCGCCGGGCCCGTCCGGGTGGGCGGCCAGCAGGTTCTCGTGCCCGGGGAAGCACCGCCACAGGGCCACGAGCAGCAGCTTGTTGGACTGGAACATCTTCCACGCCGGCTCGTACCAGTGGTGCATCAGGGTGGGGTCGTCCAGCACGAAGGCCCCGGGTCCGTCGTCGACCATGTGCTCCCACGGGTGCAGGGCGAAGATCTCCTCGATCGGGCCCACCACCACGGGCTCGTCCACGTCCCCGGTCGCGTGCACCCAGCCGCGGGACCGGGTGTCGTAGCGGACGTCCTCCACGGGCAGCAGGACGGCCCGGTAGCCGGCCTCGACCGCGGTGTTCGCCATCACGGCGGCGTTGGCCGCGTCCTCCCCGGACTCCTCCTCGCGGGTGTACGCCACGTGCAGGGTCTTCGTGGCCGAGTACGGCAGCCGCTGCCGCCACCGCTCCACGAGCATGGGCCACAGACCGTTGAGCTGGTCGAACTCCGCGTGGTCCTCGCCCAGGCCCGGGAACAGCGCCTCCGCGCGGCTCCACTGGCAGATCGCGCCCTCGACCAGCCCGGTGGGGGTGTCGCCGTTGAGCTCGAGCATCTTCGGCGGGCCCGTCCCGTCCCAGGCCAGGTCGAAGCGGCCGTAGATCGAGGGCTCGCGCAGCCGGAGGGAGTGCTGGGCCAGCTCGAAGGCGGCCTCCGACAGGCCCAGGGTGCCCAGCGCGCCGGTGGCCAGATACCGCGCGGCCTCGGCGCACATCCGGTGCAGCTCGTCCGTGACGGACTCCAGCTCGTCCGCCTCGTCGGGGGTGAGGACGTAGGCGGCGGTCTCGTTCCAGTACGAGAACCGCCGGCCGTCGGGCCGCTCGGTGAGGGCGTAGGTGAGCCCCTCGTCGCGGATGGTGCGCTCCCAGCCGGGGCGCGGCGCCAGGCCGTCGATGCGTCGCATCAGGAGCCCCAGCCGCTCTTCGATCCGCCGAAGCCGCGGGAGACGCCGCTCTTGCCCACGGCGGTCCCGTCGCGGGGCAGACCGCGGGCCACGGTGGCCGAGGCCGGCGGGCGGCCGGTGGTGTAGCCCGCCGAGCGGGGCACGGGCGTGCCGACGGCGGGGACGGTCGCGGCACGCGTGGAGCTCATGAGCACCCACATGGGGAAGAAGCCGCCCACCCGCGGACCGCGGTCGTCGTCGCACTCGTCGTCGTCGACCCGGACGGGCTCGGCGCCGCCCTCCCCGTCCGGGTCCTGGACGCAGATCTGGGCGTAGTCGGAGTCCACCTCCTGCACGTCCTGGGCCTCCTGGCCGCAACCGGTGAGGGCGATCGTCAGGGCGCCGATCGAGGTGGCGGCCATGGTCCTTGAGGAGGGGCGGGGCGGCATGCTGGGCCTTCCGGGACGGGAGCGGGACAGGCTCTGCGCAGGACGGAGACTGAACAGGACGGAAGCTGCAGAGGTCAGGAGTGCACGGAACGGATCGGGAGGGACCGCGCGGGAGCGCGGCAGCGCGGCCGTGCGGTCTCCTCCGAGCGTACGGCGTCCCGGCCGCCTCGGGGTCCCCCGGGCACGACCCGTGTCCCGGACCGACAGCCCGTCCCGCCCCCGGCCGCGCGTTGTGCGGCTGCCACCGGGAGCAACATCGGGCCCAGCGCCGGCGTCCCGCAGTATGCTTCGGTCACCTCCGGGGCCGCGTCCCGCCCGACCGGTCGGACCCGTCCCCGCCCGCAGCACCCAGGGGAGCCCATGAACCGCGATCCCGCCGCCGCCCGCACCGCCCTCCTCGACGCCGGAGCCTGGTTCGCCGACCTCGTCGAGGAGCTCCGCCCGCACCACTGGACGCGTCCGGGCCTGGGCGCCTGGGACGTCCGTGCGCTGGTGGGGCACACCCACCGTGCGCTCGTCACGCTCGGGACCTATCTCACGGTCCCGGCCGAGGACGAGACCTGCACCGGGGTGGCCCAGTACTACGCGCTCTCCGCCGCGGCCACGGACCCCGGGGAGGTCGCGGCCCGGGGCGTCGCCGCCGGCCGCGAGCTCGGCCGGCACCCGGCCGCCACCGTGCGGGCGTCGCTCGACCGGGCCCGGGACGCCCTGGCGCAGGTGCCGCTCGACGAGGACCCCCTGATCCGCACCGTGGTGGGCGGCACCCGGCTGCGCGCCTACCTGCCCACCCGCACGTTCGAGCTGGCGGTCCACGGCCTGGACGTGGCTGGGGCCTGCGGGCTGGACCGGAGGCCCTCGGAGCACGTCCTGGCCGACGCCGGGCAGACGGTGCTGGAGATCGCCGCCCGCGGCGGGGAGCTGCCCGGGATCCTGCTGGCGCTCACGGGCCGGCGGACGCTGCCGCCGGGGTTCTCGGTCCTGGGCTAGGACGGCCCCGGCGACGGAGCTGACGCCGAGCGGAGGCCGGACCGGACACGTACCGGGCGCGGAGGTCCGGGCGCGGAGGGCCCAGGACCCCGGTCAGAGCACCGTGCCGGCGGCGGCCGCCCAGCCCAGCCCGATGAGCACCCCGACGAGCGCCCCGACGGCCGCCTGCGCGGGAGTGTGGTCCCCGGTGCGCACCCGGGAGACGGCCACCGCGACCGGCACCGGCGCCGCGGCGAGCGCCGCCCACGGGGTGGTGAGGACGCCGAGCGCCACGGCCCAGCACGCCGCCATCGCCACGTGGGCGGAGACCTTCCACCACAGCGTGACGACCAGCAGCACCAGGATGCCCAGCAGCACGAACGCCGTGGTCATCGGCACGACCAGCGGGGCGCCCAGCGCGAGCTCGGCGACCACCACGAGGGACGTCAGCAGCCCCGTGGCGGCGTAGACCGGCAGCCGCTGGGCCCGGGCGCGCACGAAGTGCCCGTCCACCCGCCCGCGCCGGGCCAGCACCCGCAGCACGAGCATCGGCAGCGAGGCCACGACCACGGCCGTGCCCAGGCCCCACAGGGCCCCCGGCCACCCGGCTCCCGTCCAGCCGGCGAGCACCAGCAGGGACAGCACCAGCGGGGCGGGGGCGAAGACCTCGGCGACCAGGGTGCTCGGTCGGGACGTGCTGCGCTCGGCTGCCATGGGACGAGGCTAGCGGGGGTCCGCGGCCCGGCCGCGCCTGTGGTGGACTGGAGCCCATGCGCATCGTTCTGCAGAGAGTGGCCCGGGCCGCCGTGACCGTCGGTGGAGACGTCGTGGGGGCGATCGAGGAGCCGGGTCTCGTGGCCCTCGTGGGCGTGACGCACGACGACGACGCCGCGACCGCCGCGAAGCTCGCCGAGAAGACCTGGACCCTGCGGCTGCTGGAGGGGGAGCGGTCCTGCGGCGACCTCGGCGCCCCCGTGCTCGCCGTCAGCCAGTTCACCCTCTACGGCGACGCCCGCCGGGGCCGGCGCCCCTCGTGGTCGGCCGCCGCGCCCGGCCCCGCCTCGGAGCCGGTGTTCGAGGCCTACGTCCAGGCGCTGCGGGACCTCGGCGCGCGCGTGCAGACCGGCCGCTTCGGGGCCGCGATGCAGGTGGAGCTCGTCAACGACGGCCCGTTCACACTGGTCCTGGACAGCGCCGGGCTGGAACGGCCCCGCCGGGGCTGACACCGCCCGGCGGGCCCGGCGGGGGCCGTCAGATCGCCGTGCGGGGAGCGGCCTCCTCGCTGCCCGACTCCTCCCGCGCCCGGCGCTCCCGGGCGCGGTCGAGAGCCGCGATGACGGGTCCCGCGGTCATCCCGTGCAGCACGATCGACGAGACGATCACCAGCCCCACGATGCGCCACAGGGCCTGGTCCTCCGCGGCGAACTCGCCCTCGGACAGGGCGTAGGCCAGGTAGTAGACGGAACCGATGCCGCGCACGCCGAAGAAGGCGAGCACGCCGCGCTCCCGGGGGCCCGTCCGGCCGCCGAGCAGGCTGATCCACCCGGCGAGGGGGCGCACCAGCAGCAGGAAGGCCGCCGCGACGAGGACCTCGCGCCAGGTCAGCCCGGCGAGCAGTCCCCGGGCCACGGCACCGCCCAGGAGCACGAGCACCACCACGGTGAGCAGCCGCTCGAGCTGCTCGATGTAGCTGTGCAGCACGCCGTGGGCCCCGTGCACCCGCTCGCCCGCCCGGATGGTCACCGCGCACACGAACACGGCGACGAAGCCGTAGCCCTCGACCATCTCGGCCAGACCGTAGGTGAGGAACGTGGCCGCCAGGGCGACGAACCCCTCGGTCTGCGCGGCCCTGCGGACGCTGTCGAGCCGGGACCGGAAGAAGAGCCGTCGAAGGAGCAGGCCCACCAGGACGCCGAACAGGCAGCCGACGGCGATGCGCCAGGCCACGTCCACGGCGAGGAAGTGCGGCAGCCACGCGCCGGGGGCGGTGCCCACGACGCTCAGGGCGATGGCCAGGTAGACGAAGGGGAAGGCCAGACCGTCGTTGAGCCCGGCCTCGGAGGTGAGCCCGAACCGGACCTCGTCCTCGCCGTCGAGGTCCTCCTGCGCCTCCGAGGGCTCCCCGACCTGGACCTCGGAGGCCAGGACCGGGTCGGTGGGCGCCAGCGCCGCGGCCACGAGCACGGCGCCGGCCGCGCTCAGCCCCAGCACCGACCACCCCAGCAGGGCCGCCCCGAGCAGGCTCAGGGGCATGGCGATCCCCAGCAGCCGCCAGGTCGTGGCCCACCGGCGGAGTCCCAGCGGGCGGTCCAGCGCCAGTCCGGCGCCCATCAGCGAGACGATCACGCAGATCTCGCTCAGGTGCACGGTGACAGCACTGTGCGCCACCGGGTCCGGGTCCGGCAGGGAGTCCGCCAGCGAGAAGACCACCGCCCCGGCGCCCAGGAACACCATGGGCATCGACACGGGGGCCCGCAGGAGCAGGCGGGGCAGCAGGGCGGCCGCGAACACGGCCAGCCCGGCGGCGGCGAAGAGCAGACTCGGGGCCTCGAACACCGGTACCTCATTCCTGGAACGGCCGGGCGGGATCCCCGGTGGACCCGCGCGGTGGCGGCCGCCGTCGTGGCGGCGGACGGGCGGGGCCCACCGGTCGCACCGACGTGATCAGCAGGCTGATCATACGCTCCATGGCCCCGCCTCCGACAGGCCACGACGGACGCAGCCGCTAGCCTGAGGGGGTGACCGGCTCCCTCTTCGACGACCTCGACGCCTCCGATCCCGGCTCCCGTGCACCCGGGGACGAGGAAGACCGTGCCGCCCGCCCCGCCGCCCGGTCCCGCCGGTCCCGTTCCCGGGCGCCGCTGGCGGTGCGGATGCGCCCGCGCCGCCTCGACGAGATCGTGGGCCAGCAGCACCTGCTCAAGCCCGGGTCCCCGCTGCAGGTGCTGGCCGGGGAGGACCGCGGACCGGCGGGACCGTCGTCGATCATCCTGTGGGGGCCCCCGGGCACGGGCAAGACCACCCTGGCCCACGTGATCGCCCGGGGGGTGTCCCGGACGTTCGTGGAGCTCTCGGCGATCACCGCCGGGGTCAAGGACGTCCGCAAGGTGATGGACGAGGCGCTCACGGACCGCGACCTGCACGGGCGCACCACGGTGCTGTTCCTCGACGAGATCCACCGCTTCACCAAGGCCCAGCAGGACGCGCTGCTGCCGGGCGTGGAGAACCAGTGGGTGGTGCTGGTGGCGGCCACCACGGAGAACCCGTCCTTCTCGGTGATCTCGCCGCTGCTCTCGCGCTCGCTGCTGCTCACGCTGCAGCCGCTCGAGCGCGCCGACATCGGAGCGCTGGTGGACCGGGCCGTGGCCGATCCGCGGGGCCTGAACGGCGAGGTCGAGCTCTCCGCGGAGGCCCGCGAGCACCTTCTGGATCTGTGCGGCGGGGACGCCCGCAAGGCCCTGACCTCCCTCGAGGCCGCCGCCGGGGTCGCGTTCTCGGAGCAGCCGGAGCCCGACGGCCACGTCGCGGACGAGGACGGCCGGAACGACGTCGGGGCGCGCGGGCGGCCGGTCCCGGTGATCACCCGGGAGCACGCCGAGGAGGCCCTCGACCGGGCCGCGGTGCGCTACGACAAGAACGGCGACCAGCACTACGACGTGGTCAGCGCGTTCATCAAGTCGATCCGCGGCTCGGACGTCGACGCCGCCATGCACTACCTGGCCCGGATGATCGAGGCTGGGGAGGACCCGCGGTTCATCGCCCGCCGGCTCATCATCTCCGCCTCCGAGGACATCGGCGCCGCCGACCCGACCGCCCTGCAGACCGCGGTGGCGGCCGCCGACACCGTCCAGCTCATCGGGATGCCCGAAGGTCGGATCCCGCTGGCCCAGGCCGTGGCGCACCTGGCGACCGCCCCGAAGTCCAACGCCGCCTACACCGCGATCAACGAGGCGATCGCCGACGTCCGCGCGGGCCGGGCCGGCCCCGTCCCGCTCCACCTGCGCGACGCCCACTACCCCGGGGCGGGCCAGCTCGGCCACGGCCGGGGCTACGTCTACTCCCACGACGAGCCCAACGGCGTGGCCGCCCAGCAGTACCCGCCCGACGAGCTCGTCGGCACCGACTACTACCGGCCCACCGAGCACGGCCGCGAGCGCGAGATCGCCCACCGCCTCGAGATCCTGCGGGGCATCGTCCGGGGCCGCTGACGGCCGTGCTCAGCGGCCGAACAGGTGGCGCAGCACCGACGCGGCCGTGCGCTCGTCGATGAGCAGGTCCGTGAGCACGCCCGCCCGCAGGGCGCCCACCACGCCCGGCACCTTGTGGTCCCCCGCCACCACGCACAGCCGGCGCGGGATCCGCCGCAGCTCCATGGGCGTCGGCCCGCTCGCCCGCCGGTTGTAGTCGATGTCGGCGTAGGTCCCGTCCTCCCGCAGGAATACCGTGCACACGTCGCCGACCACGCGGTGCGCGGACAGCTCCCGGAGGGCGTCGTCCGGGAGGTAGCCGCTGCTGTACACCTGGGAGATCATCGGCCCGCGGAAGGCCCCCACGCTGAACACCGCCAGGTCCGCCGCGTTGCGCACCGCCAGCACCCGACGCACCGAGGACTCCTGCCACATGAGCCGCCGCGTCTCCTCCTGGTCGAAGAACGCCGGGGTCGGGAAGGGCAGCAGGGCCGCCCCGAACGCCGCCGACATCTGCCCGAGCAGCGCCGAGGACTGCGCCGCGCCCGTGGAGCGGGCACTGACCGCTCCGTTCATCTGCACCACGACCGCGTCCCGCGTGGCCTTCGGCTGCAGGTGGCTCCCGATCGCCGAGGTCGTGATCCCCCAGGCCACCGCCAGGGTCATCCCGTCCCCGAACCAGTCGCCCAGCAGCCCCGCCGCGGCCCGGGCCACGGACTCCAGCCGCTGCGGCTCCGTGGCCGTGCGCGGCGTGCCCGCCACGTGCACCGTGACCCCGAAGGCCTCCCGCAGCCGGTGGGACAGGTCGTGTCCCGCGTCCGGGGGAGCGGCGAGGGTGATCCGCACGATGCCCCGCTCCCGGGCGGCCTGCAGCATTCGCGAGACCGTCGGGCGGGACACGCCGAAGCGGTCCGCCACCGCCTCCATCGTCATGCCCTGCACGTAGTACAGCTCCGCCGCGTGGTGGAGCTCGGCATCACCGTGCATGTTCGCCTCCCGGTCCTGCACGTCTGTTCATTTGGTTTGAGCATAGGTGCAACCCGCGACAGAGTGTGATGCAGAGCACGTTAGCGATTCGAAACCGCCCGCCCCGAGGAGTTCCCCACCATGGCCCACCCCACACTGTCCCGCACCGAGCGGGACCGCGCGCTCGCCGAGTTCTCCGGCGGCCCCGAGCTCGACGTCCTCGTGGTCGGAGGCGGCATCACCGGTGCCGGCATCGCCCTGGACGCCGTCACCAGAGGCCTGCGCACCGGCATCGTCGAGGCCCAGGACTGGGCCGGCGGCACCTCGCAGTGGTCCTCCAAGCTCGTCCACGGCGGCCTGCGCTACCTCCAGCAGCTCGACTTCAAGCTCGTCTCCGAGGCGCTGCGCGAGCGCGAGCTGCTGCTGGACTTCCTCGCCCCGCACCTCGTCAAGCCCGTGCCCTTCCTCTACCCGCTGACCCACCGGTTCTGGGAGCGGCCCTACGTCACCGCCGGGATCGGCCTCTACGACGCCCTGGCCCACCTCGGCGCCAAGGTGGCGACCCTGCCCTACCAGCGCCACTACGGCTTCAAGGGCGTGCAGCGGGTCTTCCCCGACGTCAGGCCCGGCTCCATGGTCGGTGCCGTCCAGTACTGGGACGGCCAGGTCGACGACGCCCGCCTCGTCCTGACGATCGTGCGCACCGCCGTGCGCTACGGCGCGCTCGCCGCCAACCGCACCCGGGCGGTCGCCTTCCCGAAGGACGAGACCGGTCGTGTCGTGGGCGCCACCGTCCAGGACCTCGAGACGGGCGAGCAGCACACGGTCCGGGCGAAGACCGTCATCGCCGCCACCGGGGTGTGGACCGAGCAGACCCAGGACCTGGCCCATGCCGAGGGCGGGCTCAAGGTGCTCGCCTCCAAGGGGATCCACATCATCGTGCCCCGGGAACGGATCCGCGGCCAGAAGGGGCTCATCCTGCAGACCGAGAAGTCGGTGCTGTTCATCATCCCGTGGGCGCGGTACTGGCTCATCGGCACCACCGACACCCCCTACCACCAGGACCTCGTGAACCCGGTGGCGACGGCGGAGGACATCGACTACGTCATCGACCACGCCAACGTGGTCCTGGACCGGCCGCTCACCCGCGCGGACGTCATCGGCACGTACGCGGGGCTGCGGCCGCTGCTGCAGCCCGGGACGAAGAAGGGCGACGGGGACGCGCAGTCCACGAAGATCTCGCGCGAGCACACCGTGACCGAGGTCGCCCCCGGGCTGATCACGATCGCCGGCGGCAAGCTCACCACCTACCGGGTGATGGCCGAGGACGCCGTGGACCTCGCCCTGGGCGAGGAGCGGGCCGAGGCCGTGCCCTCGGTCACCGACCGGACGCCGCTGCTGGGCGCCGAGGGCTACCTCGCGCTGAGCCGCCAGGCCGGGACCCTGGGCGCGCGGCACGACTGGACCGAGGAGCGGGTGCAGCACCTGCTCGGCCGCTACGGGTCGGCGATCTCCGAGATCGCGGAGCTCGTCGAGGGCCGCCCCGACCTCGGCCGCCCGCTGGGGGGCGCCCCGGCCTACCTGCGGGCGGAGATCGTGCACGCCTGCACCCACGAGGGCGCGCTCCACCTCGAGGACCTCTACGACACCCGCACCCGGCTGACCTGGGAGCAGGTCCGCCACGGCCTGGACGCTGTCGAGGAGGTCGCGGACCTCGCGGCCGAGGCCCTCGGCTGGGACGAGCGGCGGCGCGGGGCCGAGGTCGAGGCCTACCGGCTCCGCTGCGCGGCGGAGGACGCGGCCGCCGGGGCCTCCGACGACACCGCGGCGGCCGCCGCACGGGCCGCCGCCCCCGACGTCCTGGAGCTCGTGCGCCCCTCCGGCGCCTGAGCGTCCACCGGCCGGGCGTCCGCCGGTCCCCGTCCCACCCGTCCCATCCATCCCATCCCCCCACCGGCCGTCCCCGACGGACGGCCGGTCCGTCCAGTCCGCACCACCCGAGGAGTCGCAGTGCTGTCGATGTCGAACGTTGTGGTCCAGGCCGTAGCGCCTACCGTGCCCATCTCCCTGTCCACCGTCTTCTGGTCCGAGGTCGCGGGCACCGCGATGCTGATCCTGCTCGGCGCCGGCGTGGTCGCCAACGCCGTGCTGCCGAGGACCAAGGGTCTCGGCGGCGGGTTCCTGATGATCAACTTCGGGTGGGGCCTGGCGGTGTTCGCCGGTGTCTACGTCGCCTGGCAGTCCGGCGCGCACATCAACCCCGCGGTGACCGTGGGCCTGTGGGCCAGCGGCGCCGAGGAGTACGCCCCCGGCGTGGCCGTCTCGCTCGTCAGCACGCTCGTCTACTTCGCAGGAGAGCTCACCGGCGCCTTCCTGGGCGCCGTCCTGGCCTTCCTCGCCTACAAGAAGCACTTCGACGAGGACATCGACGCGGAGACCAAGCTCGCCGTGTTCTCCACCGGCCCCGCCGTGCGCTCCTACGGATGGAACGTGGTCACCGAGGTGATCGGCACGTTCGTCCTCGTCATCGTGATCCTGCTCTTCGGCAACACGCCCTCGGAGATCGGGCCGCTGGCCGTGGCACTGCTCGTGGTCGGCATCGGCGCGAGCCTCGGCGGGCCCACGGGGTACGCCATCAACCCCGCCCGCGACCTCGGTCCGCGCATCGCGCACGCCCTCCTGCCCATCCGCGGGAAGGGCTCCAGCGACTGGGCCTACGCCTGGGTCCCGGTCGTGGGCCCGATCATCGGGGCCGTGCTCGCCGGCGGCTTCTACCAGCTATACGCCAACACGCCGGCCTGAGCCCGGCCACCCGCAACCGTCCGACCCACACCACACCACCACGAAGCGAGGTACCACCCATGAGCACCGACCAGAAGTACGTCATGGCCATCGACCAGGGCACCACCAGCACCCGGGCGATCATCTTCGACCACGGGGGATCGATCGTCAGCACCGGCCAGCTCGAGCACGAGCAGATCTTCCCGCGCGCCGGCTGGGTGGAGCACGACGCGCTGGAGATCTGGCGCAACGTCCGCAAGGTCGTCGCGGACGCCGAGGCCTCCGCCGAGATCAATGCCCGGGACCTGGCCGCCGTGGGCATCACCAACCAGCGCGAGACCACCGTGGTCTGGGACCGCACCACCGGGCAGCCCGTCTACAACGCCATCGTCTGGCAGGACACCCGGACCCAGAAGATCGTCGAGGAGCTCGGCGGGGACGCCGGCCCCGACCGGTACAAGGACCGCGTGGGGCTGCCGCTGGCCAGCTACTTCTCGGGCCCGAAGGTCAAGTGGATCCTGGACAACGTGGACGGCGCCCGGGAGCGGGCCGAGCGCGGTGACCTGCTCATGGGCAACACCGACTCGTGGCTGGTGTGGAACATGACCGGCGGCGTGGACGGCGGGGTGCACGTCACCGACGTCACCAACGCCTCGCGGACCATGCTGATGAACCTGGCGAGCCTGGACTGGAACGAGGAGATCTGCGCCGACATGGGCATCCCCACGTCGATGCTCCCCGAGATCCGCTCCTCCTCCGAGGTCTACGGCAGGGGCCGCACCCGGGGCTTCCTCAAGGACGTGCCGATCGCCGGCATCCTGGGCGATCAGCAGGCCGCGATGTTCGGGCAGGCGTGCTTCGAGAAGGGCATGGGCAAGAACACCTACGGCACCGGCAGCTTCGTGCTGATGAACGTGGGCACCGAGGTGGTGCACTCGGAGAACGGCCTCCTGAGCACGGTGTGCTACAAGATCGGCGACCAGGACGCCGTCTACGCCCTGGAGGGCTCCATCGCCGTGACCGGGTCCCTGGTGCAGTGGCTGCGGGACAACCTCGGGATCCTCTCCTCCGCTCCGGAGGTCGAGTCGCTGGCCGCCTCGGTGGAGGACAACGGCGGGGCCTACTTCGTGCCGGCCTTCAGCGGCCTGTTCGCCCCGCACTGGCGCCCGGACGCCCGCGGCGCCCTCGTGGGCCTGACCCGCTACGTCAACAAGGGCCACATCGCCCGGGCGGCCCTCGAGGCGACGGCCTACCAGTCCCGCGAGGTGGTCGAGGCGATGAACGCCGACGCCGGGGTGGACATCACGGAGCTGAAGGTGGACGGCGGCATGACCGCAAACGAGCTGCTGATGCAGTTCCAGGCCGACCAGCTGGGCGTGCCGGTCGTGCGTCCGGCCGTCACGGAGACCACGGCCCTCGGAGCGGCCTACGCGGCCGGCATCGCCGTGGGCTTCTGGTCAGGCACCGACGAGGTCAGCGCGAACTGGGCCGAGGACACGCGGTGGGAGCCGGCGACGGACGAGGACCGGCGCGGCCGGCTGTACCGCAACTGGCAGAAGGCCGTCACCAAGTCCTTCGGCTGGGTCGACGAGGACGTCGACTGACACCGCCGCTCCCCGCAGGCCCGGAGCCCCGCCCGTGGACCACGGGCGGCGCTCCGGCGCGCGGGGTCGGGGCGCGCGACGGCCCCCGCACACGCTATAGTGGGACGTCGGCCGGCAAGGCCCGTGCTCCCGCACGCCCGGTGCACCGCCTCAACCACGGTGCACGGCGCACGGCCACGGCGCTTGCAGGACAGGAGGATTGCGGCTGATCCTCACCTCTCCGGCGGGACCGATCCCGTCCTCGGAGGCCGGACCGAACAGAACACGCTCCCCCCGCACCGGACGCCGGACGGGGGGGGAGCACCGCATTGTGAAAGGTAAACGTGGCTAACAACACGCGTGCGCGCCGCCAGGTGCGCAAGTCCCGCGCCCTCGGGATCGCCCTGACCCCGAAGGCCGAGAAGTACTTCGAGCGCCGTCCCTACGGCCCCGGTGAGCACGGCCGTGCCCGCCGGAAGGCCGACTCGGACTACGCCGTCCGTCTGCGCGAGAAGCAGCGTCTCCGGGCGCAGTACAACATCCGCGAGAAGCAGATGCACATCGCCTACGTCGAGGCCAAGCGCCAGGAGGGTCAGACCGGTGAGAACCTGGTCGCCCTGCTCGAGTCCCGCCTGGACGCCCTGGTTCTGCGCTCCGGCTTCGCCCGGACCATGGCCCAGGCCCGCCAGATGGTCGTGCACCGCCACATCCTGGTGGACGGCGAGCGGGTGGACCGACCCTCCTACCAGGTCAAGGAGGGTCAGCTGATCCACGTGCACGCCAAGTCGGAGAAGATGGTGCCCTTCCAGGTCGCCGCCGCCGGCGCGCACCAGGCCGTGCTGCCCGACACCCCGGGCTACCTCGACGTGCAGATCGAGAAGCTGCAGGCCAAGCTGGTGCGCAAGCCCAAGCGCGCCGAGGTCCCCGTGACCTGCGAGGAGCAGCTCGTGGTGGAGTACTACGCCCGCATGGCCTGAGCCTGCGGGCTCCTGCCGCCGGGACACCCCGGAGGCAGGGCCTTCCCTGCGGAGAGCCCGCGGCGCCTGCGCCGCGGGCTCTCCCGTTCGGTACAGTTGATCACCGGGCACCGCGCCGGTGCCCCTCCCCGCACGCCCGGGCGGTGCCGCCGCCCCGGCCCCCTCGACCCGACCAGCAAGGAGCGCGCTGCCCCATGACCGGTGGAGAAATCGCAGGACTGCTCGCCGCGGGGGTGTTCGCCGTGCTGGTGCTCCTGCTCGCGGTGCCGATCCTCAAGCTGGGCAAGGTCTTCGACGAGCTGCGGCTGACGATCCGCTCGCTCAACAACGAGACCGTCCCCCTCATCGACGAGGTCACCCGCACCGTGTCGACCACCAACTCGCAGCTCGAGAAGGTGGACGGCATCACGACCAACGTCTCCGACGCCTCCGCGAACGTCTCCGCGCTGTCCTCCCTGGTGGCCTCCACCGTGGGCCAGCCGCTGATCAAGGTCGCCGCGTTCTCGCACGGCGTGCGCCGGGCTTTCACCGGCGACACCGCCCCGGAGGGCTCCCACCGGGCCGACCGGTTCGGGGCCGACGACGAGCAGGTCCCCGGCACCCCGGGGGAGGACCGGCCATGAGCTTCTGGGGCAGGCTCGCCCTCGTGGCCGCTGGCGGCGTCCTGGGCGCCGCGGCCACCCGGTTCGCCCGGTCGCCCGGCCAGGACCTCTCCGTGCCGGGCGCCTCCGGCGGCGCGCGCACTCCCCGCGCGGGGGACTGGCGCTCCCGGCTCTACCGCTTCGCCGCCACGGTGCGCGCCGGCATGGACGAGCGCGAGGCCGAACTGCGCGAGTCCTTCGGCGTCGCCGCGCCCCGGCCGCCGGCCACCCGCCTCACAGCCCGCGACGCCGCCCCGCCGGTGCTCGACGACTCCGCCGCCCCCCACGCGCACGGGCCCGCGCCGGACCCCACCGACCCCTCGACCGAACGCGAAGGAAAGCACCGGTAATGCTGTCTCAGGAAATCACCAAGCGCTGGCTGGACTACTTCGAAGGCCAGGGCCACACCGTGGTGCCCTCCGCCTCGCTGATCTCCTCCCAGCCCGGTGCCATGTTCACGATCGCGGGCATGGTCCCGTTCATCCCGTACTTCCTCGGCCAGGAGACCGCCCCCTACCGGCGCGCCACGTCCATCCAGAAGTGCATCCGCACCCTCGACATCGACGAGGTGGGCAAGACCGCCCGGCACGGCACGTTCTTCCAGATGGCCGGCAACTTCTCCTTCGGCGACTACTTCAAGGAGCGGGCCATCCCCATGGCCTGGGAGCTGCTCACCAGCGCCCAGGAGAAGGGCGGCTACGGGCTCGACCCCGAGCGGTTGTGGGTGACCGTCTACGAGGGCGACGAGGAGTCGTACACGCTCTGGAAGGACACGGTGGGCGTGCCCGCCGAACGGATCCAGCGGATGGGCCGGGACGAGAACTACTGGGACACCGGCCAGCCCGGCCCCGCGGGCCCCGACTCCGAGATCTTCTACGACCGCGGCCCCCGGTACGGCCAGGAGGGCGGCCCGGCGGTCGACGACGACCGGTACATCGAGATCTGGAACCTCGTCTTCATGCAGTACCAGCGCGGTGAGGGCTCGGGCAAGGACTACGAGATCCTGGGCGACCTGCCGGAGCAGAACATCGACACCGGCCTGGGCGTCGAGCGGCTGGCCATGCTGCTCCAGGGCGTGGAGAACTTCTACGAGACCGACCAGGTCCGTCCCGTCCTCGACGAGGCGGCCGAGCTCTCCGGGAAGCGGTACCACGGCTCGGAGAAGCCGGGGGAGGAGGGCTACGACGACGACGTGCGGATGCGCGTGGTCGCCGACCACGTCCGCTCCTCGCTGATGCTCATCGCGGACGGCGTGAGCCCGTCCAACGAGGGGCGCGGGTACATCCTGCGCCGCCTGCTGCGCCGCGCGATCCGCGCGATGCGCCTGATGGGGGTCACCGAGCCCTGCCTGCCCGTGCTGCTGCCCGCGTCCCGGGACGCCATGCGCGGTGTCTACCCCTACGTGGCCGAGGACTTCGAGCGGATCTCCCGGATCGCCTACGCCGAGGAGCGGGCGTTCCTGAAGACCATCGAGTCGGGGACCACGCGGCTCGACGAGGCGGTGGCCGGCGCCCGGCGGCAGGGCCAGGCCGTCTCCGGCGTCGAGGCCTTCGCCCTCCACGACACGTACGGCTTCCCCATCGACCTGACCCTCGAGATGGCCGCCGAGGCCGGGATCGCGGTCGATGAGACGGCGTTCCGCCGTCTCATGGAGGAGCAGCGCCGGCGCGCGCAGCAGGACGCCCGCGCCAAGAAGGGTGCCCACGCCGACCTCTCGGTGTTCCGCCGGCTCGTCGACGAGGGCGGGTCGGTCTTCACCGGCTACACCCGGCTAGGCCACGAGACGGTGCTGCGCGCCCTGCTGCAGGACGGCGTGACCGTCCCCGCCGCACCGGCGGGGACGCACGTCGAGGTCGTCCTCGACGAGACGCCGTTCTACGCCGAGGCCGGCGGCCAGGCCGCCGACCGGGGCACGATCAGCGGAGACGGCTTCGTGCTCGACGTCACCGACGTCCAGCAGCCCGTGAAGGGGTTGTCCGTGCACCAGGCGGTCGTACGCGAGGGCGAGGCCCTCTCCGGGGCCACGGTGCTCGCCCAGGTGGACGTCGCCCGGCGGCGGGCCGCCGAGGCCGCCCACACCGGCACCCACATCGTGCACGCCGCCCTCCACGACATCCTCGGGCCCGAGGCCGTCCAGCGCGGCTCCTTCAACAAGGAGGGCTACCTGCGCTTCGACTTCGCGTGGGGCGAGGGGCTCGCCGAGGCCCAGCGCCAGGAGATCGAGGAAGTCTCCAACGCGGCGATCCACGCGAACCACGAGGTCGTGACGCAGGAGATGGCCCTCGCCGAGGCGAAGGCCATGGGCGCCATGTCCCTGTTCGGCGAGAAGTACGGGGACCGGGTGCGCGTGGTCGAGCTGAACGGGCCGTGGTCCCGGGAGCTGTGCGGCGGCACGCACGTGGGCGCCACCGCCCAGATCGGCTCGCTCACCCTGCTCACCGAGCAGTCCGTGGGCTCGGGCAACCGCCGCGTCGAGGCCCTCGTGGGCCTGGACTCGTTCCGGCACCTCGCCGCCGAGCGGACCCTCGTGCACCAGCTCACCGGCATGCTCAAGGTGCAGTCCTCCGCGGAGCTGCCCGAGCGCCTGGCGGGCACCCTCGAGAAGCTGAAGTCGGCCGAGAAGGAGCTCGCGGTCCTGCGCCGGGAGAAGCTCCAGGCGCAGGCCGGCTCGCTGCTCGACGGGGTGCGCCAGGTCGGCGCGGTCAAGGCCCTGACGTACGACATGGGCGAGGTCTCCGGGGCCGACGAAGTCCGCTCGCTCGCGCTCGACCTGCGGGGCCGGATGACGGCGGAGCCGTTCGTCGTCGCCGTCACGGGCACGGCCAAGGGCCGTCCCCTGGTCCTCGTGGCCACCACCGAGGGCGCCCGCGACGCCGGGGTGCAGGCCGGCCGGCTCGTGCGCTCGGCCGCCAAGGTCCTCGGCGGGGGCGGCGGCGGCAAGGACGACATCGCCCAGGGCGGCGGGCAGGACCCCGCCCGGTCCGGGGCCGCCCTGGACGCGGTGCTGGCCGACATCGCCCGGGCGACGGGCGGCGCCGCCGCGTGAGGGACGCCTACGCCCGGGGACGGCGGATGGGGGTCGACGTCGGCCTGGTCCGCGTCGGGGTGGCCCTGTGCGACCCCGACGGCATCCTCGCCACGCCGCTCACCACGCTCCGGCGCGACCCCCGGAAGGGCTTCGACGTGAAGCTCCTGGCCGGGCTGGTCCAGGAGCACGACGTCGTCGCCGTCTACGTCGGCCTGCCCCGCAGCCTCGACGGCGGGGAGAACGCCTCGACCGCGATGGCGCGGGACTACGCGGAGGCCCTCGTGCGGCGGCTGCGCGTGAAGGGCCGCGACGTGCCGGTGCGGCTGGTCGACGAACGCCTCAGCACGGTGGACGCCCACCGGGTGCTGCTGGAGGCCGGAATCTCCCGCCGCGACCACATGGACAAGGTCGACCAGGTGGCCGCCGCCACCATCCTGCAGAGCGCCGTGGACCTGGCCAAGGCCACCGGGGAGGAGCCCGGCGCGCCGGTGGACCCGCCGCTCCCGGGCACCGAGGATGCCGCCGTCCCGCATAATGGGGGTGACCACGACGGGCAGGGTCCTGCCGTGGTGCACCGCGGGGAGTCGTCCACCGGAGCCGGAAGCAGGGCCGAGGACACCGCCGAGGACACCGCCGGAGCGCCCGACCGGGCGCGCACGGCACCGTTGACGACCACCGATCCGGACGGAGAGCATTCGTGAGCGACGATCCGTACGACCAGTCGGCGCCCCGCCGACCCGAGGCGCCCCGCGAGTCGTCCGGCGGCGGTCTGGGCAGCCTGCTCGACGCACCGTCGTCGCGGGAGCCCTCCACGGGCCTGCGCGGCGTGTTCGAGCACGAGGAGCTCACCGCCGAGCAGATCAAGCGGCGCCTGCGCCGCGGCCGCGTATCCCTGACCACGGCCATCGCCCTGTTCCTGCTCGCCGCGCTGATCACCGTGTCCGTGCTCGCCTCCACCTTCGGGTGGTTCGAGATCCGCGACTACCGCGGCGAGGGCAAGGACCCCGTGACGTTCTCCGTCGCCGAGGGCGCCACCACCGGGCAGGTCGCCGTCGCCCTCGAGGCGCAGGGGATCGTGGCGGACGCCGAGACGTTCATCGAGACCTACCAGGAGGACCACGCCGAGCAGTTCATCCAGCCGGGCGAGTACGAGCTGCGCACGGAGATGAGCTCCGAGGCCGCCGTGGGCGCGCTCATGGAGGAGGACGAGGCCAGCCACTACGCGGCGGTCAACCGGACCCTGCGCATGTCCGACGTCTTCGGGATCCTCAGCGAGTCCACCGGCATCCCCGTCTCCGAGTTCGAGGCCTACCAGGAAGACACGGGGACGTTCGGGATCCCGGACCGCTTCCCGACCCTCGAGGGCTGGCTGCACCCGGGCGAGTACCGGTTCCCGCTGGACGCCACGGCGGAGCAGATCCTGCAGGCCATGGTCGACCGCACCCGCACGACCCTCGACGACAACGGGATCACCGACGAGGAGCAGATCTTCGAGGTGCTCACCATCGGCTCGATCATCGAGTTCGAGGTCCAGCCCGAGCACTACGACGTGGTGGCCGGCGCGATCCAGAACCGCCTCGACAACCCCGAGGGCGAGACGTCCGGGTTCATCCAGTCCGACGCGTCGGTGACCTACGGCCTCGACCGCAGGAGCTACGACTTCTCCGAGGAGGAGCGCCGCGACGCGTCCAACCGGTACAACACCTTCGCCAACCCGGGGCTGCCGGTGGGCCCGATCGGCTCCCCGGGGGACGCCGCCATCGTGGCGGCCGCCGACCCGCAGGACAACGACTACTACTTCTGGGTGACCGTGGACCTCGACACGGGCGAGACGAAGTTCGCCGAGACCTACGCCCAGCACCTCGAGTACGTGGAGGAGTACAACCAGTGGTGCAGCGAGAACGAGGGCCGGTGCGGGTGAGCCCCGCCCGCGCCGCCGTGGTGGGCCACCCCATCGGCCACTCGCGGTCCCCGGACCTGCACCGCGCCGCCTACGCGGTGCTGGGCGAGGACGTGCACTACGACGCCCACGACCTGGTCGAGGAGCAGCTCCCGCCGTTCGTCGACGCCCGCCGTGGCGACCCCGCCTGGCGCGGGCTGTCGGTGACGATGCCCCTCAAGTCGGTCGCCGCAGCGTGCTCCGACGAGCTGACGGCGCTGGGGGACGCGGTCGGCGTGGTCAACACCCTGCTCTTCCGCCCGGACGGGACGGTGCTGGGCCACAACACCGACGTCACCGGCATCGTGGGCGCGGTGCTCGCGGCGGGCACGGTGCCGGAGGCCCCCCGGGCCGCCGTCCTCGGCGGGGGCGGCACGGCCACGGCCGCCGTCGCCGCCGCCCAGCGGCTCGGGGCCGCCTCGGTGGACGTCTTCGTGCGCTCCGCCGCCCGCGCCGGGCGCGCCGCCGATGCGGGCCGCCGGCTCGGGGTCCCCGTGCGACTGCGGGCGTGGGACGAGACGCCGGGCCTCCTGGCCGGCTACGACGTGGTCGTCTCGACGCTCCCGCCGCACGGCGCGGACGAGCTGGCGGCGCAGCTGGAGGCCGGCGCCCCGGCCACCACGGGGGTGCTCCTCGACGCCGCCTACGACCCGTGGCCGTCGGCGATCGCCGGCGCCTGGTCCCGGGCCGGGGGAGCGGTGGCCCCCGGACTCGATATGCTGATCTTCCAGGCGGTGGACCAGATCCGCCTGTTCACCGGCCGCGATCCGGGCACACCCCTGCCCTGCGAGCAGGACGTGATCGCCGCCATGTGCACGGCCGTGGGCCGGCCCATCCTCGCCGTCCCGTCCCTGCGCCGCACCTGAGACCTGTCGGCGGCCGCGCCCTCCGCGGCCCTGCCGTCGAGACCCCGAACGGAAAGAGTTGTTATGTTGCGTTGGCTCACGGCCGGCGAGTCGCACGGCGAGGCGCTCGTCGGGATCATCGAGGGCGTCCCGGCGGGTGTGAGCCTGACCAGTCAGGACGTCCGCGACGCCCTGGCCCGGCGCCGGCTCGGCTACGGGCGCGGCGCACGCATGAAGTTCGAGCAGGACCAGGTGCGCCTCCTCGGCGGCGTGCGCCACGGCGTGACCCAGGGCGGGCCGGTGGCGATCGAGATCGCCAACACCGAGTGGCCCAAGTGGCGCGAGGTGATGTCCGCGGACCCCGTGGACCCGGACGTCCTCGCGGGCCGCGCCCGCAACGCCCCCCTGACCCGCCCCCGGCCCGGCCACGCCGACCTCACCGGCATGCAGAAGTACGGCTTCGACGAGGCCCGGCCCGTGCTCGAGCGGGCCAGCGCCCGCGAGACGGCCACGCGCGTGGCACTCGGCGCCGTCGCCGCCAAGATCCTGGAGGCCGTGGGCGTGCACCTCGTCTCCCACACGACCGCTGTGGGCACGGTCAGCGCCCCGGTGGACGCCCCGCGCCCGCTGCCCTCCGACGTCGGCGGGCTCGACGCCGACCCGCTGCGCTGCTTCGACCCCGCCACGGCGGAGTCCATGGTGGCGGCGGTGGACGCCGCCCACAAGAACGGGGAGACCCTCGGCGGCGTCGTCGAGGTCCTGGCCTACGGGCTGCCGCCCGGGCTCGGCTCCTACGTGCACTGGGACCGCCGGCTGGACTCCCGTCTGGCCGGGGCCCTCATGGGCATCCAGGCCATCAAGGGCGTCGAGGTCGGAGACGGCTTCCTGACCGCCGCCCGGCCGGGCTCCGAGGCCCACGACGAGATCTCCCGCGGCGCCGACGGCGTCGTGCGCCGCGTCAGCAATCGGGCGGGCGGGATCGAGGGCGGCATGTCCATCGGCGACGTCCTGCGCGTGCGTGCGGCCATGAAGCCCATCGCGACCGTGCCGAAGGCCCTGCGCACCGTCGACGTCGCCACCGGAGAGTCCTCCCGCGCCCACCACCAGCGCTCGGACGTCTGCGCCGTGCCGGCTGCCGGCGTGGTCGCCGAGGCGATGGTGGCCCTCGTGCTCGCCGACGCCGTGACGGAGAAGTTCGGCGGGGACTCGATCGCCGAGACCGCCCGCAACCGGGACGCCTACCTCGCATCCATCCCGGAGTCCCTGTACTCCGCCGGCGAGCTCGGGGCCTTCGAGGACGACGCCGCCGCGGCCCGCGACGACCACATGGGCGACCCCTTCGTGGCGCCCGTCGAGACCGGGGAGGGCCAGGCGTGAACGCCCAGTTCCCCGCTCCTGCCGACGCCCCCGCGGTCCCGCAGCGGCCCGTGGTGCTGATCGGGCCCATGGCCGCCGGCAAGTCCTTCCTGGCGCTGCACATGTCCAAGTTCTACGGTTACGACTTCGTGGACGCGGACCAGGTCATCGTCTCCCGCTACGGGGTGATCTCGAAGATCTTCGCCGAGCACGGCGAGAAGTATTTCCGCGACCTCGAGGCGGACACCGTCGCCGAGATACTCCGGGACCCCGACCACGCCAACGCGATCTTCTCCGTGGGCGGCGGCGCCCCCACGACCCCGTCCACCCGCGAGCTGCTGCGCCACGAGACCGTCGCCTACCTCGAGGTGGACACCGAGACCGTGCTGCCGCGGATCAGCGGCAACCGGACCCGCCCCATGCTCCAGCCGGACCCGGAGCGGCGCTGGCAGGAGCTCTACGAGTCCCGGCGCGCCTGCTACGAGGAGCTCGCCGACATCACCCTCGACGGCCGGGGCAACCGGCCCGTCGCCGAGATCGGCGCCGACCTCGAGGCGGAGCTCACCCGCCTGCGGTCCCTACGCGGCGGCGCCGGCACCACCGACAGCACCCAGGAGGCCCAGGCATGAGCGAGTCCGCTCCCCGCACCGTCACGACCATCTCCGTCACCGGGGACCGTCCGGCCGAGAACTACGACGTGCTCGTGGGCCACGGGCTGCTCGGCGAGGTCCCCCGGGTGCTCGGCGACCGCGTCCAGCGCGTGCTCGTCATCCACCCGCGGGCGCTGCGCAGCACCGGCGACGTGGTCATGGAGGAGCTGCGCGGCCAGGGCTACCAGGCCTTCACCGCCGAGATCCCGGACGCGGAGGAGGGCAAGCACGTCCAGGTGGCGTCCTTCTGCTGGCAGGTCCTCGGGCAGAACGACTTCACCCGCTCGGACGCCATCGTCTCCGTGGGCGGGGGAGCGGTCTCCGATCTCGCGGGCTTCGTGGCCGCCACCTGGCTGCGCGGCGTGCGCGTGGTGCACGTGCCCACCACCCTGCTCGGCATGGTCGACGCCGCGGTGGGCGGCAAGACCGGGATCAACACCGCCGAGGGCAAAAACCTCGTGGGGACCTTCCACCCGCCCGCAGCCGTGCTGTGCGACCTCGACACGCTGAGCACGCTGCCCGAGAACGAGCTGCTCACCGGCATGGCGGAGGTCGTCAAGTGCGGCTTCATCGCCGACGAGCGGATCCTCGAGCTCATCGAGGCCCACCCGGAGGCGGTGCGCGACTCGCAGTCCGAGGTGGTGCGCGAACTCGTGGAGCGCAGCATCCGGGTCAAGGCCGAGGTCGTCTCCGGCGACCTGCGCGACACCGGCCGCCGCGAGATGCTCAACTACGGGC
Source organism: Kocuria nitroreducens (assembly GCF_042879195.1). Taxonomy (NCBI): domain Bacteria; kingdom Bacillati; phylum Actinomycetota; class Actinomycetes; order Micrococcales; family Micrococcaceae; genus Kocuria; species Kocuria nitroreducens. The sequence goes on from NZ_JBHZTC010000008.1 coordinate 124,415, forward strand.
ACACCCTCGGCCACGCCATCGAGCACAACGAGCGCTACCAGTGGCGCCACGGCGCCGCGGTCTCCGTGGGGATGGTCTTCGCCGCGGAGCTCGCCCGCACGGCCGGGAACCTGTCCGACGACGTCGTCGAGCGCCACCGCAGCGTCCTCGCGTCCCTCGGCCTGCCGACCACGTACCGGTGGGACCAGTGGCCGCGGCTGCTGGAGGCCATGAAGCGGGACAAGAAGACCCGCGGGAACCTGCTGCGCTTCGTCGTCCTCGACGCCGTCGGCCGGCCCCGCGTGCTCGAGGTTCCCGACCCCGCGATCCTCTTCGCGACCTACCAGGAGATCGCCGAGGGCGCGCCCAGCTAGAATGGTCCGCGGTCCGGGACGACACCCCCCGCCGCGCCGACCTGCCGACTTCCCAGACAACCAGAGAGAGAACCTGTGGCTACCACCAACGACATCAAGAACGGCACCGTCCTGAAGCTGGAGGGCAACCTCTGGAACGTCATCGAGTTCCAGCACGTCAAGCCGGGCAAGGGCGGGGCGTTCGTGCGCACCAAGATGCGCAACATCACCTCCGGGAAGGTGGTCGACAAGACCTTCAACGCCGGCGCCAAGATCGAGACCGCCACGGTGGACCGCAGCGAGTACCAGTACCTGTACCAGGACGGCGCCGACTACGTCTTCATGGACAACAAGACCTACGACCAGATCACCGTCCCCGGTGAGGTGGTGGGCGACGCCGCCAACTTCATGCTCGAGAACCTCAACGCGACCGTCGCGCTGCACGAGGGCGCCCCCCTCTACATCGAGCTGCCCGCGTCCGTGGTCCTCGAGATCACCTACACCGAGCCGGGCCTGCAGGGCGACCGCTCCACCGGCGGCACGAAGCCCGCCACCGTGGAGACCGGCTACCAGATCCAGGTGCCGCTGTTCCTCGAGCAGGGCACCAAGGTCAAGGTCGACACCCGCACGGGTGACTACCTGGGCCGCGTCAACGAGTGAGCGCCCGGGGCAAGGCGCGCCGGCGCGCCGTGGAGATCCTCTTCGAGGCGGAGCAGCGTTCCGAGGACGCCCGGGAGGTCATGGAGCGGCGCCGGCTGCACAGCGACTCGCTCGTCTCCCCATACGCCGAGGAACTCGTCCTCGGGGTCACGATGCGCCGCGGTGAGCTCGACGAGTACCTCGAGACGTACTCCCAGGGCTGGACCCTGGAGCGGATGCCGGCGGTGGACCGCAACGTGCTGCGCGTGGGGGCCTGGGAGCTGCTGTTCAACGACGACGTCCCGGACGGGGTCGCCGTGGCCGAGGCCGTGAACCTCGCCAAGGAGCTTGCGGGGGACGACTCCCCGCGCTTCGTCAACGGCCTGCTGGGCCGGCTCCAGCAGATGAAGCCGACCCTGCTGGGCTGAGCGCCCCGCCCGGAGCGCTATCCTACCGGGACCACGACCGTCCGCTCCGGGGAGGTCCGCATGACAGCTCCCGCGCTGCGCCTGCAGGGCGTCTCGAAGCACTACGGGGCCGTGCGCGCGGTCGACCGCGTCACCTTCGAGGTGCGCCCGGGGGAGCTCTACGCGCTCCTGGGGCTCAACGGCGCCGGGAAGACCACGGTCATGCGGACGGTCCTCGGCATGGTCCGGCCCTCGGCCGGCTCCGTCACGGTCCTCGGCCGCGGCCGCGGCGACCGGTCGGTCCGGGCCGAGGTCGGCTACCTCGTGGAGGCCGCCTCCGCCTATCCCGAGCTCACCGTGCGCGAGAACCTCGAGGTCGCCCGCCGGCTGCGCCGGCTGCGGTCGCCGACCGCGGTGCAGGACGCCGTGGAGCTCTTCGGGCTGCGCGAACACGCGGACCGCCGCGCCCGCGTCCTGTCCCAGGGCAACCTGCAGCGCCTGGCACTGGCCCGGGCCATGCTGCACCGGCCCTCCCTGCTGGTCCTGGACGAGCCGGTCAACGGCCTGGACCCGGCCGGCGTCGTCGAGGTCCGCACCCTGCTCGAGCACCTCGCCCGCGAGCAGGGCACCGCGGTGCTGCTCTCCAGCCACATCCTCGGCGAGGTCGCCCGCGTCGCCACCCGGATCGGCGTCCTGCACCGGGGCGGGCTGATCGACCAGTTCGCCACGGCCGACCTGCCCGACCGGGTCCGCCGCCACCTGGAGCTGACCACGCGGGACGACGCCCGGGCGGTGCGCGTCCTGGCCGCCGCCGGCTTCGAGGCGCACCGCGGGCCCGGCGCGGTCGTGCTCGGGGAAGCCCGGGCCACGGACCGGCCGGACGCCGTAGCCGCCGCCCTCGTGCACGGCGGCGTGCCGCCCACCGGCCTCGCGGTGGTCCGCGAGGACCTCGAGACCTACTTCCTGCGCCTGGTCGGCGCCGGGCGCCCGGAGGAGCGCTCCGGTGCCCGGTGAGCTCGGGGCCGCGGTGCACGCGGAGGCGCTGAAGCTGCGCCGCTCCCGCGTGCCGTGGGCCACCGCCGGGGCCATCGCCCTCGCCGGCGGGGTGGGGGCGTTCTTCATGTTCGTGCTGCAGGACGTCGACCGGGCCCGGTCGATGGGACTGCTCGGCACCAAGGCGCAGCTCACCGGCGGCACCGCGGACTGGCCGGGATACTTCTCCCTCACCGCGCAGACCGTCGCGGTGGGCGGGCTGATCATCTTCGGGACCGCCGCGATCTGGATCTTCGGCCGGGAGTTCTCCGACCGGACCGCCACCGACCTGCTGGCCCTGCCCACCTCCCGCACCGCCGTGGTCCTCGCCAAGCTGCTGCTGCTGCTCGTCTGGTGCGCCGCGCTCACGGTGCTCCTCGTCGCGCTCGTGCTCGTCCTCGGCGCGGCCCTCGGACTGCCGGGCTGGTCGGGCGGTGTGGCCCTGCGCGGCGCCGGCGGCGTCCTCGGCACCGGGCTCCTGACGGCGGGTCTGGCCGCGTCCTACGGGCTGGCCGCGAGCGTGGGCCGGGGCTACCTGCCCGCCGTGGCGGTCCTGTTCCTCACCGTCCTCGTGGCGCAGGTGCTCGCCGCCGTCGGGCACGGCGCGTGGTTCCCCTGGGCCGTGCCCGCCCTCCTCGCCGGGACCGCCGGCCCGGACGCCGCGGACGCCGGCCCGGCCGGGATCCTGGGCGTCGTGCTCGTCGCCCTCGGCTCCGCCGCGGCCACCGCCGCCTGGTGGGAGCGGGCCGACCACAGCGCCTGACCCGGACGGGGTCCCCGGACGAGGCGGGCGTCACGTCCGGCGCGGGGCGGGAGGGCCGCTGTGCTAACTTGGGGCGAGCAAGCAACCTTTAAGTCCGTCCTGTGAGGCGGGGAAGGAGGCGGCACCCATGACTGACGACACCTCCGCGGCCGGTCCCTCGACGGGACCCGCGGCCGCGCGCGTCATCCTCTCGGCAGCCGACATCGACCGCGCGCTGACGCGCATCGCCCACGAGATCCTCGAGGCCAACAAGGGCAGCTCGGACCTCGTCCTGCTCGGCATCCCGCGCCGCGGCTATCCGCTGGCCCAGCGGATCGCCGCCAAGATCGCCGCGACCGACTCCGGCTTCGACGCCGCCGCGAGCCTCGGCCAGCTCGACGTCACGATGTTCCGGGACGACCTGCGCAAGAATCCCGCCCGCGCCCCCCGGCCGACCCGCATCCCCGTGCAGGGCATCGACGGGCGCACCGTGGTCCTCGTCGACGACGTGCTGTACTCCGGGCGCACCGTGCGCGCCGCCCTCGACGCCCTCGTGGACGTCGGGCGCCCCCGCGTGGTCCGCCTCGCCGTGCTCGTGGACCGCGGACACCGCGAGCTGCCCATCCGCGCCGACCACGTGGGCAAGAACCTGCCCACCTCCTCCCAGGAGAAGGTGCGGGTCCGCCTGGCCGAGACCGACCCCGAGCCGCGCGCGGACGCGAACGCCGACTGCGTGGTCATCGAGACCACCGCGCCGGGAGCCGGCGCATGAGGCACCTGCTGTCCACGAAGGACCTCTCCTACGACGCCGCCCTGACCGTCCTGGACACCGCGGACCAGATGGCCGCCGTGGGACAGCGCTCCGTCAAGAAGCTCCCCGCGCTGCGGGGCCGCACCGTGGTCAACCTTTTCTTCGAGGACTCGACCCGCACCCGGATCTCCTTCGAGACGGCCGCCAAGCGCCTGTCCGCGGACGTCCTCAACTTCTCCGCCAAGGGCTCGTCGGTCTCGAAGGGGGAGTCCCTCAAGGACACCGCCCAGACCCTCGCGGCGATGAGCGCCGACGCCGTGGTGATCCGGCACTCGGCCTCCGGCTCCCCGCAGCAGCTGGCCGAGTCCGACTGGATCGACGCCGCCGTGGTCAACGCCGGCGACGGCACGCACGAGCACCCCACGCAGGCCCTGCTCGACGCCATGACCCTGCGCCAGCACCGCGCCCGCACCGAGGGCCGCGACAGCACCCGCGGGCTCGACCTCGAGGGCATGCACGTGGTGATCGTCGGCGACGTCCTGCACTCCCGGGTGGCCCGCTCCGACCTGTGGCTGTTCACCACCCTGGGCGCCCGCGTCACGTTCGTGGCCCCGCCCACCCTGCTGCCGGTCGGCATCGCGGACTGGCCGTGCCGGGTGGTGTTCTCCCTCGACGAGGCGCTGGACCCCGCCCCGGACGCCGTGATGATGCTGCGCGTGCAGCGGGAGCGGATGCACGCCGCCTTCTTCCCGACCCCCCAGGAGTACGCCCGGGAGTGGGGGCTCACCCCCGAGCGGGTCGCCGCCCTCGACGACGCCGGGGCTTCCACGGCGATCATGCACCCGGGACCCATGAACCGCGGCCTGGAGATCTCCTCGGCCGCGGCGGACTCGCCGCGCTCGACGGTCCTGGACCAGGTGCGCAACGGCGTCTCCGTGCGGATGTCGGTGCTCTACCTGCTGCTGTCCGGCGACGACCTCGACCCCACCTCCACCCCGCACCCCCAGGAGCGCTGAACCCACGTGACCTCGTACCTCATCCAGGGCGCCCAGCTGCTCGGCGAGCAGACCGCCGACATCCTCGTCGAGGAGGGAGTCGTCCGGCGCATCGGCCCCGATCTCGACGCGGCGGCGGGTGCCGCCCGCGTCGTCGACGCCGCCGGGCTCGTGGCCCTGCCCGGGCTCGTGGACATCCACACGCACCTGCGCGAACCGGGCCGGGAGGACGCCGAGACCGTCGAGACCGGCACCCGGGCCGCAGCGCTCGGCGGCTACACCGCGGTCTTCGCGATGGCCAACTCGGATCCCGTGGCGGACACGGCCGGGGTCGTGGAGCAGGTGCACGAGCTGGGCCGCTCCGCGGGCTGGGTCGACGTCCGTCCCGTGGGCGCCGTCACCGTGGGCCTCAAGGGCGAGCGGCTGTCCGAGATCATGGCGATGGCCGAGTCCCGCGCCGGGGTGCGGATGTTCTCCGACGACGGCATGTGCGTGCACGACCCGGTGCTCATGCGCCGGGCCCTGGAGTACGTCAAGGGCTTCGACGGCGTCGTGGCCCAGCACGCCCAGGAGCCGCGGCTGACCGAGGGCGCCCAGATGAACGAGGGCTCCGTGTCCGCCGAGCTCGGGCTGACGGGCTGGCCCGCTGTCGCGGAGGAGGCCATCATCGCCCGCGACGTGCTGCTCGCCGAGCACGTCGGCTCCCGCGTGCACATCTGCCACCTCTCCACCAGGGGCTCCGTGGACATCGTCCGCTGGGCCAAGCAGCGCGGCATCGACGTCACCGCCGAGGCCACCCCGCACCACCTGCTGCTGACCGACGAGCGGGTCCGCAGCTTCGACCCGGTGTTCAAGGTCAATCCGCCGCTGCGCACGGACGAGGACGTGCACGCCCTGCGCGAGGCCGTGGCCGACGGCACCATCGACGTGATCGGCACCGACCACGCGCCGCACCCGGCCGAGGACAAGGAGTGCGAGTGGTCGTGCGCGGCCAACGGGATGACCGGGCTCGAGACCGCGCTGTCCGTGGTCCAGCTGAGTCTCGTCGACACCGGCCTGCTGACCTGGCGTGACGTCGCCCGGATCACCTCGGCGGCCCCCGCCCGGATCGGGCGCCTGGCGGGCCAGGGCCGCCCGCTCGAAGAGGGCGAGCCCGCGAACATCACCCTGTGGGACCCGGCCGCGACCACCGTGGTGGACCCCGCCCGGCACGCGTCCAAGGGCCGCAACAGCCCCTACCGCGGCATGGAGCTGCCCGGTGCGGTGCGCGCCACCTTCTTCCGGGGCCACCCCACCGTCCTCGACGGGTCGCTCAACGCCCCCGTCCCGACCCCTGCCGCCTGACCGCGCCGACCCCTTCCACCGCCCGGAGGCCCCCGTCCCATGGACCAGCTCACCACCGTGCTCGTCACGGTCCTCGTCCTCGCCGTGCTGTTCGCCCTGCTCCGCCGGGGCTGGACCACGCGCGTGCGACGCCAGTCCGGGATCCCCGCGCTGGCCGCGCCGCCCGCGGGGATCGAGGAGCGCGAGCCCCGGCTCGTCGTGCCGGGCATGTACGTGAGCACCACGGAGGCCGGTGCCCCGCTCGAGCGGATCGCCGCCCACGGGCTGGGCGTCCGTGCCCGGGCGACGGCCCTGGTCCTCGACGACGGCGTGCTCCTCGACCGACAGGGCGCCCCGCCCCTGTTCGTCCCCGCCGCGGACCTCGTGGCCGTGGGCACCAGCTCCGGCATGGTCGGCAAGTTCGTGGAGAAGGACGGGCTCGCGGTGCTCACCTGGAGGCTGGGCGCCACCGTGGTGGACACCGGCTTCCGCACCCAGCGGGCCGAGGACAAGCAGCGCCTCCTCGCCGCCGTGGAGGCGATCGCCCCGGCACCGCACTCCTGACCCGCCGGCGGCGCCCACCGCCGCCCCGCCTTCCCGCACCACAGACCTGAACGTGAGGACGACCCTTGAGCTCGATCACCACTGACCCCGCCGTGCTCGTGCTGGAGGACGGCCGCGTCTTCCGCGGCCGCGCCTACGGCGCGCTCGGCACCGCCCTCGGCGAGGCCGTGTTCTCCACCGGCATGACCGGCTACCAGGAGACCATCACCGACCCGTCCTACGCCGGCCAGCTCGTCGTGCAGACCGCCCCGCACATCGGCAACACCGGCGTCAACGCCGCCGACGCCGAGTCCCGGCGGATCTGGGTGTCCGGCTACGTCGTGCGCGACGCCGCCCGCCGCCCGTCCAACTGGCGCTCCGAGGGCTCACTCGACGAGCAGCTGGCGGCGCAGGGCGTCGTCGGCATCCAGGACGTCGACACCCGGGCCATCACCCGCCACCTGCGCGACCGCGGCGCGATGCGCGGCGGGATCTTCTCCGGGGACGCCGCGCTGCGCCCCGACTCCGAGCTCGTGGCCGAGGTCGGCGCCGCCGAGCGGATGGAGGGGCGCCGGCTCGCCGAGACCGTCTCGATCCCGGAGGCCTACGTCGTCGAGCCCGCCGAGCACGGCTGGACGGGCGAGGTGCTGCACGAGCTCGTGGCGGTGGACCTGGGGATCAAGTCGATGACGCCGCACCGCTTCGCCGAGCGCGGGGTGCGCGTGCACGTGGTGCCCGCCGACACCGGCTTCGAGCGGATCCAGGCCCTGGCCCCGCGCGGGGTCTTCTTCTCCAACGGCCCCGGCGACCCCGCCACCGCCGAGCTGCAGGTCGGGACGCTGCGGGAGGTGCTGCGCGCCGGCATCCCCTTCTTCGGCATCTGCTTCGGCAACCAGCTGCTCGGCCGGGCCCTAGGCTTCGGCACCTACAAGCTCGTCTTCGGCCACCGGGGGATCAACCAGCCGGTCCTGGACCGAAGGACCGGGCGCGTGGAGATCACCGCCCACAACCACGGCTTCGCCGTCGACGCGCCGCTGGACGGCCCGGTCGAGGCGCCCCTGGGCGAGTTCGGACGCGTCGAGGTCAGCCACGTGTGCCTCAACGACGACGTGGTGGAGGGCCTCAACTGCCTCGACCTGCCCGCGTTCTCGGTGCAGTACCACCCGGAGGCCGCCGCCGGCCCGCACGACGCCTCCTACCTCTTCGGCCGTTTCATCGAGCTGATGGACAGCCACCGGGACGGCCGCGCCGACCCGGCCGTCGACAACGCCGTCCCCGGCGGCGCCCAGGGCGCCCAGAGCTCCGAGGACACCCCGAACGCACAGGAAGAAGGGCAGAACTGACATGCCGCGCAGGACAGATCTCACCAGCGTTCTGGTCATCGGCTCCGGGCCGATCGTCATCGGGCAGGCCGCGGAGTTCGACTACTCGGGCACGCAGGCCCTCCGGGTGCTCAAGGAGGAGGGCCTGCGGGTCATCCTCGTGAACTCCAACCCGGCGACCATCATGACCGACCCCGAGTTCGCCGACGCGACCTACGTGGAGCCCATCACCCCCGAGGTGGTGGAGAAGATCATCGCCAAGGAGCGGCCCGACGCCGTGCTGCCGACCCTGGGCGGGCAGACCGCGCTCAACACGGCGATCGCCCTCGACGCCAACGGAGTGCTCGAGAAGTACGGGGTGGAGCTGATCGGCGCCAACGTCGAGGCCATCAACCTCGGCGAGGACCGCGAGAAGTTCAAGGGCGTGGTTGAGCGCTGCGGCGCCGAGTCCGCCCGGTCCGTCATCGTGCACTCCATGCCGGAGGCTCTGGCCGCCGCCGAGGAGCTGGGCTACCCCATGGTGGTGCGCCCGTCCTTCACGATGGGCGGCCTGGGCTCGGGCCTGGCCTACGACGAGGAGGACCTGCACCGCATCGCCGGCGCCGGCATCCAGTACAGCCCCACCTCCGAGGTGCTCCTCGAGGAGTCCATCCTCGGCTGGAAGGAGTACGAGCTGGAGATGATGCGCGACAAGCACGACAACGTCGTGGTTGTCTGCTCCATCGAGAACTTCGACGCCGTCGGGGTGCACACCGGGGACTCCATCACCGTGGCCCCGGCCATGACGCTGACGGACCGCGAGTACCAGAACCTGCGGGACATCGCGATCGCCGTGATCCGTGAGGTCGGCGTCGACACCGGCGGGTGCAACATCCAGTTCGCGATCGAGCCGGACACCGGCCGCGTCGTCGTCATCGAGATGAACCCGCGCGTCTCCCGCTCCTCGGCCCTCGCCTCGAAGGCCACCGGCTTCCCGATCGCCAAGATTGCCACGAAGCTGTCGCTGGGCTACACCCTCGACGAGATCCCCAACGACATCACCCGCAAGACCCCCGCGTCCTTCGAGCCGACGCTGGACTACGTCGTCGTGAAGATCCCGCGCTTCGCATTCGAGAAGTTCCCGGCCGCGGACCCCACGCTGACCACCACCATGAAGTCGGTCGGCGAGGCCATGGCGATCGGGCGCAACTTCACCGAGGCGCTGCAGAAGGCCATGCGCTCCCTCGAGCAGAAGGACTCCAGCTTCTCCTTCGTGCGCCGCGAGCTCGACGCCGACGCCCTGGCGCGGCTCGTCGACGCCACCCGCACGCCCACCACGGAGCGGATCCGGCAGGTCCAGCAGGCCCTGCTGGCCGGCGCGTCCGTGGAGCGGCTCTACGAGGCGACGGGCATCGACCCCTGGTTCCTCGATCAGCTGGTGCTGCTCAACGAGGTCGCGGACGTCGTGCGCGAGGACGCCGACCTCACGGTCCGCACCCTGCGCCTGGCCAAGCGGCACGGCTTCTCCGACGCGCAGATCGGCGAGCTCGCCCACCTGGCCGAGGACGTGGTGCGCGGCGTGCGCCACGCGCTGGGCATCCGGCCCGTGTTCAAGACCGTCGACACGTGCGCGGCGGAGTTCGAGGCGTTCACCCCGTACCACTACTCCTCCTACGACGAGGAGAGCGAGGTCGGCCGGCACGAGCGCCCCTCGATCATGATCCTGGGGTCGGGCCCGAACCGGATCGGGCAGGGCATCGAGTTCGACTACTCGTGCGTGCACGCGTCCATGGTGCTGCGCGAGGCCGGGCACGAGACCGTCATGGTCAACTGCAACCCGGAGACCGTCTCCACCGACTACGACGTCTCCACGCGGCTGTACTTCGAACCGCTGACCTTCGAGGACGTCATGGAGGTCGTCGAGGCGGAGCGGCGCACCGGCGGGCTGCTGGGGGTGTTCGTCCAGCTGGGCGGGCAGACGCCGCTCAAGCTCGCCGCCCAGCTCAAGGCCGCGGGCGTGCCGATCCTCGGCACCACCCCGGAGGCCATCGACCTCGCCGAGGACCGCGGGGAGTTCGCCCGCGTGCTCGCCGGGGCCGGTCTGCGCCAGCCGAAGAACGGCACGGCGTCCACCTTCGAGGGCGCCAAGCGGATCGCGGACGAGATCGGCTACCCCGTGCTCGTGCGCCCCTCCTACGTGCTCGGCGGCCGCGGCATGGAGATCGTCTACGACGAGCCGGCCCTGGCCCGCTACCTGCAGAACGCCACCGAGGTCTCCGCCTCGCGGCCGGCGCTGATCGACAAGTTCCTCGAGGACGCCATCGAGATCGACGTGGACGCCCTCTACGACGGCCGGGAGCTCTACGTGGGCGGGGTCATGGAGCACCTCGAGGAGGCCGGCATCCACTCCGGGGACTCCGCGTGCACCCTGCCGTCGATCACCCTCGGCCCGGACGTGGTCGAGCGCGTGCGCGAGGCCACCCTGGCGATCGCCCGCGGCGTGGGCGTGTGCGGGCTCATCAACATCCAGTTCGCCGTGGCCTCCGACATCCTCTACGTCATCGAGGCGAACCCGCGGGCCTCCCGCACCGTACCGTTCGTCTCCAAGGCCACGGGCGTGCAGCTGGCCAAGGCCGCCGCCCTGATCGGCACCGGGACGACCATCGCCCAGCTGCGGGCCCAGGGCCACCTGCCCCAGCGGATCGACGGGTCCACGCTGCCCGCCTCGGCCCCCGTGGCCGTGAAGGAGGCCGTCCTGCCCTTCGCACGGTTCCGCACCGCCGAGGGAGCCGTCGTCGACTCCCTGCTCGGCCCGGAGATGCGCTCCACCGGCGAGGTCATGGGCCTGGACAAGTACTTCGACACCGCCTTCGCCAAGGCCCAGGCCGCGGCGAACGTCTCCCTGCCCACGTCCGGGCGGATGTTCGTCTCGGTGGCCAACAAGGACAAGCGCTCCTCGATCGCCTACGTGCGGATGTTCCGGGACCTCGGCTTCGAGATCCTCGCCACCGGCGGGACCGCCGACGTGCTGCGCCGCAACGGCATCGAGTCCACCGTGGTCCGCAAGATCCGGGAGACGGCCCCCGGCGAGCGGACCATCGTGGACCTCATCACGGACGGGGAGATCGACCTGATCTTCAACACCCCGGCCGGCGGCGCGGCCCGCGGCGACGGCTACGAGATCCGTGCCGCGGCGACCAGCGTGGGCGTGCCCCTGATGACCACGGTCTCCGTGCTGGGTGCCGCCCTGCAGGCCGTCACCGCGCTGCGCGCCTACTCGTGGGACGTGACGAGCCTGCAGGAGCACGAACAGCGCCTGGAGGCCCTGCTCCGCGCCGACGAGCCCGAGGTCGTGCGTGCCTGAGGTCCCCGCCCCGGTGCCCCCAGCGCCCAGCCGCGCGCCCTTCGGCGCGCGGCTGGGCGCGGCGATGGACGAGCACGGGCCCCTGTGCGTGGGCATCGACCCGCACCCGGTCCTGCTGGACGCGTGGGGACTGCCCCGCTCCGCCGAGGGCCTGCGCCGGTTCACGCTGACGGTCCTGGAGGCGGCCGCCGGGCACGCCGCCGCGATCAAGCCGCAGGTGGCGCTGTACGAGCCCTACGGGGCCGCCGGCTTCGCCGTGCTCGAGGACCTGCTCGCGCAGGCGCGCTCGGCCGGCCTGCTGACGGTCGCCGACGCCAAGCGCGGCGACATCGGCTCCACGATGGAGGCCTACGCGGCCGCGTGGCTGGGGGAGGGGTCCCCGCTCGCGGCGGACGCCGTGACCCTGAGCCCCTACCTCGGCTTCGAGTCGCTGCGCCCGGCCCTGGACCTGGCGGTCCGCACCGGCCGCGGCACGTTCGTGCTGGCGCTCACGTCCAACCCCGAGGGCCGCTCCGTCCAGCACGTCGGGGGCCGGGATTCGGTGGCGGGCTCCGTGTGCGCCGCGGCCGCCGCCGAGAACGCCCGGCTTCCCGGGGGCGGGTCCGCCGCCCGGGCCGGGCTGGGCCCCTGCGGGCTGGTGGTCGGCGCCACGGTCGGGAACGCCCTGGCCGAGCTCGGCGTCGACCTGACGGCCGTGCGGGGACCGCTGCTCGCCCCCGGCTACGGCGCGCAGGGCGCCCGCGCCGAGGACCTGCCGGCCGTGTTCGGCGCGGCGGCCGGGCAGGTGCTCGCGGCCTCGAGCCGGGCGATCCTGCGCCGGGGACCGGACGCGGCGGCGCTGCAGGAGGCGGTCCGCCGCTCCGCCGGGGAGCTGGCGGCCGCGCTGGGCTGAGCTCCGGATGCGCCTGCACTCCCGCTCCTTCCGGTGCCCCGGCGACGACACCCCTGGTCACGCCACGGTCGTGTTGCCGTGCAAAGCATCGATCTTCATGTAGTTTCTTTAGCAAACGGGCTGTCCGTCCTCTCGCGGGACGGGGGCTGCAGTCCGTGGCGACGAGGAGGAACCACATGGCACTGCGACCGTTGACGGATGACGAGCGAGCCGCCGCGAGGGAGAAGGCCACCCGGGCGCGCACGGCGCGCGCCGACGTGAAGAAGGGGCTGCGCGAGCGCCGCATGACGGTCGCGGAGATCCTCGACCGGGCGGACCGGGACGAGGCCGTGAGCCGGCTGAAGGTCTCGGACCTGCTCGAGGCCACCCCCGGCATCGGCAAGGTCCGCTCCGCGGCCATCATGGACGAGATCGGCATCGCCCGCACCCGGCGGCTGCGCGGTCTCGGCGTGCACCAGCGCAAGGCGCTCATCGAGCACCTCGACCGCTGACACCCACGGGCGGGGCGCGGGGGCCCGGGCGAGATCCGCTAGATTGGGGGAAACACCCCAGTCCCAGGAGGATGCCCGTGAGCCCCGACGCGCCCCGCACCGCGCGCCCGTCCCTGACCGTGCTCGCCGGCCCCACGGCCGTGGGCAAGGGCACGGTCTCGACCTACGTCCGGGACCACTACCCGCAGGTGTGGCTGTCCGTGTCGGCGACCACCCGGGACCCCCGACCCGGGGAGGTCGACGGCACCCACTACTTCTTCGTCTCCGACGAGGAGTTCGACGCCATGGCCCGCGACGGCCGGCTGCTCGAGTGGGCCGTGGTGCACAACTCGCACCGCTACGGCACGCTGCGCTCCACCGTGGAGCAGGCCCTCGAGCGCGGGCGCAGCGTCCTGCTCGAGATCGACCTGCAGGGTGCCCGCCAGATCCGCAACACCATGCCGGAGGCCACCTTCGTGTTCCTCGCCCCGCCCAGCTGGGACGAGATGGTCGCCCGGCTCGTCGGCCGGGGCACCGAGACGGCGGCCGAACAGCGGGTCCGGCTGGAAACCGCTAAACTGGAGCTCGCGGCAGAGCCCGAGTTCGACCACACCGTGATCAACGACCGGGTCGAGCGCGCCGCCGCCGAACTCGTGCAGCTCATGGGGGTCGACCCCGAGCAGGCATCCTGATACCCGTCCACCCCGTCTGGAGCAATCGCTTGTCTACCCACACCGAAGGCATCATCAACCCGCCGATCGACGCCCTGCTGAAGAAGTCCGACTCCAAGTACGGGCTCGTGATCTTCGGCGCCCGGCGGGCCCGGCAGATCAACGCCTACTACTCGCAGCTGCACGAGGGCCTGTTCGAGTACGTCGGACCCCTCGTGGACACCCAGCTCAACGAGAAGCCGCTGTCGATCTCCTTCCGCGAGATCGACGAGGGCCTCATCGAGGGCCGCCCGGTCGAGCACGCCGGATTCGCCGAGAACGGCCAGCTCACCACGGAGGCCGACCTCGCCGCCGACGTCTTCGGCGCCGACTTCTTCGCCCAGGCCACCGAGGAGAGCGCCGTGGACTTCTCCGCGGACGACCCCTTCGCCGGCGGCACCTCGGTGGACTTCTCCGCGGGCGCCGAGACCCCGGCCGAGCCGCTGGGCGACCTCCCCGGCAGCGGCGAGGACAATCCCTCCAACGGCGCCGGCGACGCCGCGGACGCCGCTCCGGAGGAGCCGGGGCGGGAGCCCGGGGACCTCCAGGACCTGTGAGCCGGCCGGCGCCCCTGCGACGGGGCACGGCCGCATGAGGATCGTCCTCGGCGTCGGCGGGGGCATCGCCGCGTACAAGGCGGCGTTGCTCCTGCGCCTGTTCACCGAGAGCGGCCACACGGTGGTGCCCGTCCCCACGGAGGCCGCGCTGCGGTTCGTGGGCGCCCCCACCTGGGAGGCGCTCTCCGGGCAGCGGGTCAGCACGGACGTCTTCGACCGCGTGGACGAGGTCAACCACGTCCACCAGGGCCAGGCCGCCGACCTCGTCGTCGTCGCCCCGGCGACCGCCGACCTGCTGGCGCGCGCCGCCCACGGGCACGCCGACGACCTGCTGACCACCACGCTGCTCGCCACGCGCGCCCCGGTGCTGTTCGCCCCGGCGATGCACACCGAGATGTGGCTCAACCCGGCCGTGCAGGCCAACGTCGCGACGCTGCGCGCCCACGGGCACACCGTGCTCGAGCCCGCCGACGGCCGGCTCACCGGCCCCGACTCGGGTCCCGGGCGGCTCCCCGAGCCCGAGGTGGTCCGCGACGCCGCGCTGCGCCTGGCCGCACGCGGTGACGCCGCCGACGGCCTGCTGGCCGGCACCCGGGTGCTCGTGAGCGCGGGCGGCACCCGCGAGCCCCTCGACCCCGTGCGGTTCCTGGGCAACCGCTCCTCCGGCAAGCAGGGCGTGGCGGTCGCCGCCGCCGCCCGGGACGCCGGCGCCGCGGTGACCCTCGTGGCCGCCCACCTGGAGACCCCGGTGCCCGCCGGCGTCGAGGTGGTGCACGCGGGCACCGCCGAGCAGCTGCGCCGGGCCTGCGTGCGCGCCGCCGCGCGGGCCGACGTCGTGGTGATGGCCGCCGCGGTGGCCGACTACCGCCCGGCCCGGATCGCCGACGCCAAGCTGAAGAAGGCCGAGGACGGGTCCAACCCCGTGCTCGAGCTAGTGCGCAACCCCGACGTCCTCAAGGAGCTCGTGGACCTGCGCAACACCGCCCGGCGCCGCCAGCTCCTCGTCGGCTTCGCCGCCGAGACCGGTGACGCCGGGACCGACCCGCTGACGTACGGACGCCGGAAGCTCGTGCGCAAGGGCTGCGACCTGCTGGCCGTCAACCACGTGGGCGAGAACCTCGTGTTCGGCCAGGACACCACCACCCTGACCGTGCTCAGCGCCGCCGGCACCCCCGAGCAGGTGCTCGAGGGCTCCAAGGCGGAGGTCGCCCGCGGGCTCGTGGCGCGGATCGCGCAGGACCTAGCCGGCGTCCACGCCTGAACGGGGGTCCGCGCCCCTGTCCGGGCGTCCGCGCCCGATCCGGCGTCCGGTCCCGTGCCGGCCGGGCACCGTACGCTGCGGCGCTGCGCCGTCCGGGGCGCCCGGTAGTGTGGTCTCCCGTGAGCGAGACGACCCAGCACCTGAGACTGTTCACCTCCGAGTCCGTCACGGAGGGACATCCCGACAAGATCTGCGACCAGATCAGTGACGCCATCCTGGACGACCTCCTGCGCCAGGACGCCGAGTCGTCGGTGGCGGTGGAGACCATGGTGACCACCGGGCTGGTGCACGTCGCCGGCGAGGTGAAGACCCGCGGGTACGTGGAGATCCCCAACGTGGTGCGCAAGACGTTGCTCGACATCGGCTACAACTCCTCGGTGCACGGCTTCGACGGCGAGTTCTGCGGGGTGTCCATCAGCGTCGGGGAGCAGTCCCCGGAGATCTACGAGGGCGTGTTCCAGTCCCTCGAGGTCCGCGAGGGCACCGCCCGCGACGCCCGCGACGCCCAGGGCGCCGGGGACCAGGGCATCATGTTCGGCTACGCGACCAACGAGACCGAGGTGCTGATGCCGGCGCCGATCTTCCTCGCCCACCGCCTCTCCGAGCAGCTCACCCGCGTGCGCAAGACCGCCGTGCTGCCCGGTCTGCGCCCCGACGGCAAGACGCAGGTCACCCTCGGCTACGACGGCGACCGCCCGGTGGCCGTGGACACCGTGGTGGTCTCCTCCCAGCACATCGAGGGCTACGACCTCGACCAGCTCGCCTCCGACCTGCGGCAGAGCGTAATCACCCCCGTGCTCGAGGAGTCGGGGCTGGACCTGTCCGGCACCCAGGTCATCATCAATCCGGCCGGGAACTTCGTCCGGGGCGGGCCCGTGGGGGACGCGGGGCTGACCGGCCGCAAGATCATCGTGGACACCTACGGGGGCATGGCCCGCCACGGCGGGGGCGCCTTCTCCGGCAAGGACCCCTCGAAGGTCGACCGCTCCGCCGCCTACGCGATGCGGTGGGTGGCCAAGAACGTGGTGGCGGCCGGCCTGGCCGACCGCGTGGAGGTCCAGGTCGCCTACGCGATCGGGCGCGCCGCCCCCGTCGGTCTCTACGTCGAGACCTTCGGCACCGAGAAGGCCGACCCCGCCCGGATCGAGCGCGCCATCCGCGAGGTCTTCGACCTGCGGCCGCTGGCCATCATCGAGGACCTCGACCTCAAGCGGCCCATCTACGCCCGCACCGCCGCGCACGGGCACTTCGGCCGCGCCGAGCCCGGGTTCACCTGGGAGCGCACCGACCGCGTCGCGGACCTGCGGTCGGCCGCCGGGGTCTGACCGTGGACCCGGAGGACGCCGGGGCCGCCGCGGAGGGCCCGTGGCAGCTGTCGCTCCTCTCGGGCTTCCCGCCCCGGCCGCCGCGCGAGGACGCGAAGGGAGTGGGCGCGGTGCTGCCGGCCGCGCACGAGCCCGTGGCCCGCGTGCTGCTGGACACCCACGTCCCGCACCTCGACCGCCCGTTCGACTACCTCGTGCCGGCCGAGATGGCCGAGGCGGCGGTGCCGGGCGCCCGCGTCAAGGTCGGCTTCGGCGGCCAGGAGCTGACGGGCTACGTGCTCGAGCGCACCGCCGACTCCGAGGTCATGCCCCGGATCCAGCCCCTGCGCCGGGTCATGTCCCCGCTGCCGGTGCTCGCCCCGGAGATCGCGCGGCTGGCCGAGGACGTCGCCGCCCGCTCGGCCGGGACGGCCGCGGACGTCGTCCGGGTGGCCGTCCCGCCCCGCGTCGCCCGCGTCGAGAAGGAGGTCGAGCAGCGGCTGGCCGAGGCGCCGGGCCACTCCACCGGGCTGTCCCCGCACGCCCCCGGCCCCTCCCACGACGCCGCGCTGGCGGACTACACCGGCGGTCCGGGGTTCCTGGCGGAACTCGCGGCGGGGGCCTCGCCGCGGGCCGTCGTCGAGGTGCTGCCCGCCCATCCCGCCCACGACTGGACGGACGTCCTGGCCGCCGCGATCGGCGCGGCGTGGCGGGCCGGGCGCGGGGCGGTCGCCGTCGTCGCGGACCAGAAGGCGCTGGCACGGATCGAGCGCTCGGTCGTGGACGAGATCGGCGGGGAGCACCTCGTGCGCCTGCACGCCGAGGACGGCCCCACGCCCCGCTACCGGGCGTTCCTGGCCGCCGCGACCGGTCAGGTCCGGGTGGTGCTCGGCACCCGCTCCGCCGCCTACGCCCCGGTGGACGACCTCGGCCTCGTGGCCTGCTTCGACGACGGCGACGAGAACCTCGTGGAGCAGCGCGCCCCCTACCAGCACGTCCGGGACGTGCTGCTGCTGCGCGCCGGGCGCACCGGGTGCGCGGCCCTGTTCGCCGGTCACGCCGTCAGCCCCGAGGCCCAGCGGCTCGTCGTCTCCGGGTGGGCCCGCCGGATCGCCCCCGCCCGGGACGTGCTGCGCGTCCACACGCCCCGGATCGTCTCCACCGCCGACTCCTTCCACGCCGCCCGGGACCCGCTGGCCTCTAGGGCCCGGCTGCCCGAGACCGCCTACCGCGCCGCCCGCGAGGCCCTCGAGCGGGGCCCCGTCCTGGTCCAGGTCGCCCGCGCCGGCTACGCCCCGCACCTCGCGTGCGAGCGCTGCCGGGAGCCCGCCCGCTGCACGGCCTGCGACGGGCCCCTCGGGGTCGTGTCCCGGCGCGGGGTGCCCCGGTGCGGGTGGTGCGGCCGCTCGGCGCACTCCTGGTCCTGCGCCGCGTGCGGGTCCCCGCGGATGCGCCTGATCACCGTGGGGGCGCTGCGCACCGCCGAGGAGCTCGGGCGGGCGTTTCCCAAGGTGCCCGTCGTGGCATCCTCCGGCGACGCGGTGCGCACGGACGTCCCCGGCGCCCCCGCCCTCGTCGTGGCCACCCCGGGCGCCGAGCCGGTCGCGGAGGGCGGCTACGCGGCGGCCCTGCTGCTGGACGGCAACCAGATGCTCATGCGCCCCGCCCTGCGCGCCGCGGAGCAGACGCTGCGCCGGTGGTGCAACGCGGCCGCGCTGGTGCGCCGGGCCCGGGACGGCGGGATCGTGGTGGTCACCGCGGAGCACGAGGCCGCGGTCGGCGCGCTCGTGCGGTGGGACCCGGCCGGGTACGCCGAGCGCGAGCTGGTGGAGCGACATTCCCTGGGCCTGCCCCCGGCCGTGCGCTCGGCGGCCGTGACGGGCCCGGCCGCGGCGGTGTCGGCGTTCCTGGCCGACCTCGAGCTGCCGCCCGCCGTGCGGGTCATCGGCCCCACGCCCCTGGAGGACCACGAGCCCGGGCCGGACGGGGAGCCGGCCCCGCACCGGGCGCTGCTGTTCTTCGGCTACGGCGTGGCCGGCGAGGTCACCCGCCGGCTCCGGGCCGCCCGGTCCAAGGCCTCCGCGCTGCGCAAGCACGCCCCGGTGCACGTGCGCTGCGACGTCACCGACCTGCTCTGAGGGCCGCGCCGGCCGGGGGCTCCCGCGGACGGCGCCCCGCCCGGGGCGGGCCGGGTGTTGGCGCACGGGCCGCGGTGTGGTTGGTTGGAGTCCTGGGGCCGCGCCGCGGCCGGGAGTCGGAGGCCACCGTGGGCGAAGAGGTCAGTTCCCGCAGCTACACGCGCGAGCAGCGCCAGCGCTACCGCGAGAAGGTCCACGAGGACCTCGACGTGTTCGCGCGGATGCTCGCCCGGGACTCGTTCGAGTTCGAGCGGCCCATGACGGGGCTGGAGATCGAGCTCAACCTCGTCGACGAGCGCCTCGACCCGCACTTCCACAACGACGAGGTGCTCGCCGCGATCGCCGATCCCGGCTACCAGACCGAGCTGGCGCGGTACAACATCGAGCTCAACGTCCCGCCGCGGCCGTTGCCCGGGCGGGCCGCCCTCGACCTCGAGGAGGACCTGCGGGCCTCGCTCAACTCCGCCGACGCCGCGGCCCGCGGCGTCGGCTCACGGATTGTGACGATCGGCATCCTTCCCACGCTGCGGCCCGAGCACTACGAGCAGGAGTGGATCAGCGACAACAACCGCTACACGGCGCTCAACGACTCCATCTTCGTGGCCCGTGGCGAGGACATCCGCCTCGAGATCGAGGGGCCTTCCGGGGAGCGGCTGTCCATGTACTGCGACTCGATCGCCCCCGAGTCGGCGTGCACCAGCGTCCAGCTGCACCTGCAGGTCGCCCCCGCGCAGTTCGCCGCCCACTGGAACGCCGCCCAGGCCCTGTCCGCCCCGCAGGTGGCCCTGGGGGCCAACAGCCCCTGGTTCTTCGGCCGCCGGCTGCACGCCGAGACCCGGATCGCGCTGTTCGCGCAGGCCACCGACACCCGGCCGATCGAGCTGAAGAACCAGGGGGTGCGCCCGCGGGTGTTCTTCGGCGAGCGGTGGATCACCTCGATCTTCGACCTGTTCGAGGAGAACGTCCGGTACTTCCCGGCGCTGCTGGCCGAGTGCTCCGAGGAGGACCCGGCCGCGAAGCTGCGGGCCGGGGTCGCCCCGGACCTCTCGGAGCTGAGACTGCACAACGGGACGGTCTACCGGTGGAACCGGCCGATCTACGACGTCGTCGGCGGCCGTCCGCACCTGCGGGTCGAGAACCGGGTGCTGCCCGCGGGGCCGACGATCGCCGATGTGATGGCCAACGCCGCCTTCTACTACGGTGCCGTCCGCGTCCTGGCCCGGCAGGAGCGGCCGGTGTGGACCCGGATGAGCTTCCCGGCCTGCGCCGAGAACTTCACCCGGGCCGCCCGGGACGGGATCGACGCCCGGTTCTACTGGCCGGGCTTCGGGGAGGTCAGCGCCGACGAGCTCGTGCTGCGCCACCTCCTCCCGCTGGCCCACCAGGGCCTCGAGGAGTGGGGGGTCGCCCCGGAGGTGCGCGAGCGCTACCTGGGGATCATCGAGGGCCGGTGCGTCTCCGGGGTCAACGGCGCGGCGTGGCAGACGCGGGCGGTCGAGCACTTCGAGCGCCACGGCGCCGACCGGCCCACCGCGCTGCGCCGGATGCTGGAGGCCTACACCGAGCACATGGACGCCAACGAACCGGTGCACACCTGGCCGGTCCCGTAGGTTCCCGACCGGCAGGCAAGCTTGTTCTGCCGGCACCGCCGGCTTCTCGGCGCCCCGGACACCGTCACGGAGGACGGCACCGGGTGAGCACATCGAACTGGTGGGCTCTTCGCCCCCACGGGCCGCGGCGCCACCAGGGTCGGGACCACCGTTACGGACGACACCGGCCGAGAAGTACCCGGTGGGCGCACGCAGGCGGGGCCGTAGTCGGCCTCGCCGCGAGCCCACGATTCGGCCGGGGGTGCAGGTGGCCCAGGACGTCTCCGATCCGGTCTGCGAGACTCCCGACCGGGACAGCACCGCTCGAGCCGTGATCGACGACGCTGTGCGCCCCTACGTCCAGCAGATGGACAGGCGGCCACCGGAACGAGCAGGGGCGCGGTTCGGCAACCGTCTCTCCCTTGGCCCACAACGACGGTACCTGGCTCACCTGTCACGGTGAGCCAGGTGCTTCCTTCTGGTGACAGGCGACCGGATGGGGTGGCCGGTCCCATGAGGCATCGATCTGCTGACGGTGCCCGCGTTTCTTCCGCGAGGGGCTCGGGCCGACCCCCAGCGGGGTCCGTTGGCGGGGGCCCGAGGAACGTCCGTCATCCGGGGTTCAACCAGCTCTTCGGGGCCAGGGTGTCCAGGACGCGGTCGAACTGGGCGCGCACCGCGTCCGCGTCGGGCTGGTCGCCCCGATCGCGGCGACCAGCCCGGGGTGGGCCTCGGACGTCAGCAGACGCACTCCGGTGAGCCCGCGGCACCGGGTCGCGGAAGAATCCCAGCCACCCGGCGGTGTCCTCGGCCGAGCCGATCGGCACCCCGAGGATCTCGCGGTGCTTGTCGGCGTTGACCCCGGTGGCCAGCAGCACGTGGGTGTTGATCGTTCGCCCGCCCTCGCGCGCCGTCATGGTCAGTGCGTCGGCGGCCACGAACGTGCAGGTCCCTGCGTCCTGTGGGCGGGTGCGGAAGGCCTCGACGTGGGTGTCGAGGTCGGCGGCCATGGACGAGACCTGGGAACGGGAGAGCCCGGTGCTGCGCTGTCTACGGTGAGGATCGGGGGCTGGACAGCTCGTGGTGATGGCTTCAGCGACGCCCCTCATGGTGATCAACGCGCCTGCCGGGTGCTGCTGGCCGAGCACGGGCCGCGGGGCTGGCGCGCACGGCAGGCTGTGGCATCGTAGGCGCTGAGCGCTGGTGATGTGATCCGGACGGTCGCCGGCCGCTGTTGGCAGATCCGGTGGTCAGAAAGGTTCCGTGATGATGGAGGCACTGCCGAATCCGCTGGAGATCCTGTCGTTGGATCAGCTGCGCCGGCGCACCAGCATGAAGTGGCGGGCCCACCCCGAGGACGTGCTGCCGCTGTGGGTGGCGGAGATGGACGTCTCGCTGGCTCCGGCGGTGGCCCGGGCCGTGCACGAGGCCAT
This sequence comes from Kocuria nitroreducens, assembly GCF_042879195.1. Classification (NCBI taxonomy): domain Bacteria; kingdom Bacillati; phylum Actinomycetota; class Actinomycetes; order Micrococcales; family Micrococcaceae; genus Kocuria; species Kocuria nitroreducens. Next base: position 146,198 of record NZ_JBHZTC010000008.1, read on the forward strand.
CGACCGCGGTGACACGGGGTACCCGGCCGGCACCGACTACGCCGAGGCGCTGAGCGCTTTCGCTGGGCGGCGATGGCAGTGGGACGGGATCGCCGTGGAGCGCACCGCCGTCGTCCCGGACGTCATGCTGGGGGTGGTCGAGGTGCTGCGCCTGCTGACCGATCCGGGGGACGCGGTGGTGGTGAACTCCCCGGTCTACGCGCCCTTCTACGCCTTCGTCTCCCACGACGCCCGCCGTGTGGTGGAAGCACCGCTGGGCGAGGATCTGCGGATCGATCTGGACGTCCTGGAGGCCACGTTCCGGCGCACGCGGGCGCGCGGGGGTAAGGTCGCCTACCTGCTGAGCAACCCCCACAATCCCACCGGGGCCGTCCACACTGCTCAGGAACTGGCCGCGGTGGCCGAGCTGGCCCGCCGGCACGGGGTGCGGGTGGTCGCCGATGAGATCCACGCGCCCCTGGTGCTGCCGGGGGCCCGGTTCACCCCGTATCTGAGCGTGCCCGGCGCCGAGGGCGGGTTCGCGCTGATGTCGGCCTCCAAGGGGTGGAATCTCGCCGGGCTCAAGGCCGCCCTGATCCTCGCCGGCCCGGAGGCCGTTGCGGACCTGCGGCGCATGCCCGAGGAGGTCAGCCACGGGCCCAGTCACCTCGGGATCATCGCCCACACTGCTGCCTTCGCCGCAGGGGAGGCGTGGCTGGACGCGCTCCTGGAGGGCCTGGACGCCAACCGGGCGCTGCTGGCTCGCCTGCTGGCGCAGCACCTGCCGGGCGTGCGGCACACCCCGCCGCAGGGCACCTATCTGGCGTGGCTGGACTGCCGCGCGCTGGGCCTGGAGTCCGGGGAGCGCTCCGAGGGGCTCGCCGTCGTCTCGGACATGGGCGCAACCGCCCAGATGTTCCTGGACCGCTCCCGGGTCGCCCTCAGCTCCGGGCATGTCTTCGGCACCGGCGGAGCCGGACACGTGCGCTTGAACTTCGCGACCTCACAGGCGATCCTCACCGAGGCGCTGACCCGTATGGGACGGGCAGCGCGGGACCTGCCATAGGTCCACCGACCTCGGTCATGCGGTGGTGGTGCGTGCTGCGGCTCTGAGCTGGATGAGGGCGAGGTCGAGGATGGGGGTGGGTACCTCGTACTGACGGGCGCGGGCGGCGAAGTCACCGATGAGGTGTTCGGTCTCTCCGGCGCGTCCGGCGGTGACGTCGCGGTAGAGCGAGGAGGTGTACACGGCGCCGGGCTCGGTGAGCATGCTGAGGGTGGCCTGGCGCTCGGTGCCGGTGACGGGGTGTCCGGCGGCGGCGACGACGGCTTCGCTCTCGGCGATGATCCGCCGGAACGCGTCCTCACCTCCCGGTGTGGCCACGATGTGGCCGATGTTGTTGCGCAACAGGCAGGTGGCCACCCCGGAGGCGACGATGAAGGCCCATTTGTGCCTCATCGATGCGGTGATGTCCGGTGCCAGGGTGGTGTCGATGCCGGGCACGGTGAGGGTTTCCAGTGCGTCCCGCACCCGCGGGGTGGTGTCTGCGGAGAGTTCCCCGAGGGTGAGGGTGGCGATCGGGGTGAACTGCACGATGCGGCCTGCTTCGTCGACGGTGGTCACCACGCGCACGATCCCGCCCAGCACGTGGCCGGGGAAGCGTGCAGCGAGCTCGTCCAGGTGGGCCATGCCGTTGAGGAACGGCAGGACCATGGTGTGCTCGCCCACTGCGGGGTCGAGGCCCTGCAGGGCTGCGGTCAGGGAGGTGGCTTTCACCTCGACGATGATGAGGTCGAAGGGTGTCCTCAGGTCCTCGGTGGTCACCACCGGTGGGTGCAAAGGTGTCGGTGCGGTCGAGCCCGACCACGGTCAGTCCTTCTTCCCGCAGCTGGGTGGCTCGGGGTTCGCGGGCGAGGAAGGTGACGTCACGGCCGGCTTGGGCCAGACGGGCGCCGAAGTAGCCGCCGGTCGCACCGGCTCCGATGACGAGAATGCGCATGGGGGTGCTTTTCCTGACGGTGCCCGCGCCCCGACGGGGTGCCGGCACCGGAAAGGGGTTGGGATCTGGATGCTCTGAGGGTCCACGCTAACTTGCGAGCGAGGCTCTTGGTCCGCCCTCAGCGCGGAGTCTCATAGCGTCTGGGCCCACCGCGTCGACTGGAGGTGCTCACCCCCCGCCACCCCGCACACGTCCACATGCAGTGATGCAAGACCCGCCCGGTCGCCCCGGAGCTGTCCCTGGACCCGTTCACCGTTGCTGAGCAGGGCAGGCAGGCTTCAGGTGATGCGATGCGGTGAGGGTGAGCCTCGCCTGATGGTGAGCGCGATCAGTCCGGTCAGCAGCAGGCTGAAAGGGATGGTGGTGAGGGCATGAGAATTGAGACGCAACCACACCTGCCCGACCAGTGCTGTGGTCACGGCGGTGAGTGCCCCTGACACCAACACGGACCCAGCGCGCCGGCTGCGCAGAAGTTGCTGTCGAGGTTCTTCGAACGTGGTGTTCTTCTTCGGTGCGGTCGATTGATCTCAAGGGTCCGTCGCGCAGGGCTGGGGATGTGCTCATACTCGGTGGTATGAGCAGCGAGTTCTTGCCCGGCACCCCCACTGCGGCTGACTTCCGCGCCCTGGCGTCCAGCTCGCCGTGGCGGTTCACCACTGTGCGCCTCACTCACCGGTGCCAGCAGGACAACGGGAGCACCCCGTCCGGCGGCCCGGTCGAGGTCTGGCTCGACCGGGGTACTGGGCGGCTGGCCGTGCGCTCCGGCGCGGGGGTCGAGACGGCCGAGGGCGTGCCCTACGGAACAGCTGTCAGCCTGGTGGGCTGCAACGACCACGACGGCGGGGCGGTGTGCGCTGTTCAGCCGTCTCCGGACACGGGAGTCGTGCTGCGTCCGGACGGGCTGGTCGCCCAGCGCCCGGAAGGGTGGCACTACGACCACGGCGATCCGATGTGGCGTGACTACCAGTTCACGGCCATGCTCGATCCGGCAGAGCTCAGCCAGGGGGTAGAGGTGAGTGATGTCGCAGCCACTGTGCTGCGGGGCCGTCCCACGTGGTCGGCGACCTGCCGGCCGCTGCTCGAGGAGGACGAGGAATGGGGCGGCGGCTACGACCCGAGGTGCGGTTGCTGCCCGTTGCTGCTCAGCCCCGCCAGCCTGATCCCTGAGTACGGCCCCGAGGATCCGGCCCTCACCACCGGTGAGGTCCCGACGGTGTACTGCGTGCATCTGGACGTGCAGACGGGCATCGTCGTGGACATCACCCCACTGGACGGCATCGGGGGCAGCAGCCTCACCAACGAGATCCACGCCGTCGACGAACCCCTCGATCCACCGCTGTGACGAACCAGGTCCGTCCGCGCCGGGTACTCTGCCCGTGGTGTTCCGGTCGGTAGGGTCCAGACATGAGTGAGCCCACGGCTTCCGCCGCAGACGGTCCTGCCCCACCGGTCGCGACCGTCCCGGTGCCCACCCTCGGACGGGTTGTGGTGCGAACCATGCCTGCCGCCGCAGTCCTGGCTGTCGCAATGCCGGGGGTGCTGTGGTGGTTGTCGGCCACGCCCGCCGTGCTGGACACACTGTGGTGGATGGCGTTGCTCATCGGCCTCGTTGTGCTGTTCCATGTGCTGGCCCGTCTGGCGGGCGCCCCGCGGCCCGGCCTGCAACAGGTGCCTGCAGAGCGGCTTCGGTCCGCGCTGGGGTCGGCGTCTCGGGACGGTGCGGTGCCGGCGGATCCGCAGGTGCGAGCCGCGGCCGGGGTCACGGCCTGCCAGCGTGTCGAGGCCGCGGTCTACGCGGTGGCCGCCACGGTCGGCATGGTAGTGGCCTGGTTCCTGGTGGCGGAGCGCTCCTGGGTGTGGTGGGTGCTCGCCATCGCAGGTCTCGCCGTGATCAGCCTCGTCCGGGCCCGGCACTCCTGGGCTTACCTGCGCGTGTTGCGCTGCGCCGACCGTGCCGGCTGACCACCCCGCCCGCTGCACGGAAGACATCGACGCTCCCCTTCAGAGCCAGGACGTTGCCATTGGGGGTTCCGCTTGCGGACATGGCGGCCGATGGCGGCTCCGCAAGACCGGGACCACACATCGCCATCACGGCCGAGTTCGGGTTCGCCGGCCCGAGTGTCGCATCCTGGACGTGAGCCAGAGCGGGATGAACCTGCGCAGAACGGCGCGGGGAGAACCGGTCGGCCCCGACACGTACCGGATGCGATCGGTTCGGATCACCCGTCGTCGGGGTCCTCGGGTTGCACCTGGTACTCCTGCAGGTCCAGCAGATCGCGTTCCCCCAGTCCGTTCTCTCGGATCCACACCACGCCCCATGGGGTCGAGACCGTCTTCACCGTCCCGGCCCGGTGCACCACCCCGTGGACGCGGGCCTGCACCTGGTGACCCAGCCACAACTGCTCCACCGCTGTGTCGGTGTCGCTTCGGGCCTCGTCGGCCTGACCGTCTGTCTGCGCGTCCTCTGTGCCCCCACCGCCACCTACGGATCCGTGCAACATCGTGGCCCGTCCTCACCTCCGGAGCGGAGCAGCCGAGGACTGTGACAGAAGGTGGCGCTGACCTGCGAGAATCTGGCCGCTATCGACGCTCTGATGTGCAACGGCCGGCCTGCCACGGACCGGAACACGCACCCTCGACCGCGGCGGAAGGCCAGGGGGCCCTGGACCGGCTCGGGCGGTCGACGCAGAACATGCTGGTCGTCGCCGAGGCGCTCCGGGGACGAGGTGCCGGTTTGCGGGTGCTGAATCCGGGTGGGGGAGACGTGGACACGGCCACTCCGACGGTCTTCACGGTGATGGCGGCTCCGGCGCAGAGGGAGCTGGAGATCGAACGAGAACGGATCGCCGACTCGGTGGGCGAGCGCCGGACGGCCGGCATGGACCTCGGCGGGCGGCGCCTCACCTTCACCGACTCCCAGGTTCGCCATGCGCTGCGGCTGATCGATTCCGGGGAGCCGGCCATCCAGGTCGCCCGCGACCTCGGGATGTTCCGGGCCGCTCTGTACCGGCGGATCCGGGAGATGCCGCCAGTGACGGCCATCTGAGTCCGTCTTTTCTGTGGACATCATGATGCGCAGAGCGTGCACCGGATTCTGTTGAGCGGTGCTGATGGGCACCTCGCGGTCACGGAGCGTGTGGGCGCGGTCATCCGGGCAGATGACTGGGTCTTGCGTGGGGCTCCGGAGAACGCCGGTGCGTTCACCGCCCTGCCGGGCGGGGTGCTTCCTCGGCGAGGGCCTTCAGATTCAGTAGCTGGCGTCTGGCCATCACGAGGTCACCGACGGACAGTGCTGGTGCGAGCAGGGAATTGACGTCCGCGACGACCTTCAGGAGCAGCCGCGTGGTCCCGGGGTCTCCGGGCACCAACAGGTAGGACATGTACGCCCCGAGGATCGTTCCGGTCAGGTGACGTCCGCGTTCGACGGCGACGATGCGGCCCATCTCGCGGCGCCCGGCGGTGGTGTACGGGTCGCCGACTCTTGGCTCAGGCAGGTGGAGGAGTCTGCGCGGGGACCGACGACCGAGGTTGTCGATCCAGTCGTACGAGTACGGCGCGACTCTGACCTGTGTCAGCCATGGCCAGAGTGCTTCTGGCTCCACCTGGACGGTGACGCCGCGCCACACCTCGAGTGTGGGAGCGGGAAGAAATGCGTCACACGGGTAGCGCAGCGTGGTCTCGCTGTCGGACACTCCCCAGCGGGACCCGATCATGACTCGTCCGTTGTTCCGTGGGTGGCCATCCCCACCTCTTCGAGGCGCTCCTCCGCAGGACCGCCCGACGTCCGGTGCCCGAGCCGCCCGCGTGTGGCGATGACGACGAGCAGCTCGGGCAGAGACATCGCCACAAGGTGCGCCATGGTCACGTTCGTGTCGCCTGGGTACAGGTGGTGCAGGTAGCCGGCGTTGACCCCGTCGCCGCCGGTCGTGGCGTTGCCGACCGCGTGGACGAGCCCGATGAGGAAGAGGCTTCCGGTGCGGTGGTCGGTCCACCCGAGCGCGAACCGGAACGGCACCGCGAGGGTTGCCAGCAGGACCAGCATCGCCGCACCTGCCATCAGGCTATGGCCGGCGACAAAGGACGTGCGCTGCAGCGCGAACAGCGGTGCCACAATGAGGGCGCCCCGCAGTGAGCCTCGGGGCGTCGGCGAACGAACCGGACGACCGCCCCACCGTTCGGAGGGTTCGCCGTCGAGCCCTCGCGCATGGATGCCGTGGACATGTCTGCTCCCGTCAGGGAAAGGAGTGCTGGAGACCCGCAAGGCGATGCGTCTCGCGCACGCCGACGGCGTACGGGGTCGGCCACAGATCGAACGCCTTCGTGGTCGCTGCTCCGTCGACGACGAACGGCTGCTCGAACTGGTAGAGCAGCTCAACGCCGGTGCGGGCGAGCGGCACGACGGTGCCGAGCGCGCGAAGGTGCCGGCCGCGGACAGCGGTCAAGGCGGTCCGCCGGCCCGCCTCGCGAGCGGCCGACGCGACCAACGCGCGCCCCGTGGTGGGTTCAGGATGTGGGACGTGCCAGGTCGCGCAGTCCGAGGTGTCCGCCCGACCCACCGTGGCGATGGTGCGAGCGAAGTCGTCGATGAACGTCGGTGTGATCGGCAGGTCGGGTGAGCCGAACCAGAATGCGCGGTCCCCGGGGCCAGGGGCGTTGAACACGTTGCCGGCGATCATCGAGCGCACTCCGGGCTCGTACAGCTCCCCGGCCCGGACGAGGGACAGCCGGATGCGCCCCGCAGCCGCGGCGTGCTGCAGGCGGTCTGCCAACCACGCGCGTAGTACCCCCAGAGAGCTGACCGGCCGGTAGGGCAGATCCGGGGTCATCGGCCCACCCACCCGCCCGTACATCCAGGTGTTGTCGGCGAAGACCACCCGGGCGGCGGCCGCCTCCGCAGCGGTCACGACGGCGTCCGTGAGCAAGGGGAAGTCCTGCTGCCACAGGCTGATCGGTGGCATTGCGCAGTGGTAGATCACCGAGGCGCCGACCGTCGCCGCCACCAGCGCCGCCGGATCAGCCGCGTCGGCAGCACCGAGCTCCGCCTCCGGGTGACCGATCGAGCGGCCGTCCCGCGTGAGTGCCCGCACCTCGCATCCGGCCGCGACGAGGTGGGCGACTACGCGTCGTCCGGTCGCTCCCGCCGCCCCGACCACCACGTGGAGTGGTTGTCCAGACATCGGTGTCTCCCACTTTCTGCTACACATGTAGCATTATGCGTGTAGTCGCTACGCTACAGCTGTAGCGTGGAAAGTGGAAGGGGTATGAGTGCGATGCCTGTTAGGACCGACCGGCCGCGACTGCTGGCCGACGCCGCGATCGGCGTGATTGCGAGTAGCGGGATGCGGGCGCTCACCCACCGGGCGGTGGACGCCGCCGCCGGGGTGCCGTACGGAACGACCTCGTACCACTTCCCGACCCGTCGCGAACTGTTGCATGGCGTGCTCTCACGGATCGCGCAGATCAACCACGAGCGGCCGGCCCGGGTGCCGGGTCCACCCCCCGAAGCCGTTGACGTGCCCGCCACCCGGACGGACCGGCTCGCGGAAGCCGACCAGCTGGCCCAACGGATCGCGGTGTTCGTCGATGGTCAGATCACCCAGCAGCGGGAACACACCCTGGCCCGGATGGCCTGCGAGATCGAGGTCGCCTCGGATCCGGACCTGCGCGCGGTCCTGCATGCAGGAGACGTCTTCCGGAGGACGGCGGTCGCTGCCTTCACCCGGCTCGGCGCCGGTGACCCGCCGCGACAGGCCGACGGCCTGGTCGCCCTGATCGACGGGCTGCAGTTCGATCGGCTCGTGGGGGTGGGCTCGATGTCAGCGGCCGTCCCTGGAACGCCGCAGTCCCAGGCCGAGATCGCCGCGGTGGTGCGCAGCTATTTGACCGGGGTGGTGCCCCCTTCACGTGATGGTCGTTGAGATCCTGGCCGTCCGGCTGTCGTGGCGACTCGTCCTGTCCAGCCCTTCCGCGCTCGTGGCACGTGACTGTGCTGATCGGCTGACAGTGGCATGCTGAACCCCATGAAGCACGGGGCTCGCGTGAGGCAGTGGACGGCCGTGGGCGGGCCCCCCGTGGCCGCCGCGGTGCTGGGGAACTCCTTCATCGGCAAGGAGGCCATGGGCTGGTTCCGCGAGCTGAAGGCTCCGCGGATGCAGCTGCCGCTGCCCGCCTTCGGTGTCGTCGGAGCGCTGTACTACCTCGAGCTCGGCGCCGTTCTGTATCGCGCCCACCGCAACGACGACCGGCGCGTTCGGCGGCTCGCCCTGCTCGTGCTCGCGGGCAACGAGCTCTGGAACGTGTCGTTCTTCGGACGGCGCGATCCACGCGCCGGGTTCCTCGGGATCGTCGCGTTCCTGGCGCCACTTCTGGCGCTGCAGAAGGCCGTGGCCTCAGACCGGCCGTCTGTCCTCGTCCTTACCCCGTACACCCTATGGGTCATCGGCTACGACCTGCCCTGGACGTACAGCCTGTGGCGACTGAATCGTCCTGCCCAGCGCTGACCGTGCGGCCCCGTTGGTCAGCTGCGCCCGTCACGCGCCGATCGCGATGCGCAACCGCGCGACCATGTTGCGCACCGTGGACTCGGCCACCTGCGCCCCCTTCCTCCTCGAACGGCCGCTGCCGCACCCGGCGGGCGGTGCACCGCTGCTTGCGCGGCGCCTCCAGATCCCCGGTCAGCACCGGCGCCGTACGCTCGGGTGCCTTGCGGACCGGAGGGACCGCAGGCCGGCCGCGCGAAGCAGGTGTGCTGCGACACGGTGCTCCTGCCCACGATCGTCGCGATGCTGAGCACGGCCCGCGTGGCGCAGATGCTCTCCTGAAGCACGGCCCTCCACTGGCACAAGCCCCGGGCGCAGCACCGCGGGCTTCCGGCGGAGGAGGGGTAACCCCTCCGCCGGAAGCCCGCGCGGACGTCCTCGTCCGGCGTGCGCACGGACATCATGGCCGGTGGCGCTCACGCCGTGCGGCGCGTCGTTCTCCGTCCTCCCCGTGGAACGGTCCCTACTTGGAGCGGAGGATGTCGTAGACCGAGGAGTCGTCGTGCCGGCCGTGGCCCTCACGGCGGCCGCGCACGTAGAGCTGCTCGGCCGCGGAGGCCAGCGGCACCGGCTGGGCGACCGCCCGGGCGGCGTCGGTGACCAGGCCCATGTCCTTGACGAAGATGTCCAGGGCGGAGCGGACCTCGGCCTGATCACCCTGCAGCATCCGCGGTCCGCGGTCCTCGAACATGAAGGACGTGGCGGCCCCGGTCGAGAGAACCTCCAGGCACTGGCCCGGGTCCAGGCCCATGGAGTCCGCCAGGGCCAGCGCCTCGCCGGCCACGGCGATGTGCACCCCGCACAGCAGCTGGTTGACCACCTTGAAGCGCTGCCCGTCGCCCACCCGGGCTCCGACGACCGGTGCGTTGCCGGCCATCGCCTCCAGCAGCGGCCGGACCGCGGCGACGTCGGCCTCCGCGCCGCCGACCATCACGAGCAGATCCCCGGTGGCAGCACGCGCGGTGCCGCCGGACACCGGTGCGTCCACGATCCGCCGCACCCCATGGGCCTCGAGGCCCTGCGCGCAGGACTCCACGGCCTGGGGCCCGACGGTCGCCATCACGAGCAGCACCGAGTCCGGGCCGAGGGTCTCGGCGATGCCGCGTTCACCGAACAGGACGTCGTGCAGCTGCGCCCCGGTCGCGACCATGACGACGACGACATCGGCTCCTGTCGCGGCCTGGCGGGGATCGGTCAGGAACTCCAGGGCGTCGCCCACGAGTTCCTCGGCGCGCGGCGAGACGTCGAAGCCGCGGACGGGGAAGCCGGCGCCGGCCAGGGTGAGGGCCATGGGAGCGCCCATGGCGCCCAGGCCGACAAAGCCGACGGACAGTGGTGTGCTCATGACTGGTTCTCCTCGGGGTCGGTGGTGCTGGGTCGGGTGCTGCGGGTGGTCGCCCGGGCGAGCTCGGCGGCCCGGTCGAGGACGTCCACGACGTCGGCGAGGGCGCTTTCGGCGCCCACGTTGCCGGGGAAGACCACGTAGGGCCCGCCCCGGGTGGCGTCCGGGGCGTCGGTGGGCTGGAACATCGAGATCTGGCCGGGGAAGAACTGACCGGCCACGGTGGCCCGGCGGATCCCGAGGCCGCGGTGGGCCACCTCGTGGGAGGTGATCCCGCCCTTGGCCACGACCCACGCCGGGCGGGCCTGCGCCACACCGTGCACGACCTCCACGAGGGCGTCGGAGACCGAGCGGGCGATGGCCAGCGACTCCTCGGGGTCGTCCGTGCGCACGAGCTCCCGGCTCGTCCACACGGCCGCGTCGCTGGCGGCCAGGGCCTCGGTGATCCGCCCGACGGCGTCGGCCACGTAGCCGGGGCGGGCGTCGTCGTCGAGCAGGGTGGGCACGTGCAGCTCGACCTCGTAGAGCTCCCGACGGGTCCGCAGCTCGGCGAGCTGGCGGTTGGTGAGCCCCACGTGGGATCCGACGGCCACGAGCCCGTGCGGGAGGCGCCCGGGGCCCACGACGATGTCCTCCGGGCCCAGCACCCGCGAGTCCGTGAGACCGGCCAGCGGGCGGACGAAGGAGGGCCCGCACCGGGTGACGAACGTGCGGCCCTCGGCCTCGAGGGCCGCACGGGCTTCCGCCACGGTGTCGAGGTCCGCGTAGTCCGTGGCGTTGACGACCACCCAGGCCCGGTCCCGGGTCCGGCGCAGGATCTCCATGACCGCGGGCACGCCTCCGGAGCGGATGTCCTCGAGACCGATCGACAGGATCGAGTCCCGGTCGAGGCTCCCGCCGGAGCGCTCCACGAGGAAGTCCTTGAGGTCCGAGGAGGAGTAGCCGAAGGTGGCGTCCGCGGCGAAGTCGGTCTCGCCCACGGGCATCGGGCGGCCCTGCAGGACCGCGTAGTGGATGTCGTCCTCGGTGTAGCGCCCGGCCTCGATCATGGCCGGGGCGAAGAGGAACCCGTCGACGGCCACCCCGTGTTGCTCGAGGACGTCCGCCAGGGCTGTGGGCTCGGCGATCACGTGCCCGCGCAGCGTGGAGTCGCTGCGGGAGACGAGGTGGGGGAGGGGCAGGTGCTCGGCCGCGAGGGTCCTCAGCACCGCCGAGATGAGCTCGGTGTTGATCGCCACGGCTTCGGCCTCGGGCCGGGCCCGGCTGTTGGTGAGCACGAAGCAGGTGCGCCCGGGATGCCGGACGACGTCGAGCACGGGAGCGGGGTCGAGCTCGAGGACGACGTCGACGTCGTGGACGCACTGGGACCCGGTCGGATCGTCATCGAGCACGAGCAGGGTGGGATTCATGGTGGGGCTCCTTTCGGAAGGGCGGGTGGATCAGGACAGACCGGACAGGGCGAACCACAGGATGGACACCACCAGGAACCCGACCAGCGATGTGGCCGTGGTGAGCACGCTGAACGTCCGCAGGGCGGTCGCGACCGGGACCCGGAAGTAGCGGCTCCAGACCCAGAACAGGGAGTCGTTGACGTGGCTCAGCGCCATGGACCCGACACCGATGGCCAGGGCGAGCATCGCCATCTGGACCGGGGCGAGGTTCTGGGCGGCGGCCAGGGGCGCGATGAGCGGGGCAGTGGTGAGGATCGCGACGGTCGCCGAACCCTGCGCCGCGCGGATCAGGGCGGACATGACGTAGGCCAGCAGGATGATCGGCAGGCCGGTGGCGCCCAGGACGTCCGCAACGGCCTGGGAGACGCCCGTCTCCCGCAGGACGTAGCCGAACATGCCGCCGGCGCCGGTGATGAGGATGACGGCAGCCACCGGGGGCAGCGCGGAGTTGATGACGTGCTCGGTCTCCTCCCGTCCCCAGCCCCGCCGGTAGCCCAGCAGGATCGATGCGGTGACCACGCCGATGAGCAGTGCCATCGGAGACGCCCCGACCATCGACAGCAGCGTGCGGAACGCGTTGCCCTCGGGCAGCACCATCGCGCTGGTGGTCTGCAGCATGATCAGCACCAGCGGCAGGGCGATCATCGCCACCACGAGCCCCATGCTGGGAGCCTTGGTCTGGAGGACACCGGTGTGCCCGGTGCCCCCGACACTCTGCAGGACGTCGTCCTGCGCGACCTCCACGTGCGCGGTGCGAGACAGGCGCATGGCCAGCCAGTGCCCGAACAGCCACATGGGCACCGCGGGAATGAAGGCGAGCAACAGGACCAGGCCGATGTCGGCGCCCAGCAGCTCGGAACCGCCCACGATCCCCGGGTGCGGCGGCATCACGACGTGCACGGTCAGCATCGCGATCGCGATGGGCAGGGCGTAGGCGAGCATGTTGCCGCCCAGACGGCGGGCCACGCCGAAGACGATCGGGATGAGCACGATCAGCCCGACGTCCACGAACACGGGGATGCCGAAGATGAAACCGGTGGCCCCCAGAGCGAAGGGCGCGCGCTTCTCCCCGAACTTGTCGAGCAACCAGCGGGCCAGGACATCGGCGCCACCGGAGACCTCGATGATCCGGCCCAGCATCGCACCGAGGGTCACGATGAGGGCGACGCTGCCGAGGGTGTTGCCCATGCCGGTGCTCAAGGTGGGGACGACCTCCCCCAGTGGGATCCCGGCGGCCAGCGCCAGGGCGGCGGCGGTGATCATCAGCGCCAGGAACGGGTGCACCTTGCCCTTGATGATCAGTCCCAGGATGACCGCAACCGCGGCCACCCCCAGCAGAACGAGTGTGGTGGTGGTCATGAATGCCTCATTGATCTCTAGGGGCCAGTGCCCCACCTGTAAGATGTCAGACATCTTATGTGAGGCGCGACACGTCGTCAATGAGTCGTTTCCGGAAAGCCATGGGTGTCACAGCGCTGGAGTCGACAAGGGCGGCGAGAAGGTGGTGTTCCCCGACCCGGAGTGGTGTTGTCCGCCCATTGTGTCTGCGGCCACACCCGTGCGGCCACTGGGGACCGGAAGCTCCTGTGATGTGAACGCCGTCAGCGGCACAGCAGACGGACGCGACTCCATAGGTAAGATGTCTGACCTCGAGTAGAATGGACTACCCGACGTGGAGTGCGCCAGGAGAATGCGCCGGCACGCTCTCATCAACCCCAGAGGAGCATCATGGCTCGCCCATCCCTCGTCGATCAGGTCGCCGACGCCCTCCTCGACCGGATCATCTCCGGGGACTTCCCCCCGGGAGCGGTCATCCCCGGGGAGATCGACCTCAGCTCGGAGCACGCGGTGAGTCGCATGACCGTGCGCGAGGCGATCAAGACCCTCGGCGCCCAGCGCATCCTCCGCGTCGAGCGCGGGCGGGGTACGTTCGTGAACCCCGTGTCCCAATGGGCGTCGCTGCACGCGGTCCTCCGCGCGGTCTCCGAGGGGCAGGACGACGCGAAGGCCGCCGTGCAGCTGATCGAGCTGCGCCGTTTCCTGGAGACCGGCGCCTGCGAGCTGGCCGCCGGACGACTGTCCGCCGAGGAACTGGCCGGGCTGTCCCGGGACGTCGATGCCATGGAGAACGCCCATGGCTCCCAGGACGTGGCGGCCTTCGTGGCCGCCGATCTGCACTTCCACGACCAGATCCTGCAGGCCTCCGGCAACGTGTTCATGGCCGTCCTGTTCGAACCGCTGCACCGGGTCCTGCAGGAGCGGCGCGTCCAGACTTCCCGGGTGCCCGAGATCCAGACCCACGCCATCGCCGAGCACCGGAAGATCGTCGACGCGCTGGCCTCCACCGACTCCGTCCGGGCTCGCCAAGCCATGGACGAGCACATGCAGCAGACACTTTCTGACCTGAAGACCTACGTCCTCGGGGACGACTCCCCGGCCGACCGCTGAACACCCCTTCGAAGGACTCCCCCCGTGCGCGCTAACATGCTCGACGTCGTCACCTCCGCCCTCGACGCCCGCACCGCCGTGCCGGCTCTGACCACCTACGATTTCTCCACAGCCCAGGCCGTGGTGGCTGCCAGCGAGCACGCCGACCGGCCCGTGATCCTCCTGGTCCCGCCCAAGGCGGCCGCCGGAACGCGTGGGCGCCGCTTCATCACCGCGCTGCGCCATCTGGCAGACGACGCCGCCACTCCCGTGTGCGTGCAACTGGACCACGCCGTCGACCTGGAACTCATCGAGCGAGCCGTGGCAGCCGGCGTCGACGCCGTCCTCCCCGACGGCTCCGCCCTGCCCCCCGATGAGAACGCGGAGTTCGTCGCCCGGGCACGGAAGCTCGTGGGCCCCGACATCGTCGTGGAGGCCGAGCTCGGCAGCCTCCCCGGCGACGAGGACACGGCCCGAGCCTCCGTGGCCGGCGGGATGACCGACCCCGATGAGGTCCCCGGGTTCCTGGCCGTGTCCGAGGCGGACCTTCTGGCCGTAGCCGTGGGGAACGTGCACGGCCACTACCAGGGCACCCCGCGCCTGCACTGGAACCGCATCCAGGAGATCCGCGACGCCGCCGGCCAGACCCCCCTCGTCCTGCACGGCGCCTCCGGAATTCCCGAGACCATGCTGGTCCGCGCACCCCTGGCGGGCATCGGCAAGATCAACATCAACACCGAACTGCGGTCCGCGATCTTCGAGACCTTGGCCGACGGTCTGGAGCAGCACAGGAACCAGGGCCTGAATCTTCTAGCGCTTCTGGCGGACTGGAACGACACGGCCTACTTCTTCACAACCTCGGCCCACGGTCTGACGACTGCCGAACGCCACCGGATACTCTGAGAGCTCGTCTCCCGCGGCATGACTCGGATGCAGGGTCCCTCGGCGGGCAAGCCAACCGGTCGGAAACGCCTGGGTACGTGAAGATCACAGAGATTTTCGTCCGCAAGGGACTCTGCACGTGGCACCCCTGCACCCACCCAGGACCTCGCGCTGATGCCGCCCATGGACGTCTTACACCATTGGCGCGACAGTCCCCCACAGCCGGCAGGACAGGTCGGTGTGAAGCGTCGTGGGCAGTGGGTCCGACACTGCTTCCGGACCACCAATGGGCCCGTCTGATCTTGCAGTTCTCGAGGAACCGGGAGAGGCGCTGGTCCGGGAACGGCGCTTCGTCATGCCGGAACTGATCATCGGCGTCGTCGCGTACCCGCCGCGGACGGGGACACCGTCTGCGGTCGTCGGGGGCGGAACGTGCATGCGCGTCGTCGCGTCGGGTGTTGCCGTCGTCCTGCAATCGGAGCGGGGTTGCGTCACAGTCGGCGGGCAGGCGGATGGGGTGGCCGCCCGGCGGTAGGCTCAGGCGATGGGCAACGCCTCAGGCCAACTGTTCATCGACGCGCTGCACGACGAGTTCGGCACCTGGATGCTGGGGTACACACCATACGGAGGCGGCGATCACGGTGACGTCGCCGCGGTGGCTGCAGCGGTGGGCGACGGTGACGACGGCGCGTTCTACGACGCCTGGGTCACCGCCGGTGACCGGTCCGTGACAGAGGCGGAGGCCGCAGCCTCTGCTGGGCACCGCTCAAGCGCCGAAGATCTGTATCTGCGGGCCAGTGCCTTCTACGCCAGTGCTTACCATCCGCTGTACGGCGCGCCGGTCGACCCCCGGCTGCTGCACGCTTACCGGGCACAGGTGCGAGCCTTCGAGCGGGGCATGGCGCTGCGCGAGGTTCCGGTGCCTCCGGAGGAGGTCGTCCTCGCGGACCCGGTCCACGGGCCGGTCCGCATGCCCGTCTATCTGATTCCCGCCCTCGGCCACGAGACCGAGGTGCGGCCGTTGCTGATCCTCGTGAACGGCTACGACGCCACCATCACAGACGTCTACTTCGCCTCCGCGGTCGCCGCTCTGCGCCGCGGTTACCACTGTCTCTTGTTCGACGGGCCCGGACAGGGTGGGGTCCTCTACGAGCAGGGAGTGCCGTTGCGGCCCGACTGGGAAGTGGTCGTCTCGGCCCTGATCGATCACGCCCTGGGCTCCCCGATCGTGGACCCCGACCGCATCGCGGTGAGCGGCTGGAGCCTGGGCGGCTATCTCGCCCCGCGGGCGGCATCCGGAGACCCCCGGATCGCCGCGTGCATCGCCGACCCGGGTCAGTGGGATCTCGGCGAGAACATCCGCGACTTCGTGCACCGGTTCGGGGCGACGCCGGAGGAGGCCGCGGATCCGCGTCTGATCAGTGACGCCCTGCTGGAGCGGATCACCGCATCGGTGCGCGCCAGCCCCAAGCTGACGTGGGGGGTTATCCAGCGCGGTTTTTGGGCCAACGGTGTCAGCGACATGCGCGGTTTCCTGGAGAGGACCGCGCAGTTCACCCTCCGCGACCGGATCGTCGACCTCCGCTGCCCGGTGCTGCTGACCAGGGCGGAGAACGATCCTCTCGCGGCGGGGGTCGAGCGGTTCGCGGCCGCACTGTCGTCCCCGGCCACGGTCGTCGACTTCAGCGCGGCCGAAGGAGCGGGCGAGCACTGCGAGATGATGAACCGCTCCTTGCTCAACCGGCGGGTGCTCGACTGGCTCGACGACATTCTGGGGTCGCGGCGATAGGCGCACTGCCCTGGATCATGAGTGGCGCCGGCTGGAGCCCCGGGACGAAGTCGAGGTCACCCGAGGAATCGTTTCAACTGTCTGGGCCCGGTGAACGACCTGCGCGAGTTGCTGCCAGTGTCTCCTCGTCCTGGCCGTCCTGGCCGTCCTGGCCGTCCTGGCCGGGATCGCCGCCACCGTCTCCGCCGCCCCGTAGCACACGGCGTTGCCAACCGGGGCGGGCCTGGTCGCCGGATTCGGCACCGCGATGACCGTGGCCACCGGACTTCTCCTGGCGGCGGCAGCACTGACTCTGGTCACCCTCGGTGCCTGACCAGTGACCGAGGAGGGCACCCCCGATCCTGCCGACGCCCCGCCCGAAACGACACGCTGAGACAGGCCCCGACGTGGCTGAGACTCAGTTGCCGCCTAGGGTGCCGACTCAGGCGCAGTCCACCGCTTTGCGAATGGTCCGGTCAGCGACCGGCGATGGGGTGTGCTGAGTGAATCCTGTGCTGCGCACAGCGACACGGCATCCCTGGCGGGGCAGCGAGGTGGTACGAATCGGCTGCTGATGGGCAGCGGGGTTGCAGAGGGTGGAGTCGTGGACCTGGGCAGCGGCGAACGCGGTGATGTCGGCGCGACTGCATGATGCCGTGGGCAACCCTGTATTGGCGGACCGGGAGGCTGCCGCAGGCGCGGGGACTTGATGTCGTTCGGGCCACTGGCCGGTGATGCAGAAGTCGCCCTGGACGGGTCCTCAGATGGGGCTCTTACCGGGCGGGGTGCTCGGTGCATGCCGGTGCTCTTGGACGGCTCCTGCAACCTATGCGTGGATCCGTGTCCGGCTAGGGTCCCTGTCAGTAGGACCTGAGTGGTGAGCTGCCACGGCCTCTGCGCACCATCGGGTAGCTCCCGGGCTGTTTCGAGGCCGCAGGGAAGGGGAGAGCAGACGGGTGTGGGGCAGTCGCACCTGTCTGACGGTCGTGATCTCCAGTCGGTGCACCGTAGAGTTCGAGTGAGTCGACCTGGGCATGTCTGCCACGGGCGGGTTGCCAGGATCGGGAAGGACAGGTGAAAGAGAATGGCACGAGCAGATTTCGATCCCGGTGCCATCTCGTCACGGGATTTCTACCGGTTGTTGACCGCGGTGGTGGTCCCACGACCGATCGCTTGGGTGTCCAGCACGTCCGAGGAGGGCGTGGACAATCTCGCGCCGCACTCGTTCTACACGGTCGCTTCGGTGGATCCTCCGATCGTGCAGTTCACGTCGGTGGGGGAGAAGGACTCGTTGCGCAACATCGAGGTGAGGGGGGAGTTCGTCGTGAACCTCACTCCGGCGTCGTTGTTCGAGGAGGTGAACGCCACGGGTACGGATTTTGCTCCGGAGGTCAGCGAGTTCGACGCCGTGGGGTTGACGCGGGAGCCGAGCGTGAAGGTGCGGCCGCCGCGGGTGCAGGAGTCACCGGTGGCTCTGGAGTGCCGGCTCCACCGCATGCTGCCGATGGGGGACAGCACGCTGGTGTTCGGGGAGGTCGTTCATGCCGCGGTGTCCTCCGAGATCCTGGAAGGTGCTCACCCGCGGATCGATCTGCTGGAACCCTTGTCCCGGCTGGGTCGCAATGAATGGGGAACGCTGGGCCCGATCCGGGAGATCAAGAGGATCAGGGCGAAGGACTGGCCGGGTCACTTCGACCGGGCGGGCGAGCAGCAGGACTGAGCGCGAAGCGACGACGCGCAGGGCGCCCCCCGGGGGGTGCCTCTATGGTTTTCGTCAAGCGGCCAGGGCCACGGATGGCGAGGTCTGAGGCTCGGTGGGGTCTTGGTAG
>NZ_JBHZTC010000009.1:0-155340 GCF_042879195.1 Kocuria nitroreducens
GCGGTGGCCGCCTCACGTTCGGAACGCCACGCCCCCAGGGCCCGGCGTACACCACGCTAGGGGACGCTACTCACCTGATTGCCTGATTCATACAAGATCTCAGACGAGGAAGGAGTGAACACATGCGGGGATCAAAGATGCAGGGGCTGCTTACGGGGATGACCGCCCCTACAGCCCTGGCGGCTGCTGGTTGCTTCGCGGCTGGGTACACGCTCTTGGGGCTGGGACTTGTCGTACTGACTCTTGGTCTGGTCTATGCCGGTTGGCGCGCTGTGAAGCGCGGCCGGACGACTGAAGCGTTGGAAGCCAAGGCCGAGTACGACCGCTTGCACGAGAGAGAGCATCATGACGAGTCCAGCTGAGCCGCTGACACCCCGGGGGTGGGGATACTCCCGATCGGGAAATCGGCGCGCCCGGCGGTGCCTAGCAGGTCGAGGCCGGTACGGGTTCTGGACCTCGCCTTAGTAGTACTTCGTGAGGTCCGTCGTGGGGTGTTGCGTTCTGCGCTTCGGATAAGCAGACCGACAGGGGACATCGTGGCCACTGGAAAAGCTCCGATCAGCGGGAGCATCGCAATCGTCTTAGGCGTTCTGGCTGTGGTTCTCTTGGTCATCGCGATTTTCGACGGGCTTTCCTGGAGCACGGTGGTGGGTGCCTTCCTCAATTTCACAGTTTTCGTCCTGGTGTGGCGAGGCGCGAAGAAGCAGGATCGGGAGTACCACGAGCGCATCGAGCGTCTGGAGAAGCGCCTGGGAGGCGACCACTAGTTATACCCGCTGAGCCCCTGAACTTGCCCGCCATACGCCACGACTCCCACCGGCCCAGCTGATGGAGCACGTTCTTCCGGGACGGATGCACGATCAGGTCAGCGCTGGGCAGGAGAGCGCTGCAACCGAGGAAGTGGGACGGCCGCCTCGAGCTCGACGAGACGTCGCGCATCCCTTTGCACGGGGTACATCGATCGCTCTGATCACCTTCGCTCTTCCTCCAATCCAACCTCGCGGCGCAGGAACGGGAAGACCTGGTCGCTGATGACCTCGTACATTTTCTGGCCGTCGTCCGCGTTCTGAAGCGCGACCACCACAGGTGTTGATGGTCCGAGAGGAGGACAGGGCGCTCGATCAAGTGGAGCCGGGCTCATTGCTCCTCGTCCGTTCGGATGCCGCCCCGGGCGGTGCACGAGCAGCAGGTAGGGGATCTGCTGAATCAACGCCAGCAGATTGAATACCGCATCTGGTGAGAAGCGGTTCCACACGGCGTCGATCCTGCTCTTCAGTTCTCCGGTGATCGCCAGAAACTCCCATGGGACTCCCGCGAACAGCTGGTGCCCCGTGGCGGCTCCGACCACAGCAGGCAGCGGGCTACGGTAGACCGGGATGGACGGGGCAGGAATCCCCACATCGGTCCTACACAGACAAAGTCCCCGTCCAGCGTCCGTGGGTCCGACACCAATGAGACAAAGTGCTCCCTGCTGGTCCGAGGCGCCATGAACGGCTACGCAGGCCCCGGCTCAGTCCGAAATCAGGTTCCCCGAGGGTTGAACAGTTCTGCCCGCATCCCGACATCACCCGGCACCTGGACCGGCTCGGCGAGACGGACGCGCAGTGGGAGATGGCCTGGTCCAGCCTCTACCGTCCCCGCGCCCTGGCCCTCGACGAGTTCTGCCACGGCAACGTGCTGTTCGTGAGCGACGCCGCCCACCTCGTGCCGATCGTCGAGGTGCGCGGGATGATCCTCGGGCTGGAGGACGCGGCCACCGCTGCCCGGCAGCTCGCGGCCGTGGCCTCCGGTGCCGCGGAGTTCGCCCGGCGCACCGCCGACGCCTTCGCTGCGCAGTTCCCGGCCGAGGGAGCCACCGCGCCCGAGCTGTTCGCGGCGGACCGGGAGCTGGTCGGCGTCGAGGGCGGGCACGTCGTCATCGTCCACCCGGAGGGCCTGGTCGTCGCGGTGCCGGCACCGGAGGAGACCGCGGACCCGGCCGTGATCGCCGCGGGCGCCGCCGCCGGGCACACCAGCGGCGAGCGCCGGACGCACACCCCGAGGCCGAAACCGGCCGGCCCTCCAGGACCCGGCCGACCACGATTCGTCGTGGCCGCCCGGGTCCTGAGGGGTCGGTGGACGGGCCGAGGGTCAGTCGCGGTAGAGCAGCAGCGCCTCGCCCTGCCCGCCGCCGCCGCACAGCGACACCGCGGCCCTCCCGGACCCGCGGCGGGAGAGCTCGTAGGCCGCGTGCAGCGCCAGGCGGGCACCGGAGGCGCCGATCGGGTGGCCGACGGCCACGGCGCCGCCGTGGAGGTTGGCCCGTTCCAGTGGGTAGTCGAGGTCCCGCAGCGACTGGATCAGCACGGACGCGAACGCCTCGTTGATTTCGATGAAGTCCAGGTCCTGCACTGACCAGCCGGCCTTAGACACGGCGTCCTCGATCGCCCGGGACGGCTGGGAGTGCAGCGAGGTGTCGGGCCCGGCCACCTGGCCGGGGGCCCCGACCACGGCCAGGTACTCGAGTCCGTGGCGCTCGGCGTACTCCCGGCTGGTGAGGACCACGGCGGCCGCGCCGTCCGACAGCGGCGAGGAGTTGCCGGCCGTGATGGTGCCGTCCTTCGCGAAGGCCGGGCGCAGCTTCGCCATCGACTCCGCCGTGGACTCCGGCCGGACGCCCTGGTCGGTGTCGACGACCAGCGGGTCGCCCTTGCGCTGCGGGACGGTCACGGGGGCGATCTCGTCGCGGAAGACGCCGTCCTCCGTGGCGCGGGCCGCGCGCTGGTGGCTCTGGGCGGCGACCTGGTCCTGCTCCTCGCGGGAGATCGAGCGCTCGCTGTTTCCGGACTCCGTGAGGGAGCCCATGGACACGCACGCGGCGACGTCGACGAGCCCGTCCTTGGCCACGGCGTCCTCGAGCTTGAGGTCGCCGTAGCTCTTGCCCTGCCGCACGCCCATCGCGAGGTGCGGGGTGTTGGTCATGGACTCCTGGCCGCCGGCCACGACGATCTCGGCCTCGCCCGCGCGGATCATCCGGGCGGCATGGGTGACGGCCACGAGCCCGGAGAGGCAGACCTTGTTGACGGTCTCGGCGGGCACGTGCAGCGGGATGCCCGCGGCGACGGCCGCCTGGCGGGCCGGGTTCTGCCCGGCGCCGGCCTGCAGGACGTGGCCCATGACCACGTAGTCCACCTGCTCGGGGGCGATCCCGCCGCGCTCGAGCGCGGCGCGGATGGCGTGGGCACCCAGCTCGGCCGCGGTGAAGGACGCCAGGTGGCCCAGGATCTTGCCCTGGGGCGTGCGGGCGCCGGACAGGACGACGACGTCGGTGGCGGTGCTCATCGGTTCTCCTCAGCGCCGCCGGGGGCGGCGTTCTCGGTGGGGACGGTGTCGGGGGTGACGTCCTGCAGGTCGGTGCGGAAGGACGCCTCGGTCTTCTCGCGGATCTCGTCCTGGGTGACGCCGGGGGCGAGGCTGCGCAGCACGAGCCCGCCGTCCTCGACGTCGAACACGCACAGGTCCGTGACGATGCGGTCGACCACGCGCACGCCGGTGAGCGGGAGGTCGCACTCGGTCTTGATCTTGGCGGAGCCGTCCTTGGTCACGTGCTCGGTCAGCACCACGACGCGCGGGGTGCCGGCCACGAGGTCCATGGCACCGCCCATTCCCTTGACCATCTTGCCGGGGATCATCCAGTTGGCGAGGTCGCCGGTGCCGGAGACCTGCATGGCGCCGAGGATCGCGATCTTGACGTGGCCGCCGCGGATCATCCCGAAGGAGGTGGCGGAGTCGAAGACGGAGGCCCCGGGCAGCAGCGTGATGGTCTGCTTGCCGGCGTTGATGAGGTCCGGGTCCTCGTCGCCCTCGTAGGGGAACGGGCCCATGCCGAGCACCCCGTTCTCCGACTGCAGCACCACGTTGACGCCCTCGGGCAGGTTGTTGGCCACGAGGGTGGGGATGCCGATGCCGAGGTTGACGTAGTCGCCGTCGGAGAGCTCCACGGCGGCGATCGCCGCCATCTCGTCCCGGGTCCAGCTCATGCCTGGTCTCCGTTCTGCTCGGTGGCCCGCCCGGCCGGGCGGGGGCGGACGGTGCGCTGCTCGATGTCCTTGGGTGCGCCGCTGTACTGCGCGACGTGTTGGACGTAGACGCCCGGGGTGACGATGTGGTCGGGGTGGATCTCGCCGACCGCCACGACGTGCTCGACCTCGGCGAAGGTGACCTTCCCGGCGGTCGCGACGATCGGGTTGAAGTTGCGCGCGGTGTAGCGGTAGACGAGGTTGCCGTCGGCGTCCCCGGTGTGGGCGTGGACCAGGGCGATGTCGGCGACGATGCCGCGCTCCTGCACGTAGGTCTCGCCGTCGAACTCGGCGTGCGGCTTGCCCTCGGCCACGAGCGTGCCGACCCCGGTCTTCGTGTAGAAGGCGGGGATGCCGGCGCCGCCGGCCCGGAGCCGCTCGGCGAGGGTGCCCTGCGGGTTGAACTCGACCTCGAGCTCGCCGTCCAGGTACTGCTGGGCGAACAGCTTGTTCTCGCCCACGTAGGAGGCGAGGACCTTCTGCACCTGGCGGTTCTCGAGCAGGACCCCGAGGCCCTTGCCGTCCACGCCCATGTTGTTGGAGACCACCGTGAGGTCCGTGACCCTGGAGTCCCGCACCGCGTCGATGAGATCCCGGGGGATCCCGCTCAGCCCGAACCCGCCCACGGCGAGCGTCATGCCGTCCCGCAGGCTCTCCGCCAGCAGCTCGGCGGCGCTGTCTCTGACCTTGGACACCCTTGTCCCTCCCTCTCGTGCGACTGTGACTCAGCACTCAATCTAGGGAGCCTCCACATAACGGTCAACAGATCCGGCGGAATGACGGTGCTTCTCCTCATCATCCGGCCATTCGAGTCCCGGCTGTCCATATAGTGGAGTCATGGGACGGCAGTCGACGACAGGTGCGGGAACACAGGTGGTCCACCGGGTCGGCCGGCTGCTGCGGGCCGTCGCCGGGCGGGAGCAGGGCAGCACGGTCGCGGAGCTCGCGGCCGAGACCGGGCTGACCCGCCCCACCGTGCACCGGCTGCTCACGGGGCTGGCCGAGGAGGGCTTCGTCGACCGCGCCGCCGGGACCGGGGCCTGGCAGCTGGGCCCGGAGCTGTACGTGCTGGGCGCGGTGGCGGCCCAGCGCTATCCGATCCGGGAACTGGCCGGGCCCTCGCTGCGCCGGCTCGCGGAGGCCACCGGCGAGAGCGCGTTCCTGTCGGTCCGCCGAGGGCTGGAGACCGTCTGCCTGGCCCGCGTGGAGGGCGCCTTCCCCATCCGCTCCCACGTCCTCTACGAGGGGCTGCGGCTGCCGCTCGGCGTGGCCTCGGCGGGGCTGGCGATCCTGGCGCACCTCCCGGACGCGGAGGTGGAGCGGGTCCTCGCGGCCACGCCCGGCGCCCGCGCCGGGTGGGGTCCGCTGCACACGCCCGAGCGGATCCGGGACCTGCTCGCCGGCGTGCGGCGGGAGGGCTTCGCGGTCAACCCGGGGCTGATCGTGGAGGGCAGTTGGGGCATGGCCGCCGCGGTCTTCGACGCGACGGGCGCACCGGTCTACGCGCTGAGCCTCACGGGCATCGAGCCCCGGTTCACCGGCGAGCGCCGGCAGCCCCTGGGACGGGCCCTGCTCACGGAGGCCCACCGGCTCTCCCGGGAGCTGGGCCACCGCTGAGCGGCCCGGGCCGGCCCCGGTCGGTCCGGACGGGGCGCCCCAGCGCACCATCGCCGCGCGGTGCTCAGCGCGCCGTCCAGCCGCCGTCCATCGTGTAGGACGCCCCGGTGACCATGGACGCGTGCGGTCCGGCCAGCCACGCCACGAGGCTGCCGACGTCCTCCGGGTCCACGAGCTTCTTGATCGGCGTCTCACCGAGCATGATCCGCTCCACCACCTCGGACTCGGGGATCCCGTGCACCTTGGCCTGATCGGCGACCTGCTTCTCGACGAGCGGGGTGCGCACGTAGCCGGGGTTGATGCAGTTGCTGGTCACCCCGTGGGCCGCGCCCTCCACCGCGATGGTCTTGGACAGCCCTTCGAGGCCGTGCTTGGCCGAGACGTAGGCGCTCTTGTAGGGGGACGCCCGCAGCCCGTGCACGGAGGAGACGTTGATGACGCGCCCCCAGCCCTTCTCGTACATGTGGGGCAGGGCCGCGCGCACCAGCAGGAACGGGCTCTCGAGCATGAGCACGAGGATGCGGTGGAAGTCCGCGGGATCGAACTCCTGCAGGGGGGACACCTTCTGGATGCCGGCGTTGTTGACCAGCACGTCGACGTCGAGGCTCAGCTCGGCGAGCGCCCCGGTGTCGAGCAGATCCACGGCCCAGGCCCGTCCCCCGAGCTCGCCGGCGACGCGCTGGGCGCCGGCCTCGTCGACGTCGGCCACCACCACGTGGGCGCCGGAGCCGGCGAGAGCTCGGGCGGCCGCGAGGCCGATGCCGCTCGCTCCGCCGGTCACGAGCGCGGTGCGCCCCTCGAGGCCGTTGTCCTGGAACATGGGGGTCCTTTCTTCCGTCCGCGGTGCCCACCGGGTCCGGGGCACCGGTCACCGTCACGGTATGTGATCCGGACCACGACGGCGAGCAGGATCGCGCGTGTCACATTCCGTCACACCCGTCACGCGGGCGCCGAATGGCGCGACGCCCGCCGGTGCGCTTGGATGAAGAGGTCACCATCCAGAGCGGCCGAGAGATCTGGCTCGACGACGCCGCAGCAACCCGGGCGACGGTTCCCCGTCCCACCTCCGGTGCTACCGCCACGACCGATGGAAAGGACGTGCGACCCGTGCTGCACAGTGCCGACCGCATCCTCACGACCCACGCCGGGTCCCTCCCCCGGACCCCGGCGCTGCTCGAGGCGAACCGGGCGAAGGGCAGCGTCCCGGAGGCCGAGTACGACCGGCTCCTGCAGGACTCGGTGGTCGACGTGGTCCGCCGGCAGGACGAGCTCGGGATCGACGTGGTCAACGACGGCGAATACGGCCACGTCATGGCCGCGGAGGTGGACTACGGCGCGTGGTGGCACTACATCTTCGCCCGGATTTCGGGCCTCACCCCCGGCGAGGTGGACCTGTGGGAGCAGGAGCCCCAGCGCTCTGCCCCCGGCCGGGTGGTCCTGACGAGCTTCGGGGACCGCCGGGACCGCCAGATCTTCAACGAGGCGTACACGGACCCCACCTCGGGCATCACCGTGGGCAAGCAGGCGCCGTTCCCGAGGATCACCGGGAAGCTGGAGTACACGGGTCATGCGGCGCTGGAGGCCGACATCCGCAACCTCAAGGCGGGCCTGGCGGCGACGGGCGCGAGCGAGGGCTATCTCGCCGCGCTGTCCCCGGGCTCGTGCGCCCGCCTGGAGAACACCCACTACGCGGACGAGGACGAGGTCCTCACCGCGTGCGCCGAGGTCATGCGCGAGGAGTACCGGGCGATCACCGACGCCGGGCTGATCGTGCAGATCGACGACCCCTCCATCGCGGAGAACTGGGACCAGGTCAACCCGGAGCCCGGCGTGGCGGACTACCAGGCGTTCACGCGCAAGCGCGTGGAGGCCCTCAACTACGCCCTCGAGGGCATCCCGGAGGAGCAGGTCCGCTTCCACCTGTGCTGGGGCTCCTGGCACGGCCCGCACACCACGGACCTCGGGTTCGAGCACCTGGTGGAGCTCATGCTCTCCATCCGGGCCGGCGGCTACAGCTTCGAGGCCGCCAACGCCCGGCACGAGCACGAGTGGAAGGTCTGGCAGGACCACGTGCTGCCCGAGGGCAAGGTCATCATCCCGGGGATCGTCTCCCACGCCACCAACGTCGTGGAGCACCCCGAGCTCGTGGCCGACCGGATCGAGCGCTTCGCCCGCCAGGTGGGCCGCGAGAACGTCATCGCCTCGACCGACTGCGGCCTGGGCGGGCGCATCCACCCGCAGATCGCCGAGGCCAAGCTCGAGACCCTGGTCCGCGGGGCCGAGCTCGCCTCCCGCCGGCTCTGGTCCTGACCGGCCCGCGACGTTCCCGCCGCTCCCGCCGTTCCCGCCGTTCCCGCCGTTCCCGCCGTTCCCCAGGAGGAAACGCATGACCATGCAGAACACCGACCACGTGCGGACCACCCACGTGGGCTCCCTGCCGCGCACCCCGCGCCTGCTCGAGGCCAACCAGCGGCACGCCGAGGGCGCCATCACCTTCGAACAGCTCACCGACGAGCTCGCCGTGGGCGTCGAGTACGTGGTCCGGCGGCAGCGCGAGACCGGCGTGGACGTCGTCAACGACGGCGAGTACGGGCACTCCATGTCCAGCGCGGTCGACTACGGCGCGTGGTGGAACTACTCCTTCTCCCGCCTCGGCGGTCTCACCCCGTCCGACGAGGACCGGTGGGCGTCCACGGAGAAGAAGCGCTCCTCGCCCGGCAGCATCGTGCTCACGAGCTTCCCGGACCGCCGGGACCGCGAGCGCTTCCGGGAGGCGTACGAGGACCCGGCGTCGGGCATCCTCACCGGGCGCTCCTCGACCAAGCAGCCCAAGATCACCGGGCCGCTGACCTACACCGGCCAGGAGGCGGTGGCCTCGGACGTCCGCCACCTCCGGGCCGCCATGGCGGCCACCGGGGCGGAGACCGGATTCGTCGCCGCCCTCTCCCCGGGCTCCGCGGCGCGCGTGACCAACGAGTACTACGAGACCGACGAAGAGCTCGTCTACGCCTGCGCCGACGCGATGCGCGAGGAGTACCTGACGATCACCGGCGCCGGGCTGACCGTGCAGATCGACGACCCCTCCATCGCGGAGTCCTGGGACCAGATCAACCCCGAGCCCACGGTCGAGGACTACCTGGCGTTCACGCGCCTGCGCGTCGAGGCCCTCAACCACGCGCTGCGCGGGATCCCCGAGGAGCAGGTCCGCTTCCACCTGTGCTGGGGCTCCTGGCACGGCCCGCACACCACGGACCTCGAGCTGAAGCACCTCGTGGACCTGATGCTGACCATCAACGCCGGCGGCTACACGTTCGAGGGCGCCTCGGCCCGGCACGCCCACGAGTGGAAGGTCTGGCGGGACCACCCGCTGCCCGAGGGCCGCGTCATCATCCCGGGGGTGGTCTCGCACTCGACGAACGTCGTGGAGCACCCCGAGCTCGTCGCGGACCGGATCGAGCAGTTCGCCTCCGTGGTGGGCCGCGAGAACGTCGTCGCCTCGACCGACTGCGGACTGGGCGGGCGCCTGCACCCGCAGATCGCGTGGGCCAAGCTCGAGTCCCTCGTGGCGGGCGCACGCCTGGCCTCGGAGCGGCTCTACCGCTGAGCCGCCGCTCCTGACGTCACCGCCGTGCCGTCGGGCCCGGTCCTCCCCGGAGGGCCGGGCCCGGCCGCGTCCGGGCGGGCGGGGGCGGCGCGGG
Source organism: Kocuria nitroreducens (assembly GCF_042879195.1). Taxonomy (NCBI): domain Bacteria; kingdom Bacillati; phylum Actinomycetota; class Actinomycetes; order Micrococcales; family Micrococcaceae; genus Kocuria; species Kocuria nitroreducens. Next base: position 9,374 of record NZ_JBHZTC010000009.1, read on the forward strand.
CGCTGCCGGCGAGGGTGATCCGTGCGCGGCCGGCCACCGGCTCTCTCTACGAGGTGGTCCGTGCCACATCGCTGGTGCACGGCCTGCTGGTTCGGCACCGAAGGTGACAGGCGTCACTTCCACCCGTAGTATCACCTTCAATTACCGAACGTTCGGTCATGATGCGTTCGGTCCCGCCGAGGACGTCGCCGTCCCCGATTCCCCTGGAGATCCCATGGCGCACACTTCATCCGCCCCGGCCGGGCGGCACGAGATGTCGCGCGAGGAGCGCAAGGTCCTCGCCGGCACCCTCGTGGGCACCACCATCGAGTGGTACGACTTCTTCATCTACGCCCAGGCCGCGGCCTTCGTCCTGGCGCCCCTGTACTTCGCGCCGCTGTCCGAGGAGAACGCCGGCCTCGCCCAGGTGGTCGCGTGGGCCTCCCTGGGCATCAGCTTCCTGTTCCGGCCGCTCGGCGCGGTGGTCGCCGGACACCTCGGCGACAAGTACGGCCGCAAGATCGTCCTGGTCCTCACGCTCGTGGGCATGGGTGCCGCGACGATGCTGATCGGCCTGCTGCCCACCTACGCCACGATCGGCATCTGGGCCCCGGTCTTCCTGGTGATCCTGCGCATCATGCAGGGCTTCTCGGCCGGCGGCGAGTGGGGCGGCGCGGCCCTGATGTCCGTCGAGCACGCCCCCCGGAACAAGCGCGGCCTCTTCGGCGCCTACCCGCAGATCGGCGTGCCGCTGGGCATGCTGCTAGCCACGAGCTTCATGTTCGCCCTGACCTCGATGATGTCGCCCGAGGACTTCCAGGCGTGGGGCTGGCGCATCCCGTTCATCTCCTCCGTGGTGCTGATCGTGGTCGGCTACCTGATTCGCAAGACTGTCGACGAGTCCCCGGTCTTCAAGGAGATGCAGCTGCGCAAGAAGGAGTCCTCCGCTCCGCTGGGCCAGCTGTTCAAGCACAACTCCAAGGAGGTGACCCTCGCGGCCCTGATCTTCGCCGCCAACAACGCCGCCGGCTACCTCGTGATCGCGTTCTTCGCCTCCTACGGCTCCAACGTGCTGGGCATGCCGCGCTCGCAGACCCTCATCGCCTCCCTGATCGGCGGCGTGGGCTGGCTCGTGTTCACGATGTTCGGCGGCTGGATCTCGGACAGGATCGGGCGGGTGCGCACCTTCCAGATCGGCTACGCCATCATCATCCTGTGGGCCGTGCCGATGTGGTTCCTGCTGGACACCGCGTCCCTGCCGCTGTTCGCCCTGGCCATCGTGATCCTCACCGTGGGCCTCGGCCCGTCCTACGGCCCGCAGTCGGCGCTCTACGCCGAGATGTTCCCGGCCCGCGTGCGCTACTCGGGCGTCTCGATCGGCTACGCGTTCGGCTCGATCATCGGCGGCGCGTTCGCCCCGATGATCGCCCAGCTGCTGCTCAACGAGACGGGGATGTCCTGGACGATCGGCGTCTACATCGCCGGCATCGCGATCGTCTCCTTCATCGCCGTCTCCCTGGTGCCGAAGGACATCCAGGAGATCGACCTGCACGTCGAGGAGGTGCACGAGGACTACGTCGCCGCCCACCCCGAGGCCGCCGAGATCCTCGAGGCCGCCGAGGTCGCGGAGAAGCACCGCGACTGAGCGCCGCACCCGGCCGACGACCGAGCCGCCCGCCGGCACCCACGGGTGCGGGCGGGCGGCTCCGCTCGTGCGGGCCGCCCCGAGCACACCACGAGCACACCCCGCTCCCACCCCGGGGCTCCCACCGGAGTCCCGCCGAAAGGACTCCTCCATGACCACCGACCCCCTGCTGCCGACGGTCTCGACGGCGGTGGCCGATGTGCTGGCCGAGCGCACCGACCACTTGTTCGGCCTGATGGGCAACGGCAACGCGCACCTGATCAGCTCGCTGACCTCCCGCGGCTTCGGCTTCACCTCCGCCCGGCACGAGGCCGCCACCGTGGCCATGGCCGACGCCTACCACCGGGCCACCGGGCGGACCGGGGCCGCGACGACGACGTACGGGGCCGGGTTCGCCAACACCTACACCGCCCTGGCCGAGGCGCGACTGGCCCGCATCCCGCTGGTCCTGGTCGTCGGCGACGCCCCGACCACCGGGCGGCGGGCGTTCGACATCGACCAGACCGCCGCCGCGGCCGCCGCCGGGGTCACCACCCTGGTCGCGGCGCCGGACAACGCGGCCGCGATCACCCACCGCGCCTTAGACCTCGCCGCCCAGACCGTCCAGCCGGTGGTGCTGGCGATCCCCTACGACCACGCCACCGCCCCCCTCACCGGGCAGACCGTCCTGGACCCGCTGCCGGTCAAGCCCGTCTTCACCGCCTCCACCGAGGACCTCGACCGCGTCGCCGCGATCCTGCGCAGCGCGACCAGACCCCTGATCCTGGCCGGGCGCGGAGTGCTCCTGACCGGGGCCACGACCCCCCTCACCGAGATCGGGGACCGGCTCGGGGCGCTGTTCATGACGTCCGCCATGGCCACCGGGGTCTTCGACTCCCCGTGGGACCTGGGCATCGCCGGGGGCTTCACCCGCGCCCACCGCCTGGAGCTGGCCCGGCAGGCCGACGTCGTCCTGGTCGCCGGGGCCTCACTGAACGCCTTCCAGCTGCGCTACGGCACCCTCTTCGCCCCCGGCACCCGGGTGGTCCGCATCGACAACGAACCCGAGGACCTCGAGCCCCCGGTCACCGACTACGTGCGCGCGGACCTGGGACCGTTCCTCCAGGGACTCACCGGCCGGATCTCCGCCGCCGCCCCGGAGGCCACCTGGCGGGCGGCCGCCCCCGAGGTCGCCACCGCCGCCTTCCGCGGCTCCGCCCCGGTCGAGGACCCGGCCGAGTTCGGCTCCGACGGCCGGCTCAACCCCCGGGCCGTCGTCGCGGCCCTCGACTCGATCCTGCCCACCGACCGGTCCGTGGTGATGGACGGGGGCCACTTCATCGGCTGGGCCCCGATGTACCTGTCCGTGCCCGACCCGCAGGCCATGGTCCTGGTCGGCACCGCCTTCCAGTCCATCGGGCTGGGCTTCGGCTCCGCGGCCGGGGTCTCGGTGGCCCGCCCCGACCGCACCACCGTGTTCTTCTCCGGCGACGGGGGCGGGCTGATGGGCCTGGCCGACCTCGAGACCTTCATCCGCGCCACCCGCCGCGGCGTGATCGTGGTGCTCAACGACTCCGCCTACGGCGCCGAGCTGCACCAGTACGCCGCCAAGGGCCTGGACCCCACCGCGATGCTCATCGACGAGGTCGACTTCGCCGCCCTGGGCCGGGCGATGGGCGCGTCCGGGACCAAGGCGCACACCCTGGACGACCTCCAGAGTCTGCGGGACTGGCTGGCCGGCCACGACGAGGGCGTGTTCGTCCTGGACGTGGCCATCTCCCAGCAGGTCGTCGCCGAGTTCATGAGCGCCTCCCTCGCCGCCGGCCGCCGGCTCTGACCCCACCGGTCCCGCCCCGGGCCGGCCCCGCCTGGATCAGGCGGCGGGACCGGCCGTCCAGCCCGCCTCCACCGCCCCCACGAGATCCGCGCACCGGCGCGGCCACTCGGCCAGCAGGTGCAGCAGGTCCTGGGCCAGCCGGGGCCAGGCCCAGTCCCCGGCCACGGGCTCCGCCGCGGAGCGGCCGTGGCCGCGGGCGTCGTAGCGCACCCCCCGGCACCCAGTCAGCCCGGACGCCAGGTCCAGGCCGCCGGCGGTGTTGGCGGACTGGTCGGAGGGCAGCCCGTGCAGCTGGGCGACCGGCGGGCCGGAGCCGGTCACGTCGTAGGCCAGTCGGCAGCGGGGGAGCTCGAGCGTCGGCATGCCGCCACGGTACGCGTAGACGGTGACCACCGGTGGGCCGGGCGCGTCCTCGGCGGCCGGACCGCGGGCCGCCCGGCCGGTGCGGGCCGTGCGCCCGCGGCGTCCTTCGCCGAGCACACCCGGGAGCTCGCCGGCCGGCCCCTGCGCGCGGTCCTTCCCGTGCACAGCCGCACCGAGCCGCGCTGGCGCGACGCCGCGGGCAGGTTCATCACCGACTCGGTCCTGGAGTGCTCGGACCCCGGTCCGCAGGCCTGCCGCGCCGCCGTGCGCGAGACGCTGGAGCTGGGCTCGCACGCCCTGGAGCCGATCCTGCGGCCCCACGGCGGCATGCCCGTCCCGCCGGGCATGTTCATGCTGTCCTACCTCGACTACCGGCCGCTGCCCGCGACGCTGGCGCCGGGGCTGCGGGCGCAGCACAGCTCCGCGTCGGCGCCGACGACCGGGGTGCAGGTGTGGTTCGTGGTGAGCGACGACGGCCTGCACCTGCGCGCCCGCTACCCCGGGCACCGAGGAGGCCCGCTCGTCGGTGGAGGCGTGGCTGGGCGCCGTCGGCGCCGGGCTGCGCGCGGAGGCGCGCCCGGAGCCGGACCGCGGGTCGTGGCCCTTCTCGCACCCCGGGAGCCCGTGCGAGCTCGGTCCGGGCCGACGTGCGACTGCCTCCGTCCCGGTCCGCCGACTATCCTGGTGGCAGCGGGCAGAAGGGGTCAGATGGACGACCGGACGATCGCCAGGACGCAGGCCAGGTTGATCCGCACCGCGCTGACGAGCACCGGGCTGGGTGCGCGCGATCTGTGGCTGCGGTACGTCCAGCTGGGCGGAGACGTCGGAGAGCTGGAGCTCGACGCCTACCTGCACCACGCCCTGTACCTGCCGCCCCGGCACCGGGACGGCCTGGCGAGGGCCGCCAACCAGCTGGTGCCCGGTCGCCGTGTCCCGTGCAGCCGCGACCTGCGCCCGGAGGAGTACCCGCCCGAGGCCTGAACGCCCGGCCGGGGCCCGGCGGACCTACACGGTCCGCTCGGGGAGGGGCGCGGACTTCTCGTGCTCCTTCTGCCACGGCCACCGCCCGCTGATCTCGAGCTCGAGGGACCAGCTGAGGAAGGTGCGCACGAGCACGATGAGCGCCAGCACCCCCACCGACTCGAAGGTGGGAGTGATGGCGACGGTCTTGATGATGTCCGCGGCCACGAGCAGCTCCAGTCCCAGCAGGATCGAGCGGCCGAGACGCTGCCGGTAGCTCTCGTAGGTGTCGCGCTCCCCGCCCCGGCGCCCCAGCAGGTCCCGCCCGGCCAGGAGGGTCGCGACCACCGTCCCGATGACGATGGCGACGACGCCTGCGACGTCGACGGCCTCTCCGACCAGCTCCATGGACTCCTGGAACGACATCCTGCACCTCCGGTGACCCCGGCGGGACGCGCCGGCTCGAGTCTGCGATGAGGACGCCAGGATCTCACGGGTCCGCCGTCATCCGGCGGCAACGACCTCGTGAGGCGCTGTGTCCGGCGCGGAGCCCCTCGGCCGCGGGGGTCCCGGCGAGACCTCGCGCTCGGCGAGGACCCGGGCCGCTTCCGAGCCGGGCGCGGCGATGGTGTTCTGCAGGGCCTGCTCCAGCGCCCGGGGGTCCGTGCCGTCCACGACCGCGGCGATGTGCGAGTCGGGACGGACGACCCACACGTCGGTGGGCTCCGGCCTCAGCGCCTCGGTGAGCTTGCCGGTGGTGTCGATGTCCGCGATGGCGTGGAGGCGCAGCGGGGACTTGATGGCGGCGAGCGCGGTCCCGCGCACGAGCTCCTGGTCGACCTCCGGGCCGGTGAGCAGCAGGATCCCGTAGCGGGCGAGTTCGCGGACGCGGTCGGCGCGGACGCCCGGGACGGCGACCGGGACGTCCGGCAGCAGCACGCCGGGGACGGGGTCGGGGACCTCTCCCTTGGGCGGGCGCCCGGCGAAGGTCCGGGACGGGTGCGGGGTGGTGAGCGGGGAGTCGACGTACCAGAAGGGCTCGGCCAGCCGGCCGGAGTCCACGTAGGTGGACGCGAACGGGTCGCCGACGGCTCGCTCCAGCTTGGCCAGCCGCTCGGCCAGCTGCTCCTCGTTGCGGGGCACGAGGAAGTCCATGGTGGCCTCGGTGACCTCCAGGTTCTCGAGCGCGGCGGCGCGGCGCTCGAGGTCGTAGGACTCCAGCAGCGCCGGATCGGCGTTGCCGCGCAGCACCGAGGTCAGCTTCCACGCGGCGTTCTCGGCGTCGGCCACGCCCGAGTTGAGCCCGCGGGCGCCGAACGGGGAGACGATGTGGGCGCAGTCCCCGGCCAGGAGCACCCGACCCACCCGCATCCGGGAGGCCAGCCGGGCATGGAAGCGGTACACGGACTTCCAGACGATCTCGTAGTCGGTGTCCCCGATGATCTGCCGGATCCTGGCGTCGAGGGCCCCGGTGGCCTCCTCGGCGGCGAGGTCGTAGTCGCCGGGCACCTGCCAGTCGATCCGGAAGGTCGAGTCCGGGCACGGGTGGATGAGCACCTGCCGGCCGGGGTTCCACTGCGGGTCGAAGTAGAACCGGCGCTCGGTGGCCCACCCGGGGATGTCGGCCCGGATGTCACAGATCAGGAACTTGTCCTCGAAGGAGCGGCCCTCGAAGCTCACCCCGAGCTGGTCGCGCAGCGCCCGCGCCCTGGAGCCGAGCGCGGCGACGGCGTAGTCGGCCACGATCTCGGCCTGCTCGCCGTCCACGCAGGAGCAGCGCACGGTCACGGACCGCTCGTCCTGGGTGATCGAGACGATCTCGTGGCCCCAGACCTCCTCGATCAGCGGCTCCGCGGCGATCCTGGCCGCGAGCAGCTCCTCGGTGCGGGTCTGCGAGATGTTCACGAACGGCGGAAACGGGGACTGGCCCCTGTCCCGGAAGGGCTGGGCGAACAGCTCCTGGTCCTGGTAGAAGGTGCGCGCGGTGTCCCACGTGACGCCCTCGGCGGCGACCTGCTTGCCCACGCCCACGGCCTCCCAGACCTCCAGGACGTCGCGCTGCTGGCAGATGGCCTTGGACCCGATGGGGTCCCGCTCGGCGCGGGCGTCCAGGATCGTGACGGGGATGCCCCACCGCGCCAGCAGCAGTGCGGCGGTCTGGCCCACGGGCCCGTTGCCGAGCACCAGCACCTTGCCGGAGTCGAATCGTCTCACTGTCGCCCTCCTCGTTCTCGTGTCCTCCGGGTCAGCCGTTCTGCAGCAGGTCCCAGACCTCGCGGTCGCGCTCGGCCGTCCAGATGACGGGCCGCTCGATCCCCGAGAGCTCGTCCCACAACCGGGAGACGTCGAAGGGTAAGCAGTGCTCGAAGATCGGCCAGTGGCCGAAGTCGTCGTAGAGGGCGGTGTGCACGGCCTCGAAGGCGTCCTTGAGCGTCCCGCCCTCCGCCTGCACGGTGCTCACCTGCTCGATCATGACCTCCAGGAACCGCCGGGTCTGCTCGACGGCGGCGTCGACCGCCTCCCGGCCCCGGGAGACCGCCCCGCGCCCGCCCACGAGCTGCTCCGCACCGAGGGCCTTGACGGCGTCGAGGGTGTGGCCGGCCCAGTCGCGGTGGAAGGCGTCGCCCGTGTAGAGGGCGGCCTCGGCCTCGACGAGGTCCCCGGCGAAGAGAATCCTCTGCTGCGGCAACCACGCCACGATGTCGCCCTCGGTGTGCCCGCGGCCGAAGTGCTGGAGCACGAGGTCCCCGCGGTCCCCGCCGAGGTCGATGGTCAGCTTGTCCCGGAAGGTCACCGTGGGCCAGGTCAGGCCCGGGACGGTGTCGGCGCCCTTGGCCAGGCGCGGCATGCGGCCGAACTCGGACGCCCAGTCCTCCTTGCCGCGCTCCACGATCAGGTCGTAGGTGTTCTCGTGGGCCACGATCGTCTCCGCGCCGAAGGCCGAGGCACCGAGCACGCGCACCGCGTGGTAGTGGGAGAGCACCAGGTAGCGGATCGGCTTGTCGGTGTGCCGGCGCAGCTCCGCGAGCCACTCGGCGGCCACCACCGGGGTGGCGAGGGCCTCGAAGCAGACCAGGAAGTCCTCCCCCTCGATCGCCCCGATGTTGGGGTCCCCCTCTGCCGTGAGCGCGTAGACGCCCTCGGCCAGGATCTCGAGGGTCTTCTTCTTCTCGCCGAGGTCCGCCGAGGACGCGAACGACTTGGTGGTGCTCATGTGCCGTCTCCTTCGTGGGGCCGCTCCGGCCCAGGGTCGGGAACCGGAGCGGGGTCGGGAACCGGAGCGGGGCCCGCCCGGAATAGTCAAATGTTGTATTAGTTCCACGGTAGCCTCCGGGGCCCGATTTGTGAAGCAGGCCACAGCGCACTGCGACGGAGCGCTCTGTTGACCCCACGGGTGCACGCGTGCGATGGTTTGATGAACGCTCGGTCAGTAATGTCGGGCAACGGTGCCCGGATGCCGGCCCCCTTCCGTCGCGACAGGAGTTCCGTCCATGCCTTCCACTCCTCAGGCCCTCCTCGTCGGCGGGGTCCGCACCCCCGTGGGCCGGTACGGCGGCGCGCTCTCCGGCGTGCGCCCCGACGACCTCGCCGCGCTCGTGGTCGGCCGCGCGGTGACCGACGCCGGGATCGACCCGCACGACGTCGACGAGGTGATCCTCGGCAACGCCAACGGCGCCGGCGAGGAGAACCGCAACGTCGCCCGCATGGCCTGGCTGCTCGCCGGCTTCCCCGACACCGTCCCCGGCATCACCGTCAACCGGCTCTGCGCCTCCGGGCTGTCCGCCGTCATCATGGCCTCGCACATGATCAAGGCCGGAGCCGCGGACATCGTCGTCGCCGGCGGCGCGGAGTCCATGTCCCGCGCCCCCTGGGTGCTGGAGAAGCCGGCCCAGGGCTTCGCGAAGCCCGGGGACGTCTTCGACACCTCCATCGGCTGGCGGTTCACCAACCCCGAGTTCAGGAAGCACGACAAGATGACCTACTCGATGCCGGAGACGGCCGAGGAGGTCGCGATCGTCGACAGGATCTCGCGCGAGGACGCCGACGCGTTCGCCGTGGCCTCGCACGAGCGGGCGATCGCCGCGATCGACGCCGGACGCTTCGCCCCCGAGATCGTCCCGGTGACCGTCAAGGGCCGCAAGGGCGCCGAGACCGTCGTCGACACCGACGAGGGCCCCCGTCCCGGCACCACCACCGACGTGCTCGCCAGGCTGCGCCCGGTGGTCGACCACGGGACGGTCGTCACCGCCGGCAACTCCTCGACGCTCAACGACGGCGCCTCGGCGATCCTGGTCGTCTCCGAACGAGCCGCCGAGAAGTACGGGCTGACCCCCCGGGCCCGGATCGTCGACGGCGCCTCCGCCGGTGTGCCGCCGCAGATCATGGGCCTCGGTCCTGTCCCCGCCACGCAGAAGGTGCTCGAGCGCACCGGGTGGGGCATCGGCGACCTCGGGGCGGTCGAGCTCAACGAGGCCTTCGCCAGCCAGTCCCTCGCCTGCATCCGCCGCCTCGGCCTCGACCGGGGCACCGTCAACAACGACGGCGGGGCCATCGCCCTCGGCCACCCGCTCGGCTCCTCCGGCTCCCGGCTGGTCGTGACACTGCTGGGCCGGATGGAGCGCGAGGGAGCGGACCGCGGCCTCGCCACCATGTGCGTGGGCGTGGGCCAGGGCACCGCGATGCTCGTGGAGAAGCTCTGATGGTCGGCCCCGACGACATCCCCGGCGACGTCCTCCGCGGGGAGTGCACCGCCCTGCGGCTCGAGGAGCGCGAGGACCGCCTGCATGTGGTCCTGGACCGCCCCGCCGTGCGCAACGCCATCGACGCGGCCATGGTCGAGGAGCTGCACACCGTGTGCGGCCACCTCGAGCGGCACCCGAAGGTCCTGATCCTCTCGGGCACCGAGGAGAACGGCAAGGGGGTCTTCGCGTCCGGCGCCGACATCGCACAGCTGCGCGAGCGCCGCCGCGACGACGCCCTGGCCGGGATCAACTCCCGGATCTTCGACCGGATCCACCGGCTGCCCATGCCCGTGATCGCCGCGGTCGACGGCTACGCTCTGGGCGGCGGCGCGGAGCTGGCCTACGCCGCGGACTTCCGCATCGCCACCCCGCACCTCAGGATCGGCCAGCCCGAGACGAACCTGGGGATCATCGCCGCGGCCGGCGGGCTGTGGCGGCTCAAGGAGCTGGTCGGCGAGGCGATCGCCCTGGACATCCTGCTCGCCGGCCGGATCCTCGACGCGGACGAAGCCCTGGCCCTGCACCTCGTCACCGAGCTGCACGAGCCCGCGGAGCTCGTCGGCGCCGCGCACGCCCTCGCCGACCGGATCGGCGCCCAGGACCCCCTGGCCGTGCGCATCTCCAAGCGGGTCTTCGCGGCCCCGCCGTCCGCCCACCCGCACATCGACGAGCTGGCCCAGGCCGTGCTCTTCGAGTCGCAGGCGAAGTTCGACCGCATGCAGGCCTTCCTGGACCGCAAGAAGAACAAGAAGTAGGAGCGCCCCGACCATGACCGAGAAGCACGCACTGGCCGTTCCCGCCGTCGTCGGCGTCCTGGGCGGAGGCCGCATGGGCGCGGGCATCGCCCACGCCTTCCTGCTCGCCGGGGCGAGGGTGACCGTGGTGGAGCGGGACGGGCAGGCCGTGGAGGCCGCGCGGGAGCGGATCGAGCGGGACCTGGCCAAGTCCCTGGAGCGCGGGAGCGTGGACGGCAACCTGGACGAGTGGGCCGAGAATCTGACGGTCTCCCTCGACCACGCCGACTTCGCCCCGTGCGAGCTCGTCGTCGAGGCCGTCCCCGAGGTGTGGGACCTGAAGGTCTCGGCCCTGCAGGAGGTCGAGCGCCGCCTGACGACGACCGCGTGGCTGGCCACCAATACGTCCTCGCTGTCCGTGGACGGACTGGCCGAGCAGCTGGCCCGCCCCGAGCGGTTCTGCGGGCTGCACTTCTTCAACCCCGTGCCGGCCTCGAAGCTCGTGGAGGTTGTGATCTCCAGGCACACCGGCGAGGAGCTCAAGCGGCGCTCGGTGCAGTGGGTAGAGGGCCTCGGCAAGACCCCGGTGGTCGTCAACGACGCCCCCGGCTTCGCGTCCTCGCGGCTGGGCGTGGCGATCGCCCTCGAGGCCATCCGCATGGTGGAGGAGGGCGTGGCCTCGGCCGCCGACATCGACAACGCCATGGTGCTGGGCTACAAGTTCCCGGTCGGCCCGCTGGCCCTGACGGACATCGTGGGCCTGGACGTGCGCCTGGGCATCGCCGAGTACCTCGAGTCGGAGCTCGGACCGCGCTTCGCTCCCCCGCAGCTGATGCGGGACATGGTGTCCCGGGGCGAGCTCGGCCGCAAGACCGGCAAGGGCTTCTTCGCCTACGACCAGTAGCAACCGCCCCGCCCCTCCTCCGCCGAGCTCACGGGTTCCACCCGAGACCGTACGGACTCTGCCGGCATCTCGGGCGGGACCGGTGAGCCCGCGCGTGCGGAAGGAGTGCACGTGCGGGACGAGCGCGCCGTCGGACGCGGGCCCTATCGTGGGGGCATGCACGCACAGCCCGGGGCCCCCGCCACGTGGGACGGCGCGCTCAACGCACGGCGTCTGGCGGGCGACGTGTGGCGGATGGGCCGCTCCGAGCGGCTGAGTCCCGCGGGGTGGCGCGGCGCCGCGGCGGACGGTGTGCGCACGGTCGTGGACCTGCGCAACGCGGACGAGCGGCGCCGCCGGCCCACGGACCCCGTCGACGAACCGGCCGCCCGCGCCGGCATCACGGTGCTGCACCGCCCCACCGAGGACCCCGCCCATCCGCAGTTCCCGCTGGTGGGCACGCCCTATCTCAACCACCCGCGCGGCTATCGCGACTACCTGCGGCTGTTCCCCGGATTCCTCGCCGAGGCGGTGCGGGCGGTGGCGACCGCCGAGGGCGCCGTGGTGGTGCACTGCTCGGCCGGCCGCGACCGCACCGGGGTGCTCGCGCTGCTGCTCCTGGGGCTGATCGGGGCGCCCCCCGAGCGCCTCGTCGCGGAGGACGAGGCCGCCGCGCGCGGGATCAACGAGTGGCACCGCGTCTCGCCCGTTCCCCACCCGGTCGAGCGCCACCACCCCGAGCACGAGCTCACCGCGCTGCTCGCGGAGCGCCGCGCGGCCCTCGAGGAGCTGCTGGCGGAGTTCGACGCCGAGCGCTGGCTCGTGGACGCCGGGCTGGCGCCTGTTGAACTGGCCGCGCTGCGCCGGCGGCTCGACCGCCCGTCCTGACCCGCTCCCCGACCGGTCCCGCGGTGCGGCTCCCGGCCGGGTTCCCGGCCTAGCTCTCGACCGGGTTCCCGGCCGGCCGCGGTTCGTCCTTGAGGTAGTTCGTGATCCGCACGGTGCACAGCCGGGCGCCGTCCTCGTGCTCGAGGACCACCTCGTGGCACGTGAGGGACCGGCCGAGCTGCAGGGCGGTGGCCGTGGCGGTCACGGTGCCCGTGCGGGAGGACCGGTGGTGGGTGGCGTTGACGTCCACGCCCACCGCGACCTTGCCCATCGTGGACGCGTGGATCACCGCGGCCCAGGAGCCCACGGCCTCGCCGAGGGCCACCATGGCGCCGCCGTGGAGCAGGCCCAGCGACTGGCGGTTGCCCTCGACGGGCATGGAGGCGACCACGCGCTCCGCCGACTCCTCGAGAACGGTGACGCCCATCTTCTCGTCGAGCTCGCCCAGGACGATGCGCCAGGGCTCGTGGGTCTCGGTCGTGGTCATGGCACTCCTCGGGAGCTCGGCGACGTGACAGGACCACCGTGGGGCAGTGGTCCCGGGGTGTGACGTAGGTTATCGTGGTCATAATACCGAACGATCGGTCAGGATGCGGGCGACGGACCGCCCGCACGCACCCGAGCGAAAGGACCACCCACCGTGGCAGCACAGACCCGGACCATCCTCCCCAGCTACCTGAGCGGCCGGTGGTGGACGCCGGAGGACCCGCAGAAGGTGACGGAGGTGGCCGACGCCTCGACCGGCGAGGTCGTGGCGCGCGTGTCCACGGACGGCATCGACATCGCCTCCGCCGTGGACTACGGCCGGACCGTGGGCCAGCGCTCCCTCGGGGAGCTCAGCATCCACCAGCGCGCGCTCAAGCTCAAGGAGCTCGCCCAGCACCTCACCGAGCACAAGCAGGAGCTCTACGACGTCTCCTACTCGACCGGGGCCACCCTGAAGGACCACTTCTTCGACGTGGACGGCGGCATCGGCACCCTCTTCACGTTCTCCTCCAAGGGCCGGCGGGAGCTGCCCAACGCCAACGTCATCGTGGACGGCGCCGTGGAGCAGCTCTCGCAGGACGGTTCCTTCCTGGGCGAGCACGTCTACACCCGGATGCCCGGCGTCGCCGTGCAGATCAACGCGTTCAACTTCCCGGTGTGGGGCATGCTCGAGAAGTTCGCCCCCGCGTTCCTCGCGGGCATGCCGACCGTGGTGAAGCCGGCCACGCCGACCGGCTACGTCACGGCCGCCTGCGTGCGCCTCATGCTCGACTCCGGCATCCTGCCCGAGGGCTCCCTGCAGCTGGTCTCCGGCTCCGCCCGGGACCTCCTCGACCACCTGGACTACCGCGACCACGTGGCCTTCACCGGCTCCGCCGGCACCGCGCAGTCGCTGCGCCACCACGACAACGTCATCAACGGCGGGGTGCGCTTCACCGCTGAGACGGACTCCCTCAACGCCGCGATCCTCGGCCCCGACGCCACCCCGGAGACCCCGGAGTTCGAGGCGTTCGTGAAGGCGGTGTTCGTCGAGATCACGTCCAAGGCCGGGCAGAAGTGCACGGCCATCCGTCGCGTCATCGTCCCGCAGGACCGCGTGGAGGACGTCGTGGCTGCCGTCGCCGAGCGCGTGCAGCAGCGCGTGGTCATCGGCGACCCCCGCACCGAGGGCGTCACCATGGGCGCCCTGGCCTCCAAGGAGCAGCAGGGCGAGGTGCGCAAGGCCGTGGAGCGCCTGATCGCCGCCGGCGGCAGCGTCCGCCTGGGCGGCCCGGACGCCTCCGTGGGGGACGCCGACACCGAGACGGGCGCGTTCTTCCCGGTCACCGTGCTGTCCTTCGACGACCCGGACACCCCCGAGGTGCACTTCGTCGAGGCCTTCGGCCCCGTGACCTCCGTGCTCGGCTACACCGACGTCGACGACGCCGTGCGGCTCGCCGCGCTCGGCGGCGGCTCGCTCGTGGCGACCGTGTGCACGAACGACGGCGTGACCGCCGCCCGGTTCGCGGCGGGCATCGGCTCGCACCACGGGCGCGTGCACTTCCTGAACCGCCAGGACGCCAGGACCTCGACCGGCCACGGCTCCCCCATGCCGCACCTGGTCCACGGCGGTCCCGGCCGCGCCGGCGGCGGCGAGGAGCTGGGCGGCGTGCGCGGCGTCAAGCACTACATGCAGCGCACCGCGATCCAGGGGCCCCCGGACATCCTCACGGCCGTGACCGGCGTGTGGCACCGGGGCGCCGCGGCGAACACCGTGACCCGTGAGGCGGTCGAGAACGGCACCGGCGAGCACCCGTTCCGCAAGTCCCTGGAGACCCTGCGGATCGGCGACCAGTTCGCCTCCGAGCTGCGCACCGTGACCCTCGAGGACATCACGGAGTTCGCCGAGACGACGGGTGACACCTTCTACGCGCACACCGACGAGGAGGCCGCCACGGCCAACCCGTTCTTCCCCCGCCGGGTGGCCCACGGCTACCTGCTGGTCTCCTGGGCGGCGGGGCTGTTCGTGGAGCCGGCCCCCGGCCCCGTCCTGGCGAACTACGGGCTGGAGAACCTGCGCTTTCTCACGCCGGTGACCTATGACGACCAGATCCGCGTGACCCTCACCGCCAAGCAGATCACCCCGCGGGTGACCGACGAGTACGGCGAGGTCTGCTGGGACGCGATCCTGCACAACCAGCACGACGAGATCGTCGCGACCTACGACGTGCTGACCCTGGTCGCGAAGACCTGGCCCACCGCCTGACCGGCGGGCCCCAAGTCGTCGAGTCCCCACGATGTTCTTGGGAGCTCTGGGGAACCGGCGCCGGGCTGTTGGGGCGTTGCACCCGGTGCTAGCCTGGCCAGCACGCTGCCCAGACCCTCGTGCGTGCCGGCACCCCGACGCCGGGGACCGCCGACGGGAGCCACGGCCGGAGGAGGAGCGATGCGCCGCAGTTCGAGCCCCGCCCACCGCACAGCCGCCGTCGTGCTGTGCCTCCTCCTCGCCCTCACCGCGTGCACCCCTCCCGCGGAGGACGGCGCGGAGGACGGCGCGGGAACCACGCCGGAGCCGACCGGCACCGCGGCCTCCGCACCGGTGTCCCCGGGAGGCACACCGGGGTCCGGCACGGCGCCCGCTCCGGATGCGGCCGAGGCGCCCGCCCCGCACGTGCAGGCGGTGGTGTCCTCGCACGAGCTGGCCACCGCCGCGGGCACGGAGATCCTCGAGGCCGGCGGCACGGCCGCCGACGCCGCCGTCGCGGTCGCCGCCGTGCTCAGCGTGGTGGAGCCCTACTACTCGAGCGTGCTCGGCGGTGGCACGTGGGCGCTGTACTACGACGCCGACGAGGACGAGGTGACGAGCCTCAACGGCGTGGGCCCGGTGGGCAGCGCGGCGACGCTCGACGACTACCGTCCGCGCGCCGGCGACTTCGGCATGCACCAGGCCATCCTCCCCGGCGCCTGGGACGGGTGGATGCTCTGGCTCGACGAGTACGGCGAGCTGGAGCTGGGGGAGGTCCTCGCGCCGGCGATCGCCGTGGCCCGCGAAGGGTGTCCCGCCAGCTCCGAGATGGTCTACTGGCTGACCCGGGAGGAGGCGAACATCCGGCGGAGCCCGGTCATGACGGACCTCTACACCCGCGACGGCGCCCTGCTGCAGGCCGGCGACACCGTGTTCCAGCGGGACCTGGCCGACACCTTCGAGGACCTGGTGGCGGCCTACGACGGCGAGGCCGACCGCGCCGCCGGGATCCGTGCCGCGCGGGACCACTTCTACCGCGGGCCGCTCGGGGAGGCCGTCGTCGCCTTCTCGGAGCAGAACGGCGGCTACCTCACCCGGGAGGACTTCAGCGGCTACTCGGCGCAGATCGTCGAGCCGATCTCCATCGACTACGGCGAGGACGTGACGGTCTACCAGAACCCGCCCAACAGCCAGGGCATCGCCATGCTCCAGGCCCTCAGCATCCTGGACGAGGACGACTTCTCCGGCCGCTCCCCCGACGACCCCGACGTGGTCCACCGGCAGGTCGAGGCCGTCAAGTTGGCTTTCGCCGACCGGTACGCCCACGTGGGGGATCCCGAGCGCACCGACGTGCCCGTGACGGAGCTGCTGTCGGACGAGTACGCCCGGGAGCAGCGGGCCCGCATCGACGACGACCGCGCCGCGCGGTGGCCGATCGACAGCGGGCTCGACCGGCAGGCCTTGGACACCACGACGTTCCATCTCACCGACCGGTCCGGCGACGCCGCGGCCGTGACCACGAGCCTGGGCGGCCAGTTCCTGGTGGTGGGCGACACGGGGATCCACATCAACGAGCGCATGAGCTTCCTGTCCCTCGACGCGGGCAACGTCAACGCCGTGGCGCCCGGGGCCACGGTGCGGCACACCTCCGCCCCCTTCATGGCCCTGCGGGACGGCCGGCCGTTCCTGCTCGGCGGCAACACCGGGATCGACACCCAGCCCCAGGGGCAGCTGCAGCAGTTCATGAACGTGGTCGACTTCGGCTTGACGCCCCAGGAAGCGGTGGCGCAGCCGCGCTTCGTCAGCACGGCCTTCCCCGCGTCCAACCACCCCCACAGGGTCGGCAACACCCTGCAGGTGGAGTCGGACTTCTCGGCCGCCGCGGTCCAGGAACTGCGCCGCCGGGGCCACGACGTCGCCGTGGGAGCGGGCATCTTCGGCACGGCGAACCTGCTCGCCGTGGACGGCGAGGGGGCGGGGGCCCGGCTGGGCGTGGAGCCGCGCAACGAGACCGCCAGCGGGACGGTGCTGCCCGCGCCGCCGGACCGGTAGCACCCGCCCGGGCCGGTGGCGGCCCGGCCCGGCCGGCTCCGAGAGGCGTCTCCGGGGACGGGCGACCGGATCAGGAGGCCCGCAGCCCCGAGAAGGCGAGCGCGACCACGGTGTCGGCCAGTCCGTCGTCGGCCTTGTCTGGGTCCGGCCGGTACCAGTCGACGATCGAGTTGATCATACCCAGGAGCAGCCGCGAGGCGGACCGGCCGCTGAGGTCGCGGCGCAGGTCCCCCTCGTCCTGGGCCTGCTCGATGAGCGCGCCCACCCGGCGGGTGACCGTGCGACGGCGCTCGAGCGCCCGCGTCTCGACCTCCGAGTTGCCCCGCAGCCGCAGCAGCAGGGTCACGTACGGCATCTGCTCCACGAGCACGTGCACGGTCCCGCGGATCACCTGCTCGAGCCGCTCGACCGCCGGGGCCTCCGTCCGCTCGGCGGCGCCCAGGACCTCCTCGAGCGCGTCGAGGGCCCGGCTCAGTGCCTGCTCGAGGATCTCCTCCTTGGACTCCACGTGGTGGTAGATCGCGGACTTGGAGATTCCCAGGTGCTTGGAGAGCGTGCCCATCGACGTGGCGTCGTAGCCGTGGACGTTGAAGACCTCGACGCACACGCCGAGCAGCGTCTCGCGGTCGTAGCCGGGCCGGCCACGGCGCGGTGCCGCGCCGTCCGGAGGGGCGGGCGCCGGTGCGTGCGTCATGGGGACCTCGATCTCGGTGGGGAGGGGCAGGACAACGATCTTATGACGCGGCGAGCCCCCGAGCGGTCTCGGGGGCCGTCGCGGCACGGGTCGGCGCGCGGGACGTCACGGGTCCTTCCGGTGGTCGTAGACGCGGCGCAGCTTGCCGGAGGACCGGGCGAGGGTTCCCGGCTCGGCGATCCGGATCGAGGCGGAGGAGCCGATCTTCGTCTTGATGGCGTGCAGGAGCTTCTGACCGCCGGCCTCGGCGGCCTCGACGGTCATCTGCTCGCGCCGCTCGATGTTGATGGTCATCTGGTCCATCCGGTGCGGGCGGGTGATCTCGAGCGTGAAGTGCGGGCTCAGCTCGGGCACCTGCAGGGCGAGCTCCTCGATCTGGGAGGGGAACAGGTTGACCCCGCGCAGGATGATCATGTCGTCGGTGCGGCCCGTGATCCGGCCCATCCGGCGGTGCCCGGGCCGGTCCGTGCCGGGCAGCAGGCGGGTCAGGTCGTGGGTGCGGTAGCGGATGATCGGCAGGGCCTCCTTGGTGAGCGTCGTGAACACGAGCTCGCCGGGCCGGCCGGTCTCCTGGACCTCGTCCGTGAACGGGTCGATGACCTCGGGTCGGAAGTGGTCCTCCCAGATGTGGGAGCCGTCCTTGGACGCGGCGGACTCCCCGGCCACGCCCGGGCCCATGACCTCGGAGAGGCCGTAGATGTCGCACGCGTCGACGTCGAAGGCCGTCTCGATCTCGCGGCGCATCTCCTTGGTCCACGGCTCGGCACCGAGCACGGCGGTGCGCAACGACGTCTCCCGCGGGTCCAGGCCGAGCTTCGTGAAGCCGTCGGCGATGGTCAGCAGGTAGGTGGGGGTCGAGAGGATGGCCTGTGGCTCGAAGTCCCGGATCATCTGGACCTGCTTCTCGGTCTGCCCGCCGGACATCGGGATGACGGCGCAGCCCAGGCGCTCGGCGCCGTAGTGGGCGCCGAGCCCGCCCGTGAACAGCCCGTAGCCGTAGGCGTTGTGCACCGTGTCGCCGGGCCGCACACCCGAGAGCCGGAAGCAGCGGGCCACGAGGCCCGCCCAGGTGTCGATGTCGTTCTGGGTGTAGGCGACCACGGTGGGCCGGCCGGTGGTGCCGGAGGAGGCGTGGATCCTCCGAATCTCGCTCATCGGCACCGCGAGGGCCTCGAACGGGTAGGCCTTCCGCAGGAACTCCTTGTCCGTGTACGGGAAGAGCCGGAGGTCCTCCAGGTCCTTGAAGTCCCCCGGGTGCACGCCGTGGGCGTCGAAGAGCTCCGTGTAGGCGGGCACGTTCTCGTAGGCGTGGTGCAGGCTCCAGCGCAGCCGCTCGACCTGCAGGGACTCGACCTGGTCCCGGCTCATCGTCTCCTCGGGGTCCGGCTGCGACCGGTCGGCGGGGGCGGGTGCGGGGGTGTGGGGGTTCGGGACGGAGCACTCGGTCATGTCAGACCTCCTCGGGCTGCTGCGCGGACTGCAGGACGGGCTGCGCGGCCGGATCGTCGGCCGGCCGCTCCGCGGACGTCGCCGCGTGGGGGGCCGGGTTCGGGATGGTGCGGCTGCGGCCCCGGAACTCGGCGATGAGCCGGCCGTCCGCCATGACCTGGATGTCGTAGACGCCGCTGCGCCCGGCCTGGGCGCGCACGGTCCCCACCGCGGTGAGCTCCTGACCGCGGTAGGCCGAGGCGAGGAAGTTGATGTCCACCCCCGCGGCCACCGTGATGGTGCTGCCGTCACCGGCGGGGTCGTTGCAGGCGAGGGCGAAACAGGTGTCCGCGAAGGCGAAGACCATGCCGCCGTGGGCGATGCCGAACCCGTTGAGCATCTCCTCCCGCAGCGTCATGCGGATCTGGGCGTGGCCGTACTCCGCACGGTCCACGGTGATGCCCATCCAGCGCGAGGTGTGGTCCCCCGCGAGGATCGGATGGCCCTGGGACATGTAACTCTCCTCACACTTCACGACCGAATGTTCAGTAGACAATCCCACTCCGCCGCCCGTGTCAACCCGCACCGCCGCGGGGGACGGTCCGGACCGCCCGGGGACCCGGCTGTTGACGCCGCCTCCGCGGACTTATATTCTGAACGAACGGTCAGTTAGTCGCGTGCGGCCCTCCCGCCCCGCGGCGCCATCTCGTCGGAAGAGGGACACCATGACTACGCAGAACACGGGGCTCCACGCCGTGTCCACCGCGGACGCGGCCGAGCAGGCGGAGCTGGACCGCGCGGGCGAGGAGCACTTCGACCGCATCATCGCCGAGGACTCCCGGATCGAGCCGCGCGACTGGATGCCCGCCGCCTACCGCAAGACCCTGGTGCGCCAGATCTCGCAGCACGCCCACTCCGAGATCATCGGCATGCAGCCCGAGGGCAACTGGATCTCCCGGGCGCCGTCCCTCAAGCGCAAGGCCATTCTCATGGCCAAGGTGCAGGACGAGGCCGGCCACGGGCTGTACCTCTACTCCGCCGCCGAGACCCTGGGCACCCCGCGCTCCGAGCTCAACCAGCAGCTGCTGGACGGCCGGGCCAAATACTCCTCGATCTTCAACTACCCCGCGCGCACCTGGGCCGACATGGGCGCCATCGGCTGGCTCGTGGACGGCGCGGCGATCGCCAACCAGGTCCCGCTGTGCCGGGCCTCCTACGGACCCTACGGCCGGGCCATGGTCCGGATCTGCAAGGAGGAGTCCTTCCACCAGCGCCAGGGCTGGGAGATCCTCTACGAGCTCTCCCACGGCACGCCCGCCCAGAAGCAGATGGCTCAGGACGCCGTGAACCGCTTCTACGGCCCCTCCCTGCAGATGTTCGGCCCCCCGGACGACGACTCGCCCAACTCCAAGCAGTCCATGGCGTGGAACATCAAGCGCTTCTCCAACGACGAGCTGCGCCAGCGCTTCGTGGACATGATCGTCGAGCAGGCCGCGGCACTCGACCTGACCCTGCCGGACCCGGACCTGGTGTGGAACGAGGAGCGCGGCCACTACGACTACGGCCCGCTGGACTGGGACGAGTTCAAGGCCGTCGTCGGCGGCCGGGGCCCGTGCAACCTCCAGCGCATGCAGCGCCGCCGCGCGGCCCACGAGGACGGCGCCTGGGTGCGCGAGGCCGCCGCCGCCTACGCCCGCAAGACCGCCGCGGAGCGCGCCTCCGCCGAACTCATCGGAGCCTGAGCATGAGCGAGAACACCGTGCGCCCGATCGGCGGGTCCTCGGACGAGTGGCCCCTGTGGGAGGTGTTCGTGCGGTCCTCGCGCGGGCTCTCCCACGTCCACGCCGGATCCCTGCACGCCCCGGACGCCACGATGGCCGTGCGCAACGCGCGGGACCTCTACACCCGCCGCAACGAGGGGACCTCCGTGTGGGTCGTCCCCTCCACCGCCATCACCGCCTCGGACCCCGACTCCAAGGGCGGGTTCTTCGAGTCCGCGCAGGGCAAGAGCTACCGCCACGCCACGTACTACACCAAGAGCGAAGGGGTGAAGCACCTGTGAGCTACGCATCCCACGAGTCCGCGACCAGGATCAGCGCGGGAGACGCGATCACCGCGGAGGACATCCAGGCCGGCGGCGCGAAGGCCCCCGAGGACGTGGCCCGCTACGCCCTGTGCCTGGGCGACGACGCCCTGATGCTCGCCCAGCGCCTCGGCTGGTGGATCGCCCGGGCCCCGGAGCTCGAGGAGGACATCGCGCTGGCGAACATCGCCCTGGACCTGCTCGGGCACGCCCGCTTCTTCCTCACCTACGCGGGCACTGCGTGGGGGAGGACCGAGGACGACCTCGCGTACTTCCGCGACGAGGAGCAGTTCCGCTCCTGCCGCCTCGTGGAGCAGGAGAACGGCGACTTCGGGCAGACCATCGCCCGGCAGCTGATCTTCTCCTACTACCAGTACGAGCTCTACCGCCGCCTGGCCCGCTCCACCGACCCGACGCTCGCGGCCATCGCGGACAAGGCGCTCAAGGAGATCGAGTACCACCAGGACCACGCGAGCCAGTGGGTGCTGCGCCTGGGCCTCGGCACGGAGGAGTCCAAGCGCCGCGTCCAGGCGGGGCTGTACTACATGTGGCCCTACGTGGACGAGCTGTTCCACGACGACGAGCTCATCGAGTCCCTCGGGGACGCCGCCGTGCGCCCGTCCTCCCTGCGCGCCGACTTCGACCGGCGGATCACGGCGATCCTGGACGAGGCGGAGCTCTCCGTCCCCGAGGTCCTGGGCGCCTACGGCGGGAACCGCTCCGGGCAGTTCAGCGAGCAGCGCGGTCACCTCCTCGCCGAGATGCAGGTGCTCGCCCGCCAGCACCCCGGCGCCACCTGGTGAGGAGGCGGTGACGATGACCGAGCGCCACCCGCAGCGGCAGGAACAGACCGCCGCGCCGGAGGTGACCGGCCGGGAGCTGCGCCCCCGGGACGAGGCCGCCGGCCGCGTCTGGGACATCGCCGCCACGGTGAACGACCCGGAGATCCCTGTGCTCTCCATCGCCGACCTCGGCATCCTGCGGGACGCCCGGGTCGAGGCCGGGCGCGCCGTCGTCGTCATCACCCCGACCTACTCCGGGTGCCCCGCGATGGAGACCATCACCACGGACGTCACCCGCGCGCTCAACGCGCAGGGCTGGGACGACGTGCGGGTCGACCTCGTGCTGCAGCCGGCGTGGACCACGGACTGGATGAGCGGGGACGGCAGGCGCAAGCTCGACGAGTACGGCATCGCCCCGCCCACCGGCCGGGCCGCCGCGGGCCCCGTCCGGCTGGGACTCACCGTCAAGTGCCCGCGCTGCCACTCGCTGAACACCCGCGAGCTGACCCGCTTCGGGTCCACCGCCTGCAAGGCGCTCCACGTCTGCACCGAGTGCCTGGAACCCTTCGACTACTTCAAGGTGCACTGATGACCGAGATCACCGCCCCGGCCCGGCGCCGGGCCACGTTCAACACCCTCGAGGTCTCCCAGGTCCGCAAGCTCACCGCGGACTCCGTGGAGGTCGCCTTCTCGGTGCCCCCGGAGCTTGTCGACGACTACGACTACCTGCCCGGGCAGTACGTGGCGCTGCGCGCCCGGATCGACGGGCAGGAGGTCCGCCGGTCCTACTCGATCTGCGCGGAGCCCCGGCCCGGCGAGATCCGGGTGGCGATCAAGCAGGACATCGGCGGGGTCTTCTCCACCTGGGCCAACGGGTCCCTGAAGGCCGGCGACACGCTCGACGTCATGAACCCGCAGGGCGCGTTCACCTCCAAGCTCGGACTCACGAGCATGAACGACCCCGAGAAGCTCGCCGCCGAGGAGGTCGCGAAGAACGCGTCGGTGCACCTGGTGGCCTTCGCAGCGGGCTCCGGGATCACCCCGCTCATGGCGATCGCCAAAGCCGTGCTGCGTGCCTCAGAGTCCTCCACGTTCGACCTCGTCTACGCGAACCGCTCCGCCATGGAGGTGATGTTCGCCGAGGAGCTCGGGGACCTCAAGGACAAGTACCCCGCCCGCCTGGCGATCCACCACGTGCTCTCCCGTGAGCAGCGGATCAGCCCGCTGATGTCCGGGCGGATCGACGCCGACAAGCTCCAGGACATCCTCGACGAGGTGCTCCAGGTGGACCGGACGGACGAGTGGTTCCTGTGCGGGCCGTTCGAGCTCGTCCAGCTGTGCCGGGACACGCTCGCCGAGCGCGGCGTGCCGGAGGACAGGATCCGCTTCGAGCTGTTCAGCACCGGCCGCCCCGAGACCCCCCAGGGGCAGCAGGGACGCGTGGTCCCGGCGGACCCCTCGGGCGAGAGCTACGACATCACGTTCACCCTGGACGGGCTCTCCTCCTCGATCGGGTCCCCGAGGAACGCCCAGGAGACCGTCCTCAACGCCGCCCTGCGGGTCCGCCCCGACGTCCCGTTCGCGTGCGCCGGCGGGGTGTGCGGCACGTGCCGCGCGAAGGTCGTCTCCGGGGAGTTCGTGATGGAGGAGAACTACGCCCTCGAGAAGGACGAGATCGACAAGGGCTACGTGCTCACCTGCCAGACCCGTCCCACCTCCGAGCAGCTCGTCGTCGACTTCGACGCCTGAGCCGCGCGCCCCCGGGGCCCGGCACCTGCGCGGTGCCGGGCCCCGGGCCGTCCCGCCCCGGCCCTGCCCCCAGTCCCCGACCTCACCGTCCCCGACCTCACCGAGGAGCAGCAGTGATCGACCTGACCATCGACGGATCCGTGGCCGAAGTGGTGCTGAACGCGCCCGGGAAGATGAACGCCCTGGACGAGGCCGCGCTCACCGAGCTCGGCGACGCCTACGCCGAGGCCGGGAGGGCCGGCGTCCGGGCCCTCGTGCTGCGCGGCGAGGGCCGCGGCTTCTGCGCCGGCCGGGACATCTCCGCCGTGGACCCCGCGACTGACGACGCCCACAGCTACCTGGCCGGGAAGGTCACTCCGCTGCTGCGGGCCATGACCCGGTTCCCCGCCCCGACGTTCGCCGCCGTGCAGGGCCCATGCCTGGGCGTGGGGCTCGGCCTCGCGATCGCCACCGACGTGGTCTACGTCGCGGACAGCGCGAAGATCGGCTCCCCCTTCGCCCGCCTGGGGGCGACCCTCGACTCGGGCGGGCACGCCCTGTTCACCGAGCGGCTCGGCGCCCACCGAACCCTGGACCTCGTCTACACGGCCGAGCTGATGAGCGGGCAGGAGGCTGTGCGCTCCGGGCTGTTCAGCCGCTCGGTGCCCGCCGACGAGCTGCTCGAGTTCACCCGGGCCAAGGCGGCGGCCGTGGCCGAGGGCGCGACCGGCGCGTTCCTCGCCTCCCGCGAGCTCGTGGCCCAGATCCGTGACGAGCGCCTGGGGCTGTGGGCGTCCGTGGACCACGAGAACCGGGTGCAGGGCGAGCTGTGCCGCAGCGCCGACTACGTCGAGGGCTTCGCCGCGTTCCAGCAGAAGCGCCCGCCGCGGTTCACCGGGGCGCGGCGCTGAGCCAGGAGGACGGTCCGGGGGGACCTGGGTTAAGCGGTCGGGGAACAGTCCGCCCGCCCGGTCGCACGCCGGTTAATGTGGTGGGCATGACATCTACGGTGACCTCTTCGGTGTTCGACCTCTCCGGCTTCGACCGCTCCGTCCGCCCCCAGGACGACCTCTACCGCCACGTCAACGGTTCGTGGCAACGCCGGACCGAGATCCCCGACGACAAGCCGTCTGTGGGGGCGTTCATCGAGCTGCGGGACCAGGCGGAGGCGGCCGTGCGCGAGCTCATCATCCGGGCCCGGGCCGGGGACCCGGAGGCCGTCGAGTCCAAGATCGCGAACCTCTACGCGTCCTTCATGGACGAGGACCGGATCGAGGCGCTCGGCGCCTCCCCCCTCGCCCCGGACCTCGCGGAGGTCGACGCCGTGGCGGACGTTCCCGGGCTGGTGCGCCACCTGGGCCGGATGATCCGCCGCGGTGCGGGCGGGCTCGTCGGCGTGGACGTCGACGCCGACCCGGGCGATCCCGAGCGCCAGCTCGTGTTCGTGGGGCAGTCGGGGCTGGGTCTGCCGGACGAGGAGTACTACCGGGACGACCAGCACGCCGCGATCCGCGGGAAGTACCTGGAGCACGTGCGGACCATGCTGGCCCTGGCCGGGTTCGAGGACGCCGAGGAGCAGGCCCGCGCCGCCGTGGAGCTCGAGACCCGGATCGCCTCCCGCCACTGGGACAAGGTCACGGTCCGCGACCTCACCAAGATGTATAACCCCATGAGCTTCGAGGAGCTCGCGGACTCCACCACGGTCCTCGACTGGGGGCTCCTGGCCGAGGGCGCAGAGCTGCCCGTGACGGCGCTGCGCACCGTGGTCAACGCCCAGCCGTCCTTCTTCACCGGGGTGGAGGAGCTGCTCGCCGACGAGCTGCTGCCGGCGTGGCGGTCCTGGGCGCGCTGGCACCTGGTCTCCGCCCGCGCCTCCTACCTGTCCTCCGCGTTCGTCGAGGAGGACTTCGCGTTCTACGGCACCGTGCTCTCGGGGACCCCGCGGCTCAAGGACCGCTGGAAGCGCGGGGTCGAGCTCGTCAACGGGGTCCTCGGCGAGGCCGTGGGCGAGCTCTACGTCGCCGCGCACTTCTCCCCCACCGCCAAGGAGCGGATGGACGAGCTCGTGGCCAACCTCCTGGAGGCCTACCGCGTCTCGATCACGGGTCTGGACTGGATGACCGAGGAGACCCGTCAGGAGGCGTTGAAGAAGCTCTCCCAGTTCACCCCGAAGATCGGCTATCCGGAGCAGTGGAAGGACTACTCCTCCCTGCGGATCGACCCCGAGGACCTCGTGGGCAACCGGATCCGCACCACGGAGTTCCGGCTCGCCGAGCTGGTCCGCAAGGCCGGTCACCCGGTGGAGAAGCACGAGTGGCTCATGACCCCGCAGACGGTCAACGCCTACTACCACCCGCTGCGCAACGAGATCGTCTTCCCGGCCGCGATCCTGCAGCCCCCGTTCTTCGACGAGGACGCCGACGACGCCGTGAACTACGGCGCGATCGGCTCCGTGATCGGCCACGAGATCGGGCACGGCTTCGACGACAAGGGCTCGACGTGCGACGGTGACGGCCGGCTGCGCAACTGGTGGACCGACGCCGACCGGCAGGCCTTCGAGGAGCGTACGGCGGAGCTGGTGCGCCAGTACGACCGCCTGGTCCCGGAGCAGCTGGAGGAGGAGGGCACGCACGTCAACGGCGAGCTCACCCTGGGCGAGAACATCGGTGACCTGGGCGGGCTCACCATCGCCCACCAGGCGTGGCGGATGTCCCGGAGGACCGGCAGCGCCTTCGGCCCCGGGGAGCTGATCGACGGCTACAGCCCCGAGCAGCGGCTCTTCCTGTCCTGGGCCTACGTCTGGCAGCAGAAGTCCCGCGACGAGGCGCTGCGCCACCGCATCGCCACCGACCCGCACTCCCCCAACGAGTTCCGGGCGAACCAGGTGGTCCGCAACGTCCCCGCCTTCTACGAGGCGTTCGGGGTCGCGGAGTCGGACGCGCTGTGGCTGCCGGAGGTGGAGCGCGTCAGCATCTGGTGAGCCCGGCGCGGCGGGGACCAGGGCGGTCGTCGTCCACGGGGCCCTCCGGGTCTCGGCGGTCGGCCGGGTGCCGGTCAGGGCAGCGCGTAGTGACCCGTCACGTGGACCACGGTGGCGTAGCCCGCCACGGCCAGCGCGGCCGAGAGCGGCACGAGCACGATAACCGTCGTGTCCACCCTGCGCAGCGACTGCGGGGTGGCGGGAAGCCGTGCGCTCACCAGCGGGACGAGCGTTCCCAGCAGCAGCAGGGCGAGCGGTACGAAGTAGCGGCCCTGCACCCCATTGACGATCCCGGACTGCACGGGGGCGAAGCTCAGGTACAGCGTCCCGAAGATGGCCGCGACGTTGAGCAGCAGCACCACCGCGAACCAGACGACGACCCGGCGTGACGCCCGGCCGCGGGGCCCGTGCAGGAAGGCGGCGCCCACGGCGACGAGCCAGCACACCGCACCGACGAACGGTCCGTTGATGTTCCCGCCCGGCCCGTAGCCCATCTGTCCCACGAAGCCCGCCGCGTACTGCCAGTCCAGGGTCAGGATCGTCCGCGCCGCCACGCCCAGGACGGCGACCGGTTCGCCGAGCACGAAGGCCAGCTGGTCCCCGGGGCGCACCATGTGCCGTTCCTCCGGTCCGCGCAGGATGCCCATCGCCTCGGTCGTGCCCGCGGCCAGCGACATCCACACCGCGAAGCCCAGCAGGGTCAGCAGCAGGCAGCCGGTGAGCACCAGCGCGGCGGCCACCGGCCGCCCGTCGGCGCGGCGGGGCAGCGGATACCGCCGCAGCGGGACCGCCGGCAGCAGCAGGGAGAGGATGACGTAGGTGGGCTTCATCAGCGGGAGGACGCACGCGCACACGAGCACCGCCCCCAGCTCGAAGCGGGAGAGGGGCTCCTCGGAGCGGTTCAGCACCGTGGCCCGCAGCACGAGCGCGATGAAGGTGAACACCACGGCGTTGGTCACGGAGTCGGCGGAGATCACCGCCGACTGGTAGAGCGCGGTGGGCACCAGCGCCACGCAGAACCCCACCCAGAGGAAGCGGGAGTGCCGCAGGGACCGGAGTCCCACCGCGACCACTGCTGTGCAGGAGAGCACCTGCAGTACCCGCATCAGGGCCCAGGTGCTGCCCACGCTGAGGTCCGCGGCGGTGGCGATCCGCGCCCCGAGCGCCGAGGGCAGGTAGGGCACGGGCGAGTACGCCGCGGTGTTGGCGAACGAGGTCTGCACGTGTTCGTCCCCCAGGGGGGCTGCGAGCGCCTGCTCGCGGGCCTCGGACGGGACGAACAGGGGGTCGGAGCCCCGCTCCTTGGCTCTGGGCGGGCCGCCGTGGCCGGTCATGAACTGCGCCGCGGCCACGGGGACGGACCCGCCGTACACCGGGTAGGGGCCGTCGTCCGCGAGCCGTTCGGGGGCGAAGCCCCCCTGGGAGACCTGATAGGCGCGCTTGAAGTGGGAGCTCTCGTCCGGGCCCCATGCCGACGGCACCATGGCGGCGAAGACCGCCCCGAAGAGCAGGGACAGCCCCGCGAACAGGACCACCACGCCGCGGGGGCGCAGACCCGGCTGGAGGACGTGCTCGGGGGCCCGGCCGGGCGCCAGGACAGCAGAGGCCACCTCAGCCCTCGTCCGCGGGTCGGAGCTCCCCGGGGCCGAACCGGCGGTTCGCGAGCACGGGCACGGTCTCCCGGACCTCGGCGATGCGCTCACGCACGACGTCGGCGGTCAGCACGGTCTCCTCCTCCCCGGCCTCGGCGACCACCACGCCGAGCGGATCGAGGACCGCGGAGCGGCCCACCGTGTGCTCAGAGCACGTGTCCGCGGCCGCGACCCAGACGGTGTTCTCGATCGCGCGGGCCTTGAGCAGCGCCTGCCAGTGGTCCACCTTGTGCTCGCCGGCGAACCAGGCGGCGGGCACGGTGAGCAGCTCCGCCCCGGCGTCGACCACGGCGCGGCAGATCTCGGGGAAGCGCAGGTCGTAGCACGTGATCATGCCGACCGTGAGCTCACCGATCGGCACCACCGTGACGCCCTTGTCCCCCGGGCGGATCCGGTCGGACTCCCGGTGGCTGAAGGCGTCGTAGAGGTGGAGCTTGCGGTACGTGCCGAGGATCGCGCCCTGCGCGTCCACGGCCACGAGCGTGTTGTAGGGGCGCCCGTCGGCGGAGCCCTCGTAGCCGCCCGCGATCACGGCGACGCCGGTCTCCGCGGCCAGGAAGGACAGCTGCTGGACGAACCCCGACCAGCCGCGCAGGACCAGGTCCTCGAAGTCCTCCCCGATGAGCCGCTCGGAGAACATGGCCTCCTCCGGGAACACCACCAGCTGCGCCGCGCCGGCCGCGGCCTGCTCGGCCAGCCGGCGCATGGTCCGCAGGTTCTCGGCCGTGTCGGCGGTGGGTGCGAACTGTCCGACGGCGATCTTCACGGGTGTCCTCCTCGGGGCGGCGACGGGTCCGGGGCGCCCGGCGTGGTGTGCCGGCGGCGCCGCTGCGCCCACTGTAGCCGCCGCGCACGGACCGCCCGGGCCGTCTCCGTCATGGTCAGCGAGGTCCGGCGGATCGGGCACCGCCGGCCCGGACCGGGCGCCGTGACAGGATGGGTCGTGAGACGACCGGGCGAGCGAAGGGCAGGCGATGGGCGAGCAGTCCGAGACCCCGGGACGGCGCCGGCTGGGCGACCGGGTGCTCGGCGGCGGGATCGAGCCCGATCCGCGGTTCACGCTGGCCAACGAGCGCACGTTCCTCGCCTGGATCCGGACCGCGCTCGCGTTCCTGGCCGGCGGCATCGCCATCGAGGCGTTCACCGCGGACCTGTTCGACGACGGCATCCGGAAGTTCCTCGCGATCGTCCTGCTGGTGCTGAGCATGCTCGTCAGCGCGGGCGCCACGTTCCGCTGGATCGGGGTGGAGCGGAGCATGCGGCGCCAGGCCCCGCTGCCCCTGCCCCTGATCGCACCGGTGCTCGCGGTGGGCGGGGCGATCGCGGCCGGAGTGCTCGTCGTCGTCGTCCTGCAGGGCTGAGATGCCGCGCACGCTGCTCCGCCGCCCGCCGGGTCCCCCGGATCCTCCGCGGCCGCCGCACGGGGACCCCGGGCTGCAGCCGGAGCGGACCACGATGGCCTGGGGCCGGACCTTGATGTCCTTCGTGGTGGTCTCGGCGGTCTTCCTGCGCTGGCTGCCGCACCACGGGCCGTTCGTGCTGGTGCTGTTCGGTCTGGCCGTCGTCACGGCGGCGGCCATCTACCTCACGCAGCGCTCCCGCTACGTCCGCAGCGCCCGGGGCATCGCCGAGGACGGCACCGAGCCCGAGGTCGGCGCCGTGCTGGCCACCTCGGCCGCGATGCTCGCGCTCGGCAGCCTCGGCATCTGGGTGGTGCTGGTCCTCGTCTGAGCCTCCCCCGCGGGGTCAGGGTCGCCCGTGCCGACGGCGCGCCGGCACGGCGACCTCGCGGGCGGGCTGACGGGTCAGTCGACGAGGTCGCGCACCACGATGGTGTCGTCGCGGTCCGGGCCCACGCCGATGGCCGACATGCGCGTGCCGCTCATCGACTCGAGCGCCTCGACGTAGGCCCGGGCGTTCGCCGGCAGGTCCTCCAGGGTGCGGCAGCCGGTGATGTTCTCCTCCCACCCGTCGAAGTGCTCGAAGATCGGCTGGGCGTGGTGGAACTCTGTCTGGGTCATCGGCATCTCGTCGTGCCGGACGCCGTCGACGTCGTAGGCCACGCAGACCGGGATCTGCTCGATGCCGGTGAGGACGTCGAGCTTGGTGAGGAAGTAGTCGGTGAAGCCGTTGATCCGGGAGGCGTGGCGCGCCATCACGGCGTCGTACCAGCCGGTGCGGCGGGGGCGGCCGGTGTTGACACCGAACTCCCCGCCGGTGGTGCGCAGCTGCTCGCCCATCGCGTCGAAGAGCTCGGTGGGGAACGGCCCGGCGCCCACGCGGGTGGTGTAGGCCTTGATGATGCCGATCGCCCGGGTGATGCGGGTCGGCCCGATGCCCGAGCCCACGGACGCGCCGCCCGCAGTGGGATTGGAGGACGTCACGAAGGGGTAGGTGCCGTGGTCGACGTCGAGGAAGGTCGCCTGGCCGCCCTCCATGAGGACCACCTTGTCCTCGTCGAGCGCCTGGTTCAGGAGGTACGTGGAGTCCACGATCATCGGGGCGAGCCGGTCGGCGTAGCCCAGGAAGTACTGCACGACCTCCTCGACGTCGATGTCCCGGCGGTTGTAGAGCTTCACGAGCAGCTCGTTCTTCTGGCGCAGGGCCCCTTCGATCTTCTGCCGCAGGATCGACTCGTCCAGGACGTCCTGGACGCGGATGCCGAGCCGGCCGACCTTGTCCATGTAGGCGGGGCCGATGCCGCGGCCCGTGGTGCCGATCGCCCGTTTGCCGAGGAAGCGCTCCGAGACCTGGTCCATCGTCTGGTGGTACGGGGCCACCAGGTGGGCGTTCGCGGAGATCCGCAGCCGTGAGGTGTCCGCCCCGCGCGCCTCGAGCCCGTCGATCTCCTCGAAGAGGGCCTGGGGATTGACGACGACGCCGTTGCCGATCACGGGGACGGCGTTGGGGCTGAGGATGCCCGCCGGCAGGAGCTTGAGCTCGAACTTGTCGCCGCCCACCACCACGGTGTGCCCGGCGTTGTTGCCGCCGTTGGGCTTGACCACGTAGTCCACGCGGCCTCCCAGCAGGTCGGTGGCCTTGCCCTTGCCCTCGTCGCCCCACTGGGCGCCGACGATCACGATTGCTGGCATTGAACGACTCTCCTGCCTGGATGGAACGGGACTTCCCCCGCGGGACCCGGCGGAGGCGCGCACCGGCCGGGCACGACAACGCCCCTGCGTCGGCCCGCTCCCGTCCGCACGCCCGAGGCGGCGCGGCGCCGGCGGGAGGAGACCCAGGGGCTCGTACCGTGCAAGTCTAGCGGCCCGTGACCCGGGGCAGGCACTCCGCCGCCCCGTCCGGGGACCACCGCGGTCCGATACCCCCGATGCTCATGGGTTCGCCGTCCACGAGGACCCCGGCCGGGTCCCCGTCCTCCGCCGTGCTGTCGTGCTGCGCAGCACCGTGGGCGCCACGGGCCTCGTCGTCCGGGGGCTCGCCCCGGACTCGCAGATCGTCCCGCGCCGCCCCGCGGACCCCCGGCCGGTGGGCGGAGCACTGTTCCCGCGACGGAGCACGGGCTCCCGGCCGAGCACGGACTGCCGTGGTCGGCCGGGAGGTCGTGCCGGGTCAGGCCCCGTCCTGCGCGGATCGCCCGGACAGCAGTTCCTCCAGCCGGTCGTAGCCCTCGGCCATCCCCGCCTCCATGCCGGTGGCCAGGTACTGCTCGCGCGACTCGACGGACGGGTGGACGGACCGGCCCGTGAGCCGGGAGCGCCCGCCGGGCAGGTCCTCGAACGTCGAGAACTCGAGCGTGACCACGTCCGGCCAGCCCTCGAACTCGAACGTCTGGACGATGAGGGCGTCCCGCCGGACGGTGTGGAAGACGCCGTGGAAGGCGTACTCGTCACCGCCTCCCGCGCCCCGCTGGACGAACCGGTAGGACCCGCCGCTGCGGCAGTCGAAGCCGTCGATCCGGGTCTCGAGCCCTCGCGGACCGATCCACTGCCGATACAGCTCCGGGTCCGCGTGGGCGCGGAAGACCTCGGCGGCGGGAGCGTCGAACTCGCGGGAGTAGTCGACGCAGGGGACGCCCTCGGGCGCCGTGACGTGCAGGGTGTTGGTCATGACGGGCTCCTCGGTGGCGGGCGGCTCAGCGGACCCGGGAGGCGAGCAGCTCTTCGAGCCGCTCGTAGCCGTCGGACATGCCGCTCTCCATGCCGGAGCCGGCCATGCCGTCGCGGGCCTCCTGGGTGGGGTAGACGGCGTGGCCGACCAGCCGGCACCGTCCGTCCCCGAGGTCCTCGAAGCGCAGGAACTCGAGGTCGACCACGTCGGGGTAGCCCCCGAACTCGAAGGTCTGGACCACGAGCTCGTTCTCGCGCACGGTGTGCAGGATGCCGCGGAACGCGTAGGAGACGCCGTCCGGGCCGGTGTGGTGGTACTCGTAGGCGCCGCCGCTGCGGAAGTCGTAGGAGTCGACCTCCACGTGCGTGCCGCGGGGGCCGAGCCACTCCCGCAGCAGGGCCGGGTCGGCGTGGGCGCGGAAGACGTCGGCCACGGGGTGGTCGAACTCGCGCTCGAAGTCGATGAAGGGCAGGCCGTCGGGGACGGTCAGGTGCAAGGGGTGTCCCATGGTTCAGTCCTGGGTGTGCTCGCCGCGGTCCGCGGCTCGGGTGTCGAGCACGGCGTCGAGGCGGCGGAACTGCTCCTCCCGGACCAGCCGGTAGCGGTCGATCCACGTCGTGAGCGCCTCGAGCCGTGCAGGGTCCAGGTGGACGGGCCGGCGCTGGGCGTCACGGGTGCGTGTGACGAGCTGCGCCTGCTCGAGGACCTGGATGTGCTTCGAGACCGCCTGGATGGAGATCGCGAAGGGTTCCGCCAGTTCGGTGACCGTGGCCGGTCCGCGGCTGAGCCGGGCGACGATGCGGCGGCGGACCGGGTCGGCGAGGGCCAGGAAGGCCTTGTCGAGGAGGTCGTCGTCGCCGGGGTCCACGGTGTTTGTCAACTGATTCCTTGATCAATCTGTTGGTTGTTAAAGGTTAGGTCTCCTGCGCGGTCCCGGCAAGACCCGAGACCGGATCGTGACGGGCGGGGGTCTCCCCGGGCTCCGCGCGCTCCGTGGAGAGCTGCGACGGCCCGGCCTGCGGCGCCCCGGTTGCCGTGCGCGGCCGCACGGCCGCGGCCAGGCAGGCGGCGGCGACGACGGCCAGCGCGGCCGCCACCCCGCGGTTGACGAAGAACGCGTGGATCTGGGAGTGGTTGCTGAGCACCGTGTACCAGAAGGGCACGGCCAGGGCGGGCAGGGCCAGGACGGCGGCGACCATCCACCGGGCGGGCCCTCCCCGGCGCAGCGCCAGGACCAGGCCCACGCCCGCCGCGAGCAGGCAGCCGGTCAGCACCAGCCCCGAGGTGGGCACGACCTCCCACCAGTAGACGAGGTTGCGGCGCACGCCCGCGCCGAACGCCTCGGAGACCCCCGAGTGGTCGCCCCCGGTCCGGATCCCGACGTTGCGGCGGACCACCTCCAGGGTGGCCGGGACGCCCAGGAAGGCACCGGCGATGACCCAGCGGGCGAGCCACGTGACGGCGAAGGCCACCGGCCAGACCAGGCCGCTCAGCAGCACGGCCACGACGGTCTCCCGCAGTGCCCCCGTGCGGCACCAGACCGCCGCGCCGACCACGAACGCGGACATCGCCCACGGCACGGCGGGGGTCGTGAGGAGGTCGACGAAGCAGAACAGCGCCGCCCCCAGCGCCACCCCCGCGTGCGCCGTCCGGGGCGAGCGCCCCGCCCCGAGCGCGGCGAGGACCACCGAGAGGAAGATGAAGGCGATGGAGATCGACTGGCTGAAGGAGGTCGAGGGCGTGGACAGCAGGTTGGTCCCTGCCAGGTAGGGCAGGGTCAGGGCCAGGGCCACGGCGGTGGAGGTCCGGGCGCGGACGGCGAGGAACGCCCCGCCCAGGGCGAGCACCATCAGGGTGCCCGAGACGATCCGGAGGCCCTCGAGACCGGTCAGCGCCAGCACGGGGCGGGTGAGCACGGTGTAGCCGGCCCAGTACTTGTAGTAGTCGTTGTCGGTGAGCACGGCCCCCTCGGAGAGGGCCCGCAGCTGCTCCGGGCCGCCGCCGCAGGTGGCGAGCCGGGGCATCCGGACCGCCCGGCTGAACGCGGACTCCTCCGGGGACGCCCCCAGGCCCGTGCCCGCCACGACGCACTCGGTGAAGGTGTCCGCGGGGCCGCCCATCCGGTCGATCGTCCCGTGGGGGCCGTAGGTGCCGTCCTCGACCGCCGCCAGCAGGTTCTCGACGATGGGCCGGTCCGGCACCGCCTGGGCCGCCGTCAGCAGCCCGAACAGGGCGAACTGCAGGACCAGGAGCATCCCGAGGCCCTGGGCCCAGGGCAGCAGGGGGGCCAGTCGCGACCGCAGCCCCTCCCGTCCCGCGCTCACGGGAGCTGCCGCCGGTGCTCCGCGTCGCGGGGTCCGGCCCCGTCCGGTCCGTCCCCACCGCTCCACGGCGGAGCCGGCTGCCGCAGGTAGAACAGCCGGGAGGTCTCCCGGCGGATCTTGGCCTGGCCGCTCAGCAGCACGCCCATGAGCAGGAACACCCCGGCCAGGATCACCAGGGAGGCGGCCAGGAAGGCCGTCGGGAAGCGGGGGACGAGGCCGGTGCTCGCGAACTCCGCGACCACGGGGAGGCCGAGGACCAGACTCAGCAGGAACAGCGTCAGCGAGACGGCGCCGGTGACGAGGAACGGGCGCTCGTGGAAGAGCAGCTGCCCGAAGACGCCCAGGATGCGGAAGCCGTCGTGGTAGGTCCGCAGCTTGCTCTCGCTCCCCTCCGCCCGGTCGCGGAAGCCGACGGCGACCTCGGTCTGCGGCATCCGCGCGTTGACGGCGTGCACGGTCAGCTCCGTCTCGATCTCGAAGCCCCGGGAGAGGCCGGGGAAGGACTTGACGAAGCGGCGCGAGAAGACCCGGTAGCCGCTGAACATGTCGGAGACCTTCCGGCGGAAGGCGAAGGTGACGAGCGCGTTGAAGAACCTGTTGCCGGACTCGTGCCCCGACCGGTAGGCGGTGCCGGTGACCTGTCGGCGCACGCCCACCACGTGGTCGTAGGGCCCGGCCAGCAGCGTCTCGATGAGGGCGGGGACGTCGGCCACGTCGTAGGTGTCGTCGCCGTCGATGAGCACGTAGACGTCGGCGTCGAGGTCCGCGAATGCGCGCCGGACCACATTGCCCTTGCCCTTCTCCTCCTCGCGCCGCACGTGCGCCCCCGCACGCCGTGCGGCCTCGGCGGTGCCGTCGGTCGAGCAGTTGTCGTAGACGTGCACCTCGATGCCGGGCACCGCGGCGAGCAGGTCGGTCACGACCCGGGCGACCGCCGTCTCCTCGTTGTGGCAGGGCACGACGGCGACGATGCGGGGGGTGGAGAGCATGGGCACTCGTTCCTGCGGTCGGGGGGCGGGCTCGTCCATTATGACGAGCGGGCGCGGGGCGCGGGACCGCGGGCCGCCGCCCGTGCGTCACCGTGCGTCCGTGTTGCGTCCTGTGACGCCGCGGTCGTCACAGTCGGCGCACCGGCGTCTTCTGGGCGCCCGCACTTGGCAGCACGGCGGGACAGCCGCTGGAATGGGTCCTGCATCTATCCAGAGCGGCCGAGAGACCTGGCTCGTCGACGCCGCAGCAACCATCCGCGCCCCCGCCACGGGGTCCGCGGAACGGTGCTCCCGCCAGGACCGATGGAGCTGTCGCAGCCTCCCGGGTCCACCCCGAGGAACGGCTGCTGCCCTCCCTCGGGGTGACCCTTGGAGGAAGAACGTGACCCCACGCCCGACCGCCCGGCCGGCGCCGCCGTCCCTGTCCTACGAGCTCTATCCACCGCGCAGCGCGGCGAGCGCCGACACGCTGCTGCAGACCATCGAGGCGCTCGAGCCGACCTGTCCCGACCACGTCTCGGTGACG
The DNA here is from genome assembly GCF_042879195.1 of Kocuria nitroreducens. Classification (NCBI taxonomy): domain Bacteria; kingdom Bacillati; phylum Actinomycetota; class Actinomycetes; order Micrococcales; family Micrococcaceae; genus Kocuria; species Kocuria nitroreducens. Next base: position 45,400 of record NZ_JBHZTC010000009.1, read on the forward strand.
TACAACGGTGACGAGCGGCGCCGGGACGGCTCGCTCGCCCTGCTCGACCACCTCCTGGCCCGCACGAGCCTGCGGCCCCTGGCGCACCTGACGTGCGTCGGCAGCACCCGGGCCGAGCTGGAGCAGACCGTGGCCGCGCTGGTCCGCCGCGGGGTCCGGGGCGTCCTGGCCCTGCGCGGGGACCTGGACCCGGGGGCGGAGCCGGGCGAGCTCCGGCACGCCGGCGAGCTCGTGGAGCTGGTGCGCGAGGTCGAGCAGCGCCACACCGCGGCTCTGGCGGCCGGCCGGCTCGCTGTGGGCGTGGCAGCCTATCCGACCCGGCACGCGGAGTCGCCCTCGTTCCGGCACGACGTCGAGGTGCTGCTGGCCAAGCAGCGCTCCGGGGCGGACTTCGCCATCACGCAGGTCTACTTCCGCCCGCAGCGCTACGAGCGCCTGGTCGCGGCGGCGCGTGCGGCGGGGGTGACCATCCCGATCGTCCCGGGGATCATGCCGGTCACCGACCCGCGGCGGCTGCGGACGCTGTGCCGGCTGGCCGGTCTGGCACCCCACCCCGGTCTGGCCGCCGCGCTGGAGGACGCGCCCGGTCCTGCCGAGCGGCACCGCGCCGGCGTGGCCTTCGCAGCACGGCTGGCCCGGGCCGCCCTGGACGCCGGTGCCCCCGGCCTGCACCTCTACACCTTCAACGAGCACCCGGCCGTGCTCGACCTGCTGGAGCACGTGGACCTCCCGCGCGTGCCGCACGTGCCCGTCCCGCTCGACGACCTGCTGCTCCCCGCCTGAGCACGCACCGCACCACCGTTCCGCACGACCACCGACACTTCTTCAGGAGATCCGCATGACCACTGTCCCGTTCCCCGCCGCCACCATCACCGGTTACCCCCGGATCGGCCGCCGCCGCGAGCTGAAGAAGGCCCTCGAGGCCTACTGGGCCGGGCGCTCGACCCGCGAGGAGCTCGAGTCGGCGGCCGCCGACCTGCAGCTGGCGACCCACCGCCGGCTCGTGGAGCTGGGCCTCGGCGCCCAGGACTCGTCCCTGCCCGCGGCGTTCCCCCTCTACGACCAGGTGCTGGACACCACCGTGGCCCTCGGCGCGGTCCCGTCCCGCTTCGCCGACCTCGCCGACGCCCAGGGCCGGCTCGACCTCGACGCGGGCTTCGTGCTCGCCCGCGGCGACGCCGGGCGCGCCCCGCTCGAGCTGACCAAGTGGTTCGACACCAACTACCACTACCTCGTGCCCGAGATCGGCCCGGGAACCCCGTTCCGCGCCACCGCCGACCGGCTGGTGGCCGACGTCCGCCGCGCAGCCGCGCACGGATTCAGCGTCCGGCCGGTCCTCGTGGGCCCCGTGTCCTTCCTCCTCCTCGCCAAGGCCGACGACGACGCCCCTGCGGGCTTTGACCCGCTGCAGCGGCTCCCCGAGCTGCTGCCCGTGTACGCGCAGCTGCTGCAGGAGCTGCGCGCGGCCGGCGCGGACTGGGTGCAGCTGGAGGAGCCGGCCCTCGTGGCGGACCAGGACGTCCCCGCCGAGCAGCTCGCCGCGTCCGTGTGGGACGCCTACACGACCCTGACGGCCGTGGCCGGGCGCCCGCAGCTGTTCGTCACCACCTCCTACGGCTCCCCCGGGCCGCTGCTGCACCCGCTGGCCTGCTCCGGGGTGGAGGCCCTGCACCTCGACCTCGTCAAGGGCGGGGTCCCCACGCCCGAGGAGCTGGAGTTCTTCCAGGGCGAGGACTCCGCCGTGCTCGTGGCCGGCGCCGTGGACGGGCACAACGTGTGGCGGGCCGACCTGGCCGGCCGGCTCGACCAGCTCGCGGAGCTGGCCCGCGGGGGTGCCCAGGTGTCCGTGGCCTCCTCCACGTCCCTGTTCCACGTCCCGCACGACGTGGCCGAGGAGACCCGGCTGGACCCGCAGCTGCGGAGCTGGCTCGCCTTCGCCGATCAGAAGGTCGGCGAGATCGTCACCCTGGCCCGCGGTCTCGCCGCCGGGCCGGAGGCGGTCGCGGAGCAGCTGGCCGAGGCGGCCGAGGCCCGCCGCACCCGGCAGGACGCGGCGGGGGTCCACGACGCGGCCGTCCGCGAGCGCGCCGGGTCGCTGACCGCCGCGGACATCGGGCGGACGGCCGCGGCGGTCCGCCGGGCCGCGCAGGAGGGCCGGTCCTTCACGGCGTCCGGGCCCCTGCCCCCACTGCCCACCACCACGATCGGCTCGTTCCCGCAGACCGGCGAGGTCCGTGCCGCCCGCGCCCGGCACCGCGCCGGCGCCCTCACCGACGCCCAGTACGACGCCTTCCTGCGGGAGGAGATCGAGCGGGTGGTGCGGCTGCAGGAGGAGCTGGGCCTGGACGTGCTGGTGCACGGCGAGGCGGAGCGCAACGACATGGTCCAGTACTTCGCGGAGCACCTCGACGGCTTCGCGACCACCGTCCACGGCTGGGTGCAGTCCTACGGCTCCCGCTGCACCCGCCCCTCGATCCTGTGGGGCGACGTCAGCCGGGAGGGCGAGGGCCTGCGCGGCGAGGCGTTCACGGTGCCGTGGATCGGCCACGCCCAGTCCCTCACCGACCGGCCGGTCAAGGGCATGCTGACGGGCCCGGTGACGATCCTCGCGTGGTCCTTCGTGCGGGACGACCAGCCGCTCGGCGAGACGGCGAACCAGGTGGCGCTCGCGCTGCGGGACGAGGTCGCGGACCTCGAGGCCGCCGGGATCGGGATCATCCAGGTGGACGAGCCGGCGCTGCGGGAGCTCCTGCCGCTGCGCCGCGCGGACCAGCCCGCCTACCTCGCCTGGTCGGTGGACGCGTTCCGCCTGGCCACCTCGGGCGTGCGGGACGAGACCCAGATCCACACCCACCTGTGCTACTCGGAGTTCGGCGAGGTGGTCGGGGCGATCGACGGCCTGGACGCCGACGTCACGAGCATCGAGGCGGCCCGGTCCCGGATGGAGGTGCTGACGGACCTCGAGGCCGCCGGATTCTCCCGCGGCATCGGGCCCGGCGTGTGGGACATCCACTCCCCGCGCGTGCCCTCCCAGGAGGAGATCGAGCAGCTGCTCGAGCGGGCCCTCGAGCACGTCCCGGCGCGGACCCTGTGGGTCAACCCGGACTGCGGTCTGAAGACCCGCGGCTACGAGGAGACGACGGCGTCGCTGGAGCACCTCGTGGCGGCGGCCCGGACCGCGCGCGAGCGGGTGGCGCAGCCCGCCGGCCGGCCGCTGATCGTCCAGCACGGCACGCGCGGCTGACCCCGGGCGCACCGGCTGGCCCGCGGGAGCCCGCACGACCACGAGGATCCGTGGTCGTGCGGGCTCCCGCGGGTCAGAGGGCCGCGGCGTGGTCGCCGACCGGGGCGGGCCGCGCGGCCAGCAGGGTGAACGGACCGCCGGCCTCGCGCAGCTCCCGCGGCGCGCCCCGTTCGACGATGCGGCCGGCCTCGAGCACCACCACCTGGTCGGCGTTCTCGACCGTGGAGAGCCGGTGGGCGATGGTCAGGGTGGTGCGGTCGGCGGCCAGCCGGTCGAGGGCCTCCTGGACCTGTGCCTCGGTGGTGTTGTCCAGTGCGCTGGTGGCCTCGTCGAGGACCAGCACGGGCGGATTGCGCAGCACGGTCCGGGCGATGGCCAGGCGCTGCTGCTCGCCGCCGGAGAAGCGGTGGCCGCGGGCGCCGACCACGGTGTCCAGCCCGTCCGGCAGCCCGGCGACGGTGTCGGCGATGCGCGCGGCGCCCAGGGCGCGCCACAGCTCGGCGTCCGAGGCGTCCGGATCGGCGAGCAGGAGGTTCGCGCGCACCGTGGCGTGCACCAGGTAGGTCTCCTGGGAGACGACGCCCACGATCCGGGCGAGGTCGGCCGGATCGATGTCCCGCACGTCGACGCCGTCGACGGTCACGCGGCCGTGCGTGACGTCGTTGAGCCGTGGCAGCAGGGAGCCGAGGGTGCTCTTCCCCGAGCCGGTGGGCCCGACCACCGCCGTGGTGGTGCCCGCCGGCAGTACCAGGTCGAGGTCGCGCAGGACGTCGGCCCCGTCGTCGTAGGCGTAGCGCACGCCCTCGAACCGGACCTCGCCGCGCACGCCGGCCGGGTCCAGCCGGACGGGAGCGGCGGGCGGGACGATCTGCGGCTCGAGGTCGAGGTACTCGAAGATCCTGCTGAAGAAGGCGAGCGCGGACACCCACTGGACGCCGATGTTCAGCAGACCCATCACGGGCCGGAAGATGGCCCCCTGCAGGGCCGTGAACGCCACCAGGGTGCCGATCGTCATCCCGCCGCTCGTGGCCGGGAAGCCGGCGGCCAGGTAGATCACGGCGGGGATCGCGGCGAAGACGATCTGCATGGTGGCCATCCGCCAGCGCCCGGCCAGCTGGCTGCGCAGCTCCAGGCCCACGAGCCGGTCGGAGCGCTCGGTGAAGCGGGCCGCGTCCCGCGCGGTGGTGCCCAGGGTCTTGGCGAGCCGGACCCCCGACACGGACAGGCCCTCCTCGACGTGGGTGTGGAGGGCGGCGAGCTCCCGCTGGCGCTCGTCGGTGACGTCCCGGCGGATCAGCGCCACGCGGCGGGAGATCCAGACGGCCGGCGGCAGCACCAGCAGGGAGACGAGGCTCATCGCCGGGGACAGCGCCACCATGGCCACGGCCGTGGCCACGGCGGTGGTGAGGTTGGACGCCACGCCCGTGGCGGAGCTGGTGACCACGGACTGCATCCCGGCGATGTCGTGCGTGAGCCGCGACTGCACCTCCCCGCCCCGGGTCCGGGTGAAGAAGCCCAGCGACTGGGCCTGCAGGTGGGTGAACAGCTGCACGCGCAGCGCGTGCATGACCTGCTGGCCCATGGCGGTGGCCATCCAGGTCTGGACCACGCCGATCACGGAGGTCAGCGCCGCGACCCCGACCATCGAGGCGGAGAGCACCAGCAGCAGACGGGTGTCGCCGCTCGGCAGGGCGTCGTCGATGACGCCGCGGACCAGGAAGGGCTGGGCGAGGTTGACGACCGAGGACGCGGTGATGAGCACGACGACGAGCGCGATCGTGCTCCGGTGCGGGGCGAACAGCGCCGCGATCCGGCGCGGGCTGACGGGGTGGCGGGCGAGCTGCTTCCGGTCCGCGGGGTCCGGGCGGGCAGGACGGCCGCCGCCACTGCCTCCAGCACCGGGGCCGGCCCCGGGCAGGCCGGCCGGTCCGTCGGCCGGGGCGCCTCCGCCGTCGTGCGCCGGGGTGCGGACGCGGCTGGTGTGGTGGGTCGTCGCCATGGGATCCTCCTCGGGAACTATCAAGGAGGTTACCTCTCTATGAGGTAGCCCGCAATGCGGATAGGATGACGCCATGCCCTACCACGACCCCGATCCGGCCCGCCTGGGGGACCTGCTGCACGCCGTCTTCCGCCGGCTGCGCCGCCGCTGGGCCGAGCAGCTGGCCCCCTTCGGGCTGACCCCGCACCAGTTCCGGGCGCTCGACGCCCTCGCCGGGCGCACCGGTGGGCGGGGGCACCGGCACGGCCCGGCCGAGAGCTGCCGGCGCGGCGGCGGGCCCGGCAGCCTGCGCGTGAAGGACCTCGCCGACGTCCTGCGGATCGCCCCCCGGTCCGCCACGGAGGTCGTGGACCTGCTCGAGCAGAAGGGGCTCGTGGCACGGGTGCCGGACCCCTCCGACCGGCGCGCCACGCTGGTGGCGCTGACCCCCCGGGGCACCGCCCTGCGCGAGCAGGTCCGGGAGGACCGGCGCCGGGAGTCCGACGAGTACTTCTCACGGCTGGACCCGGCGGACCGGGTGGAGCTGGAGCGGCTGCTCCGCCTGCTCACGGCGGACGGCCCCGCGCCGGACTGACGTCCGGCGGCGGGCCCGCCGGGACTCAGTCCAGCAGCGCCGGCAGGTCCGCGAAGGCCTCCGCCACCCCGGCGTGCCGGATGCTGCCGGCGGCCGTGTTGAGCCCGGCCGCGAACTCCGGATCCGCGGCCAGGGCCTGCTCCGGGCCGCGGGCCAGCCGCCGCAGGTAGGGCGTGGTGGCGTTGGCGAGGGCCCGGGTCGCGGTGCGCGGCACCGCGCCGGGCATGTTCGCCACGCAGTAGTGGGTGATGCCGTCCACCTCGAACGTCGGGTCGTCATAGGTGGTCGGGTGGGAGGTCTCGAAGCACCCGCCCTGGTCGATGGCGACGTCCACGAGCAGGGCGTGGTCGTGCAGCACCCCGAGGTGCTCGCGGCGCACGAGCTTGGGCGCCGCCGCCCCCGGAACGAGCACCGCCCCGATCACCACGTCCGCCCCGGAGATCTCGTCCTCGAGCACGTGCTCGTCGCTCATCAGCACCCGGGCCCGGTACCCGAGCAGGTCGGTGAGCTCCCGGATCCGCGCGCCGTTGGCGTCCAGCACGGTGACGTCGGCCATCAGGCCCGAGGCCATCAGGGCGGCCTGGGTGCCCACGGTCCCTCCGCCGACCACCACGACCTTGGCCGCGGCGACGCCGGGGACCCCGCCCATCAGCAGCCCCGGGCCACCGGCGTTGGACTGCAGGTGGTGGGCGGCGGACTGCGCGGCGAGCCGGCCCGCGATCTCGGACATCGGCTGGAGCAGGGGCAGGATCCGGCCGGCGCGCACGGTCTCGAAGGCCACGGCGGTGGTGCCCGCCTCGAGCAGCGCCTCGGTCAGCGGCCGGTCGGCGGCCAGGTGCAGGTAGGCGAAGAGCGTGAGGTCGGGGCGCAGGAATCCGTACTCCTCGGCCACCGGCTCCTTCACCTTGACCAGCAGCTCCGCCCGCTCCCACACCGTGGACCGGTCGACCACCTCGGCCCTCGCGGCGGTGTAGGCGTCGTCGTCGAACCCGGAGCCCTCCCCCGCGCCGGTCTCCACGAACACCTCGTGGCCGTCCCGCACGAGCTGGGTCACCCCGGCGGGCACGAGGCCCACCCGCCGCTCGGCCGGCTTGATCTCTCTGGGAACTGCTACGCGCATGGTCCGCGCTCTCCTCTCGTCGTGGCCCGCCGGCACGGGACCCGCGGCGCCGTCGCCGCAGGTCCCGTCCGCCCCTTCACGAGGAGCGGACGTAGCCGGCGTCCTTGTCCACCTGGTTGACCAGCTGCTCCCCGGCCGCCCAGCGCCGGAGGTTGTCCTCGAACTGGGCGGCGAGCTCGTCCCGCCACCCCTCCACGTCCCCGCACATGTGCGCGGACACGTGCACATTGTCCATCGCCCAGAAGGGGTGGCCCGGGGGAAGGGGCTCCGTGTCGAAGACGTCCAGGGTCGCGGCGGCCGGACGTCCCGCCCGGAGGGCCTCGTGCAGTGCGTCCTCGTCCACCAGCGCCCCCCGGCCCACGTTCACGAGGTGCGCGTGCGGGAACATCGCCGCGAGCACCCGGGAGCCCACGATCCCGCGCGTCCGCTCGGTCAGCGGGGCGGCCAGCACCACGTGGTCGGCCCACCCGGCGTGCTCGGCCAGTGCGGCAGAGGGGACGACGGTCCCGAAGTCGGGATCCTCCGCCCGGGCCGTGCGCCCGGCGCCGCGGACGTCCATCCCCACGGCCCGCAGCAGGCGGGCGGTCTCGCGGCCGATCCCCCCGGTGCCCACCACGAGGACCGTGGAGCCCCCGGTGCGCCGCAGCTCGCGGTGCACCCACCGGCGCTCGCGCTGCAGGGCCCGGCTGCGGTGCAGCTGCTTGTCCTGGGCCAGGACCGCGGCGAGGACGAACTCCGCGATGGGCCGGTCGAAGACCCCGTGCGCGTTGGTCAGCCGGACGTCGGAGGCGCGCAGCGCCGGGAACAGCATGGCGTCCACTCCGGCCGCCGCGACGTGCACCCAGCGCAGCCCCGCCGCGGCGTCCCACGCGCCGGCGAGGGCGTCCGAGAAGAAGTCCCACAGCAGCAGCACCTCGGCCGGACGCCGCCCACCGGTCCCCGCGAGGGCGTCGGCCAGGCCGTCGCGCGTCACCACCGTGACATCGGCGAGGGCCCGGAGGGCGTCCTCGTTGCGGGGCGGTGGCGTGTCCTCGGCGGTCAGCACGACGACACGGGGCAGCTCGCGCACGGTGCTCATGGAACCACCCTACGGGTGCGGTCCGATTGTTGACAATCGGCGCGGGCTGTTCCCATGATGAGCCATGACCGCACCGAGTCCGCTCCGGAACCCGCACCGACCCCGACCGGCAGGACGTCCCGTGACCACCTCCGGCGCGCCCACCACCGCCTCCGACGACGTCCTGCGCCGGTCCCGGGAGGCCGTCGCCGGGGTCAGCACCGGGGTCTTCCTCCAGGGCGAGTGGTCCGAGGCCGCCTCCGGCCGACGCTTCGCCGTGGTGGACCCGGCGACCGAGGAGGTCGTCGCCACGGTGGCCGACGGCGGCCCGGAGGACGCCGCCCGCGCGATCCAGGCCGCGGGGCGGGCCCAGAAGGACTGGGCGCGGACGGCTCCCCGCGAGCGCGGGGAGATCCTGCGCCGCTCCTACGACCTCATCATGGCCCGCCAGGACGAGCTCGCGCTGGTGATGTCCACGGAGATGGGCAAGCCCCTCGCCGAGGCCCGGGCCGAGGTCGCCTACGCCGCCGAGTTCTTCCGCTGGTTCTCCGAGGAGGCCGTGCGGATCGGCGGGGACATGACCGTCTCGGGCGATGGGCGGACCCGCATCCTGGTGTCCAAGGAGCCGGTGGGGCCCTGCGTGCTGGTCACCCCGTGGAACTTCCCGCTGGCCATGGGCACCCGCAAGATCGGCCCGGCCGTCGCCGCCGGCTGCACGATGGTGTTCAAGCCCGCGAACCTCACGCCGCTGTCCTCCCTGGCGCTCGTGGACGTCCTGGTCGACGCTGGCCTGCCGGCGGGCGTGCTCAACGTCGTGTGCACCTCGAAGGCCTCCTCGGTGGTCGGGCCCTGGATGTCCTCGGGGATCGCCCGCAAGATCTCCTTCACCGGCTCCACCGAGGTGGGGGTCCGGCTGCTCGAGCAGGCGGCCCGGCACGTCATGCGCTCGTCCATGGAGCTGGGCGGCAACGCCCCCTTCATCGTGTTCGAGGACGCCGACCTCGACGTGGCGGTCGAGGCCGCGATGACCGCCAAGATGCGCAACATGGGCGAGGCCTGCACCGCGGCCAACCGCCTGTTCGTCCACCGCTCCGTGGCCGAGGAGTTCGCCGCGCGCCTCGCCGAGCGCATGGGCTCCCTCACCGTGGGCCACGGCGTGGCCGAGGGCACCCAGGTGGGCCCCCTCGTCGAGGAGAAGGCCCTGACCAAGGTCGAGGAACTCGTGGACGACGCCCTGACCCGGGGCGCGAGCGTGCTGTGCGGGGGCCGCCGGTCCGGGGGCCGCGGCTGGTTCTACGCCCCCACCGTCCTGTCCGGGGTCAGCCCCGACGCCGCGCTCATGTCCCAGGAGATCTTCGGGCCGGTGGCGCCCGTGGTGCCCTTCGCCTCCGAGGAGCAGGTGCTCGGGTGGGCCAACGACACCCCGTGGGGGCTCGTGGGCTACCTCTTCACCCGAGACGTGGACCGCAGCTTCCGCGTCAGCGAGGCGCTCGAGGTCGGCATGGTCGGGGTCAACACGGGACTGGTCTCCGACCCGGCGGCGCCCTTCGGCGGGGTCAAGGCCTCGGGCCTGGGGCGCGAGGGGGGCCGTGCGGGGATCGAGGAGTTCCTCGAGACGAAGTACACGGCGGTGCCCCGTGGCCGATGACACCGGGCGTGCCGACACCGGGAGCGCCGGGACCGTGGTCGACCCGGACGTCCGACCCGCCCTGTTCCGCGACGAGGAGTACGCCGCCCGGCTGCGCGCGGTGCGGGAGAGGATGGCGGAGCAGGGCCTGAGCGCGCTGATCGTGACCGACCCCGCGAACATGTTCTACCTGACGGGCTACGACGCCTGGTCCTTCTACACCCCGCAGCTGCTGTTCGTGCCGACGGAGGGCGAGCTGCTGCTGTTCCTGCGGGAGATGGACGCCAACGGCGCGTTCCGCACGGCCCGGCTGCACCCCGAGCAGATCGTCGGCTACCCCGAGCGCTACGTGCACCGCCCGCACCTGCACCCCTTCGACTGGGTGGCCTACGCCCTGCGCCGCCGCGGCCAGGTCGCCCCGGCCGCCCGGGGGTGCGTGGGCCTGGAGATGGACTCCCACTTCTTCTCCCCCAAGGGCTACCGGTCCCTCGTCAACGCGCTGCCGGAGTGGACCCTCGTGGACGCCTTCGACCTCGTGAACTGGGTGCGCGCCGTCAAGTCCCCGGCGGAGATCCAGTATCTGCGCACGGCCGCCCGCGTCACCACGGCCGCGATGCGGGCCGCGATCGACGCGATCGGCCCCGGGATCCCGCAGCACCGCGTCGCGGCGCAGATCGCCCGGGCCCAGGCCGAGGGGGTCGACGACGCGTGGGGGGACTTCCCGGCCATGGTCCCGATGCTCCCGACCGGGGCCTCCGCCGACACCCCGCACCTCACGTGGTCGGACCGGGTGCTGCGGGAGGGCGACGCCGTGGTGGTGGAGCTGGCCGGGGTGCACCGGCGCTACCACGTGCCGCTGGCCCGCACGGTCATGCTCGGTCCGCCCACGCCGGAGCTGGGCCTGCTCGAGGAGGCCGTGGCCTCCGGGCTCGAGGCCGTGCTGGACGTCACCGCCGCGGGCGTCCCGGTGCGCGAGCTCGCGAGCACCTGGAACTGGGCGCTCGCGGAGTTCGGGCTCGAGAAGCCCAGCCGGATCGGCTACTCCGTGGGCATCGGCTATCCCCCCGACTGGGGCGAACGCACCATCAGCATCCGCTCGGAGGACGAGAGCGTGCTCGCCGAGAACATGACGTTCCACCTCATCTGCGGCATGTGGATGACCGGGTACGGCTACGAGGTCTCCGAGACGATCCGCATCACCGCCACCGGGACGGAGGCCCTGACCTCCTTCCCCCGCGCCCTCATCAGGAAGTGAGCCCATGACCACCACGTCCCTCACCACCGTCGACAGCCTGCTCACCAAGCCCACCGCGGGCGTGGGCGGCGACCCCGCCCGGGGTCTCCTGCCCCTGGCCCGCCGGGCGGACGGCCTCGTGGGATCGGTCATCGACTCCTCGACGTCCCTGCTCGCCGCCCAGACCCACGACATCGTCCGCTTCGCGGTGGGCGCCCCGGCCGCCGAGGTGATCCCCACGGAGCAGTTCCGGCGGATCGCCGCCGAGGTCCTCGACGCCGGCTCCTTCACGTACGGGGCCACGGAGGGCGAGCCCGGCCTGCTCGAGACCGTGGTGGCCCACCACTCCACGACCCCGGAGCCGACCCGGTCCGAGCGGCTCGTCATCACCTCCGGCGGCATGCAGGGCCTCGACCTCGCGTTCAAGCTCTTCGTGGACCCGGGCGACCTCGTGGCGGTCGAGTCCCCCACCTACACCAACGGCTCCGGGACCGCCCTGAGCTACGGCGCGGACGTCCTCGAGATCCCGACGGACGAGGACGGCATGGACGTGGACGCGCTCGAGACCCTGGTCGCCGAGGCCGGCCGGACCCCGCGGGTCATCTACACGATCCCCAACTTCCAGAACCCCTCCGGCACCACGCTGAGCGAGCCGCGCCGGCGGCGCCTCCTGGAGCTGGCGCACCGGTGGGGGGCCATGATCCTCGACGACGACCCGTACGGGGGCCTGCGCTTCACCGGGGAGGACGTCCCGGGGTTCCGGGAGATCAGCCCGGACGATCCGCTGGTGTTCTCCGTGCGGACCTTCTCCAAGGTGCTCGCCCCGGGCCTGCGCGTCGGGTGGGTGGACGCCGATCCGCGGCTGCGCCAGCTGCTGATCGCCGGCAAGCAGGCCATGGACACCTGCACGAACGTGCCCAACCAGCACATCGTGGAGCGGTTCGTGCGCCAGGGCGGCTACGACGACCACCTGGCCGGCCTGCGCACGGAGTACCGGAGGCGCAAGCAAGCCATGGACGCCTCGATCGCCCGCCACCTGGGCTCCCGGGTGGTCACGACCGACCCCGAGGGCGGCTTCTTCCTGTGGGTGACCCTGCAGGGCGACGACGCGGCCGTGACCACCCCCCGGCTGTTCGAGATCGCCCTCGCCGAGGGCGTCGCCTTCATCCCCGGTCCCGCACTGTCCCCCTCGGGCCGGTTCCAGGACGCCTTCCGGCTGTGCTTCGCGTCCACGAGCCCGGAGCGCACGGAGGTGGGCGTGCGGCGGCTGGCCCGGGCCCTGGACATCGCCCGCGCGGAGCTCTCCCCCTGAGCGGCGGGCGCCCTCACCGGGCTCTGCCGCGGGCCGGCGGAGCTCAGTGGTCGAGGGTGCGGCGCGGCGTCATGCCGTAGATCTGCCGGTAGTACTGGGCGAAGCGGCCCGGATGGGCGAAGCCCCAGCGGGCGGCGATGTCCTTCACGGTGTCCCCCGCAGCGGGGTCCCCGGCCGCCAGGTCGCGGTGGGCCGCCTCCATCCGGATCCGCCGCAGGTACTGGGCCGGGGTCAGCCCCAGGGGATGGTTGGCACGGAACGCGCGCACGAGTGCGCCCGTGGTCGTTCCGGCCGCACGGGCGGCGTCCTCGACGGTGACCGGCCCCGAGGCGCTGTCGTCGAGGAACTGCACCGCGATGCGGTACCGGCGGGCCTGGGCCTCCATCGACAGATAGCGCTCGTCGGGGTCCCCCACGAGCGGGAAGCACTCGAGCAGTCCCACGACGAGCTGACGGGTGAGCTCGGAGCGCACCAGCGGCTCGTCGAAGGCCGCCGACGCCAGGACACCGGCCCCGTAGCGGGCCAGGCCCGACCAGTACTGCCCCAGTCGGTTGCCGGCCGAGGTGGAGGCCGCGAAGGCCACGGGGGTCCTCGCCCCGTACACGGTGTCGGCGGTCTGCTGCACCAGCGCCACGGGCAGGTGCACCAGGGTGACGTCCACGTCCTGGGCCACCACCAGGGACGGATGCTCGGGGCGGAACAGCACCGAGGACCCGCCGGCGGCGGACCCGGACTCCTCGCGGATCTGCCAGTCGTACCGCACGCCGCGCACGTGCGCCACCGTGAAGACCTCGGTGTCCCCCCAGAGGGACATCGCCCCGCCCACGTGCACCGTGGACACGGCGACGTGCTCGTCCCCGGCCCGGGACAGCTGATAGGAGAAGTGCGGGTCGTCGGTGCTGTACCCGAAACGCATGCCGGTCCGTTCCGCCAGTGCGGACAGCACCGTGGCGTCCGTGACCGTGAGATCGTGCCGGAACTCCCCACCCACGAGCCGACACCACCTTCCGCACGGGCCTCACCCAGCGTCGGTTCAGCTCTCGACCCCATTCTCCAGGTTCAGCGGGGAGCGTGCATCATTGTGACCCGCTTCTCTCCTGTCCGCCCTCGCGCGCCGTCCCGCCGCCGCTGCCCGCGGCACCGGGACGGCCGACCGCAGGACGGCCAGCAGCGGGAAGCCCGGCAGGTAGGCTTTGCAGATGAGAATCACTCGTTCCTCCGGGCGCCGTCTGCTCCGTTCGTTCGCCGTGCGCTCCGTCCTGGGCACGGTGGCCGTGCAGGCGGCGGTGGTGACCACCCTGGTGGCCACCGATGCGATCCAGCGCCGGCGCCGCTCGCGGCGCTCCGGATTCCCGCGCCCGGGCACGTTCGAGCACACGGTCGCCGGGACCGGCACCACGGTCTACACCTACGGGGAGGACCTGTTCCGGGACATGCTGGCCGCCATCCGGGGCGCCCGGCACCGGGTGCAGCTGGAGACCTTCATCTGGAAGGACGACGAGGTCGGCCACGAGTTCCTGGACGCCGTCAACGAAGCCGCCGCCCGCGGCGTCGAGGTGCACGTGATGTACGACGGCTTCGGCAACCTCGTGGTGCCCCGCGGCTTCTACCGCTTCCACCCGGACGTGCACGTCTTCCGGTTCCCCGTCCTGCGCCCGCGCCTGCTGCTGAGCCCGTTGCAGGCGACCGGGCTGACCCACCGCAAGCTGCTGGTCGTCGACGACGAGATCGGGTTCGTGGGCGGCTACAACATCGGCTCGCTGTACGCCACGCAGTGGCGGGACACCCATGTCCGGCTCACCGGCCCCGCCGCCTTCGAGCTGGGCCACTCCTTCGCCGCGGTGTGGAACCATCCCTCGGCGCGCCGGCCCAGGCTCCCGCACGTGAACCCGGGCTCGTGGGACTCCCGGGTGCGCGCCATCAACAACATCCCGGCCAGCCTGGTGTACCCGATCCGCAGCGTCTACCTCGACGCGATCCACCGGGCCACGGACCACATCTACCTCACCACCGCCTACTTCATCCCCGACCAGCAGATCCTCTCCGCCCTGATCGAGGCCTCCCGCCGGGGCGTGGACGTGCGCGTCATCCTGCCCGAGGACTCCAACCACGTCCTGGCGGACTGGCTCTCCCGCGGCTTCTACTCCACGCTGCTGGCCGCGGACATCACGGTGCTGCTCTACCGGCACGCGATGATCCACGCCAAGACCGCGACCATCGACGGGCAGTGGTCGATCGTCGGCACCGCCAACATCGACCGGCTGAGCCTGGGCTTCAACTACGAGACGAACCTGGAGATCCACGACCGGGACGTCGCCGCGGACATGGAGAAGGTCTTCGCCGCCGACAGCGGGAACTGCCGGGAGCTGACCGCCGACGAGTGGGACGAGCGGCACCCCGCGGCCTGGTTCGCCGAGACCGTCCTGGTGCCGCTGCGCCCCTTCCTCTGACCCGCCGGTCCTGCGGGGTCGAGCGGGTCCGGCCCCAGCACCGGGTCCTCGACCGCCCGGTACCGGGCGGGGTGGGTGAGGTGCTCATGGGACAGCTCCTGGTGGTGGGCCGGGACGGTCGAGCGGCCGGCGCCGGACGTCGTGCGAGTTCTCCCCCGTCCGGCAGAGTTCCGCCGGCGCGGTGGCGGGAGCCGGGTGCTACCCTCGGGCGTCGGCAGGCCGTGGCGGAGGTGGACGTGGACGTGGACGTGGTGGCTGTGGAGAACCTGGACCCGAGCATGGCGTTCGACATCGTGGACCTGCTCGGCGTGCTGACCAACGGCGTCCTGGGCGGGGCGGTGGCGCGCCAGCTGAAGATGGACCCCGTCGGCTTCGCGTTCCTGGCCGTCGTCTCCGCGCTCGGCGGAGGCCTGCTGCGCGACACCCTCCTGCAGGTCGGCTTCCCCGTGGCCCTGACGAACCCCGCGTACCTGATCACGGCGATCGCCGGCGCCACGATCGCGTTCTTCCTCCGGCTCCGGGGGAAGTGGACCAACCGCGTGCTGGTCGTGGCCGACGCCCTGGCCCTGGGCTGCTGGGCGGCCACGGGCACGGGCAAGGCCCTCGACGTGGGACTGACCTGGCTGCCGGCCGTCATGATCGGGGTGATCACCGCCGTGGGCGGCGGGATGATCCGCGACATCGCGGTGGGGCGGGTGCCGATGATCTTCGGCGGCAACACCCTCTACGCCACCGGCGCGGTGATCGGCAGCGCCGAGATGGCGGTGCTGCACAGCCTGGGCCATCCCAACTGGGGCATGGCCGGGGCGATCCTCACCGCCGCCACGGTCACCGTGGTGGCCCGGCGCCGGGGGTGGCGGCTGCCCGGGGCTGGCGAGTGGAACGTGCGCCTGCCCAAGCGGGACTGGCCGCGCCCGACGTGGCGCCCCCGCCGCCCCGGCCGCCGGAACGGCGAGGGGCACCGGGACGCGGAGGGCGGCGGCGACGGTCCCGGCCGCAGCACGGAGCCCGGCACGTCCTGACGGCTCGCCGTCCGGCGCAGGACGGGGCGCAGGAGCGGGGCACGGTCCGGTCAGGCGCCCAGGATCCGCTTGAGGCCGTCCTGCATGTGGGCCCGCAGCAGGGAGTCCGCACGGTCCGCGTCCTCCACGGCGAGCGCCTCGACGATCTCGACGTGCTCCCGGAGGCGGGCGTCGGCGGACTCGTAGGTCCCCTGCATGCCGGTCAGGGACATCCGGATCTGGGTGAGCAGCGTCCGGTGCATGCTGAGCAGCCGGGGGCTGCCGGCCAGCTCCACGAGCAGCTCGTGGAAGTGCAGGTCCGCCTCCGACATCGCGCGCCCGTTCGGCTCCGGGGCGGCGTCCCGCATCCCGGCCAGCGGCCCGGCCAGGGCCTCGGCGACCCGGGGCCCGGTGCCCGTGCTCACGATCCGGCGCACGGCCGCGCACTCCACGGCCTCCCGGGCGAGGTACATGTCCCGGACCGCGTCCTCGGTCAGCTCCATCACGAACAGACCGCGGTTGCGGTGGCCGACGAGCAGACCCTCCTGCGTGAGGCGCTGCATGGCCTCGCGCAGGGGTCCGCGGCTCACGTTGAGCTCCCGGGCCAGCTCCTGCTCCACGAGCTGGCTGCCGGGCGGGAAGCGACCGTCGGCGATGGCCTCGCGCAGGATCCTGGCGATGAGCGCAGGGGTCGACTCCTGGACCACGGGAGGAAGGGCCGACCGGGCTGCCATGCTGCTCTCCATCTGTTGTCCGGTCCGGGGCGGAGCACCCGCGGCGTCGGCCGACGACGGCCGCGGCGCGCACCGTCTCAGCACGTCACGCACGGATCTCCTCCGGATGCGGTGATTGTCGACAATCCAACTGTAAGCTTTTCGCCGATCCGGTCCAACCCTCCCGGCCGGTCGACGACGACGATGGTGACCGCGCACGACGAAGGCCCGGGGACGTCCGGCGTCCCCGGGCCCCGACGACCCCCGGTCAGCGCTGCAGCTGCTCGGCGGCGGTGGGGTCCGAGTCGTTGAGGAACTTCTGGATCCGCTCGGCCTCGTCGAACTCGCCGATCGCCGCGGCGGCCCGGCCCAGGGCCGCGAGCGCCCGCAGGAAGCCGCGGTTGGGCTCGTGGGAGAACGGGACGGGCCCGTGGCCCTTCCACCCGTGGCCGCGCAGGGCGTCGAGGCCGCGGTGGTAGCCCACGCGGGCGAAGGCGTAGCCCTCGAGGGTGCGGCCCTCGGCGAGGGCGTCCTCGGCGCACATCGCCCACGCGAGGGAGGCCTTCGGGAAGCGCGCGGCGAGGTCCTCCGCCTCGTCGCCCGCCTCGATGCGCTCGACCAGGCCCGGGTCCTCGGAGAGGTAGGTGGGCTCGGGGCCGCCGAGCAGGTTCTTGCCGGTGAGGCTCATGGGGGACGGGGTCCTTTCGGTGGCGGGACGGCGGGGTCGTGCGGGACGGGCGCGGGAACGGCGGCGGCGCCCCGCTCGGGCGGGGCGCCGCCGCCGTGCTCCGCGGCCGCGGAGGGGAGAGCGGCTACTTGACGGAGGTCCCGGCGGAGCCGAGGTTCTGGCAGGCCTCCACCACGCGGGCGGCCATGGACTCCTCGGCCAGGGCGCCCCACACGCGCGGGTCGTACTTCTTCTTGTTGCCGACCTCGCCGTCGATCTTCAGGACGCCGTCGTAGTTCGCGAACATGTGCCCGGCGACCGGCCGGGTGAACGCGTACTGGGTGTCGGTGTCCACGTTCATCTTGACCACGCCGTAGGCGACGGAGTTCGCGATCTCCTCGGCGGTGGAGCCGGAGCCGCCGTGGAAGACGAGGTCGAACGGACGGTCCTGGCCGACCTTCTCGCCCACCGCCTCCTGGATCTGCTGCAGCAGCTCGGGGCGCAGCTTGACCCCGCCGGGCTTGTACACGCCGTGCACGTTGCCGAAGGTCAGGGCGGTGAGGTACCGGCCGTTCTCGCCGGTGCCCAGCGCCTCGACGGTGGCCAGGCCGTCCTCGACGGTGGAGTAGAGCTTCTCGTTGATCGCGTTCTCGACGCCGTCCTCCTCGCCGCCGACGGCGCCGATCTCGACCTCGAGGATGATCTTGGCCTTCGCGGTGCGGGCCAGGAGGTCCTGGGCGATCTTGAGGTTCTCGTCGAGCTCGATCGCGGAGCCGTCCCACATGTGGGACTGGAAGATCGGGTCCTCGCCGCGGGCCACGGCCTTCTCGGACTCCTCGAGCAGCGGCAGCACGAAGCCCTCGAGCTTGTCCTGCGGGCAGTGGTCGGTGTGCAGCGCGATGTTGACGTCGTAGTTCTTCGCGACCTCGCGGGCGAACGCGGCCATCGCGAGCGAGCCGGTGACCATGTCCTTGACGGAGGCCCCGGACCAGTAGGCGGCGCCGCCGGTGGAGGCCTGGATGATGCCGTCCGAGCCCGCCTCGGCGAAACCGCGGATGGCGGCGTTGAGGGTCTGGGAGGAGGTGACGTTGATGGCCGGGTAGGCGAAACCCTTCTCCTTGGCCCGGTCGATCATCTCGGCGTAGACGTCTGGGGTTGCGATGGGCATGCTGGCTCCTTCGGTTCGGGTGTGGCCTGGGTCCCACTCTAGCCAAACCGGCGCCGTGGGACGACGGGCAAACGGCAGGTGGACGCCGCGGGTCGCCCGTCAGGCGATCGGCTGGCCGAAGACGTGCCGCCGGATCCAGGCGTGCATCGCCACCGCGGCCGCCGCAGAGGCGTTGATGGAGCGGGTCGAACCGAACTGGGCGATCGACAGCGTGGTCCCGGCCGCGGCGTGCATCTCGGGGCTCAGCCCCGGCCCCTCCTGGCCGAGCACCAGCACGCAGCGCTCGGGCAGGTCGTAGGTCTCGAGCTGCTGCGAGTCCGGGAAGTTGTCGATCCCGATCACCGGGAGGCCCTCGGCGTGCGCCCAGGCCGCGAACTCCTCGACGCTCGCGTGGTGGCGCACGTGCTGATACCGGTCGGTGACCATCGCTCCTCGGCGGTTCCAGCGCCGTTTGCCGACGATGTGCACCTCATGGGCGAGGAACGCGTTGGCGGTGCGCACCACGGAGCCGATGTTCAGGTCGTGCTGCCAGTTCTCGACCGCCACGTGGAATCCGTGCCGGCGGGTGTCGAGATCGGCGACGATCGCCGCCATCGTCCAGTACCGGTAGGCGTCCACGACGTTGCGCCGGTCCCCGTGCTCGAGCAGATCCGGGTCCCAGTGCCCGCCCTCGGGCCAGGGGCCAGCCCAGGGACCGACGCCCACCGCGGGGGCGGACGCCGCGGCGCCGGTCTCGGCGGCGGGGTCAGTCAAGCCCGAGCTCGTCCTTCGTGAAGGCGTAGAGGCAGGGCACGCCCGCCGTCTCCTCGATGCGCTCCTTGGCGCCGGTCCGCCGGTCCACGATGATCGCCACGGCCACCACGTTGGCGCCGGCCCGCTGCAGGGCCTCCACCGCGGTGAGGGCGGACCCGCCGGTCGTGGAGGTGTCCTCCACCACGACGACGTCGCGGCCCTGCACCGGGGGGCCCTCGACCTGACGGCCCATCCCGTAGCTCTTCTGGGCCTTGCGGACCACGAACGTGTCGACGGCCCGGCCCTGGTCCCCCGCCGTGCGCATGATGGCGTTGCCCACGGGGTCGGCGCCCATGGTCAGCCCGCCCACGGATGCGCAGGAGATCCCTGCCTCGTCGAGCAGCGCCAGCATCACCTGGCCCACGTAGCGGGACGCCTCGTGGTGGAGGGTCACGCGGCGCAGGTCCACGTAGTAGTCGGCCTCGATGCCGCTCGCGAGCGTGACCTTGCCCCGCACCACGGCGAGGTCGACGATCAGCTGGCGGAGGCGGTCGCGGGCCGTCGCGAGGTCGACGGACGAGAAGTCGGTGGTCATGGGCCCCAGTCTATGGGGAGGGTTGTCAGCGGGGAGCCATGCGCAGCGCCCCGTCCATCCGGACAGTGGTGCCGTTGAGGTAGTCGTTGTCGAGGAACGTCGCCACCAGCTGAGCGAACTCCCCGGGGCGGCCGAGCCGGCGCGGGAACGGCACGCCCGCGGCGAGCCCGGCCCGGAACTCGTCGCTCACCGCCGCGAGCATGGGCGTCTCGAAGACGCCGGGGGCGATGGTGTTCACCCGGATCCCGGCGCTCGCGAGGTCCCGGGCCGCGGTGATGCCCAGGCTGTGCACCCCGCCCTTCGACGCCGCGTAGGCGGCCTGCCCCACCTGCCCCTCGAACGCGGCGACGGAGGCCGTGTTGACGACCAGCCCGCGCTGCCCGTCGTCGTCGACGGGGTCGGTGGCGGCGATCCGTTCCGCGGCGAGCGCGAGGACCGTGAAGGTGCCGAGGAGGTTGACCCGCAGCACGGTCTCGAACAGGTCGAGGTCGTGCACGCCCTTCTTGCCCAGCACCCGGGCCGACGGGCCGATCCCGGCGCAGTTGACCACGGTGCGCAGGGGCCCGGCGGCGGACGCGGCCGCCACGGCCTCGCGCACCTGCTCCCGGTCGGTGACGTCGGCGGGCAGGCGGGTGACGCCGGGGACGTCGGGGGCCGTCCTGACCGCGGCCGGGAGGTCCACGGCGAAGACGCGCACGCCGCGCCCGGCGAGCATCGCGGCGGTGGCCGCGCCGAGGCCGGAGGCGGCGCCGGTGACGAGGGCGGAGGTGTCGGTGACGTCCATGCGGGGTCCTTTCGGGGAGCTGCTCGGGGCGGTGGCGGAGCAGCGGAGGGGCGGTGGCGCGGGAGCCGCGGGTGGGCTCAGACGAACGCGGAGACGCCCGTGACGGCGCGGCCCACGATGAGGGCGTTGATCTCGTAGGTGCCCTCGTAGGTGTAGAGGATCTCGACGTCGTTGAAGAGCTTGGCCATCTCGTGGTCGGTGACCACGCCGTTGCCGCCGAGCAGGTTGCGGCCCAGGGCCGCGGACTCCCGGGCCAGGGAGGTGGTGGTGGCCTTGGCCAGGGCGGCGTGGGGCATGTCGAAGGCGCCGGCCTCCTGGAGCCGGGCGATCTGGGCCATGAGGCCCAGGGCGGCCGTGGCGTTGCCGAGGATCCGGGTGAGGGGCTCCTGGACGAGCTGGAACTTCGCGAGCGGGCGGCCGAACTGCCGGCGGGCCAGGGCGTAGTCGCGGGCGACGTCGAAGATCGCGAGCTGGACCCCGGCGCCCTGCCAGCCGACCCAGGCGCGGGAGTTGCGCAGCATCTCGTTGGCGGCCGCGAAGCTCTGCGCCCCGGGCAGGGCGTTGGTGGCGGGGATCCGGACCTCGTCCAGGACGATGTCGGCGTTCTGCATGATCCGCAGGCCGATCTTGTGCTCGATCTTGGTGGCGGTCCATCCCGGGCGGTCGGTCTCCACCAGGAAGCCCTTCACCTGCCCGTCGGCGGTGTCCCGGGCCCAGACGATCGCGACGTCGGCGATCGTGCCGGCGCCGATCCACCGCTTGGTCCCGGTGAGCACCCACTCGGTCCCGTCCCGGGTCGCGGTCGTGGCCAGGCCGCCGGCGATGTCGGAGCCGTGCTCGGGCTCGGTGAGGGCGAAGGCGCCGAGGGCCCGGAAGCGGCGCAGCTCCGGCAGCCACCGAGTCTTCTGCTCCTCCGATCCCAGGGCGTCGATCAGGCCGAGGATGAGCTCGTTGTGGATCCCGACGAGGGCGCTGAGGGAGACGTCGGCCCGGGCGACCTCGGCGTAGGCCAGCCCGCGGAACAGCCGGCTCGCGCCGGAGAGCTCGAGCTCGCCGAGCCCGTGGGCGGCCAGCGCCGGGAGCAGGTGGGACGGGAACTCCTCGCGGTTCCAGTAGGGCGTGACCACGGGGCGGACCTGCGCCTGGAGGAAGGCGCGCAGCTCGGTCAGCCGCGCCCGCTCGGGCGGCGGGAGGAGGGCGGTGAAGCAGAAGAGGTCGGCGTCCGGGAAGGGGATGCCGGGGTGCTGCTCCACGGACGGGGATTCGCCGGGCAGAACGGGAGTCATGGGTGGTCCTCTCGTCGGCCCGTCACGACGGGGTGGGTCGTGTGAGCCGGGTCATACGACAACGGTGGTGGTCCCGATCGTACTGCGCGAGCCCGGCAGCGGGCCGGACCGGTCCTGCCCAGCGGTCAGCCCGCCACGACCCGGCCGTGCTCGAGCACCACGACGTGCTCGGCCAGGGCGGCGGCGTCCTCGGGGTCGTGACTGATGACCAGGGCCGTCCGCTCCGCCAGCACCCGGGCGAGCAGCTCGCGGACGACCGGCGTGGTGGCCGCGTCCAGGGCGGAGAACGGCTCGTCCAGCAGCAGCAACTGCGGTTCGGCCGCCAGGGCCCGGGCGATCGCGACGCGTTGCGCCTGGCCGCCGGAGAGCTGGGCCGGCCGGCGGTCGGCGAACTGCTCGGCCCCCACCTCGGCGAGCCAGTGCCGGGCGGCGGCCCGCGACCGGGCGCGGCCCGCCCCGCGGCTGCGCGGGCCGAAGGCCACGTTCTCGAGCACGCTCAGGTGCGGGAACAGCAGCGGCCCCTGCGCCATGAGCGCGATGCCGCGCTCGTGCGGGGGCAGCCAGTTCCCGCGCCCGGCCTCGTCGAGGTCGAAGAGCACGGACCCGGCGAGGGTGCACCGGCCGGTGTCCGGCACGAGCAGCCCCGCGAGGACGGCGAACAGGGTGGACTTCCCGGCGCCGTTGTGGCCGGTCACCGCCACGGTGGCCCCCGGCGGGACGGCCAGCGAGAGGGACACGTCCCGCGCGGCCAGCCGGGCGGTCACGGACAGCCCCTCCGTCATCACCGGCCCGCTGCCCGGCGCACGGGGGTGGAGAGCCCCACGACGAGCACCGCCACGACCACGAGCACGAGCGAGAGGGCGACGGCGGCGTCCGGGTCCGTCTCCCGCAGCAGGTAGATCTCCAGGGGCAGGGTCCGGGTGGTCCCCTGCAGGCTGCCCGCGAAGGTCAGGGTGGCCCCGAACTCCCCCAGGCAGCGGGCGAAGGAGAGCACGGCGCCGGACGCCAGCCCCGGCAGCACCAGGGGGAGGGTGACGCGTCGCAGCACGGTGGTGGGCCGGGCGCCGAGCGTGGCCGCGACCTCCTCGTAGCCCGCCGCCGCGCTGCGCAGCGCCCCCTCCAGGCTGACCACGAGGAACGGCAGCGCCACGAACGTCTGGGCGAGCACCACGGCCACGGTGGTGAAGGCGATGCTGATCCCGGCCGGCTCGAGGTGGCGCCCGACCAGCCCGTAGCGCCCGAAGGTGTGGAGCAGGGCGATCCCGCCGACCACGGGCGGCAGCACCAGCGGCAGCAGGACCAGCGCGCGCAGCAGCCGTGCACCGGGCAGCCGCGCGCGGGCCAGCACCAGCGCCATCGGGGTGCCCAGCAGCACGCACAGCGCGGTGGAGACGGTCGCGGTGCGCAGACTCAGCCACAGGGCGGTGCGGGAGGACTCCGAGCCGATCAGGCCGAGGAAGCTGCCCGCGTCCACCCGGGCGAGCACCCCGAGGACCGGCAGCACCACCACCAGGGCGCCCAGGGCCGCCGGGACCCACACCCAGCCGGGGACGGTGCTGAAGCCGCGGGGACGACGCCGGGTCACGGCGCCCCGAACCCCGCCCCGGCCAGGACCTCCCGGCCGCGCTCGCCGGCGACGAGCTCGGTGAACTGCCGGGCCGTCTCCGTCTCGTCGGCGTCCGCGAGCGCGGCGACGGACAAGCGGTTGACGGCCCGGGGCGCCTGCGGGATCCCGACGACCTCGACCGCGTCCCCGGCCGAGCGCGCGTCCGTGGTGTAGACCAGGCCGGCGTCCGCCTGCCCCGAGGTGACCTTGCCGAGCACGTCCGTCACGGAGCCCTCCTCGCTGACCGGGCTCAGCCGCACGCCCGCGGCCTCCTCGATCCGCTCGGTGGCGGCGCCGCACGGCACCTGCGGCGCGCACACGACGACCTGCACGCCGGGGTCCGCCAGGTCCCGGAAGGACCCGACGCCGGCCGGGTTGCCGGCGGGCGCCACCACGGTCAGGACGTTGGTCGCGAAGACCTCGGGCTCGCCGTCGACGAGGTCGGCGTCCACGGCCCCGGCCATGCTCCGCTCGTCCGCGGTGGCGAGGACGTCGGCGGGCGCGCCCTCCGTGAGCTGCTGGACCAGGGTGGAGGACCCGGCGAAGCTCAGCGACACCTCGACCCCCGGGTGCTGCGCCTCGAACTGCCCGGCGAGCTCGGTGAAGACGTCCGTGAGGGAGGCTGCGGCGTGGACGTCGAGAACGGTCGCGGGAGCACCACCACCGGCCCCGCACCCGGCGGCGCCGAGTCCGAGGGCGGCGAGGAGGACGGCGGAGGCTCTCGCGTGCACCGCCGCCTCACGTCCCGGGGGTCTCGACGACGACACTGGTCGACTTGACGACGGCCGTGGCCACGCGGCCCGGCTCCAGGCCCAGGTCCCGGACGGCCTCGGTGCTCATGAGCGAGACCACTCGGTGCGGACCGCACTGCAGCTCCACCTGGGACATCACGGTGTCCGAGACGACCTCGGTGACCAGCCCCACGAACCGGTTGCGCGCCGAGCTGGCGACGCGCGCGGGGTCCTCGGGCCGGACGGAGCGCTCCTTGAGCAGGCAGGCCAGCTCCAGTCCGTCCACCACGGTCTGGCCGTTCGCGCTCCGGGTGCTGGCCAGCGCGCCCTGGTCGATCCAGCGCCGGACGGTGTCGTCGCTGACGCCGAGGAAGCGGGCGGCGTCGGCGATCCTGATGTCGGTCATGACGCCATGATATCCGCGTCTGCGGTCATGCACCCGCTGTGGCGTCCGCAGCTGCGGAGCCTCAGGTGCCGGTGACGACCTGGCGGACGGCCTCGCCGTAGCGCTCGAGCTTGGCCTCGCCGACGCCGGAGATCCCGCGCAGCTCGCCCAGCGAGCTCGGCCGGGCCTGCGCGATCGCGGCGAGGGTCGCGTCGTTGAAGACGACGTACGCCGGCACGCCCTGCTCCTTCGCCACGGTGGAGCGCCAGGCCCGCAGCTGCTGGAAGAGCTCCTGCTGGGGCTCGTCGAGGACCGGCCGTGCGGCCGCGGTCCTCGGCGGACGGACGGCCTTGACCCGCTCGGGCTCGCGGCGCAGGCGGACCTCCTCCTGCCCGCGCAGCACCTCCCCCGCCGCGCCGGTGATCGCCAGGACCCCGTACTCGCCCTGCACCTGGAGCAGGCCCTGGGCGAGCAGCTGGCGCACCACCCCGCGCCACTCCTGATCGCTCAGCTCGGTGCCGATGCCGAACGTGGAGAGCTCGGTGTGGCGCATCCGCACCACCCGTTCGGTCTCCCGGCCGAGCAGGATGTCCACCAGGTGCCCCGCGCCGAACTGCTGACCCCGCTCCCGCTGCAGCCGCACGATCGTGGACAGGAGCTTCTGGGCCGGGACCGTGCCGTCGAAGGCCTCGGGCGGGTTCAGGCAGGTGTCGCAGTTGCCGCACGGTCCGCTCGCCTCGCCGAAGTAGCGCAGCAGCTGCTGCCGGCGGCACTGGACCGTCTCGCACAGCGCGAGCATCGCGTCCAGGTGGAGCGTCTGGGCGCGCTTGCGCTGCCGGTCCCCCTCCCCGTCCTCGATCATCCGCCGCTGCTGGACGACGTCCTGCAGCCCGTAGGCCAGCCACGCCGTGGACGGCAGCCCGTCGCGCCCGGCGCGGCCGGTCTCCTGGTAGTAGCCCTCGACGCTCTTGGGCAGGTCGAGGTGGGCGACGAAGCGCACGTCGGGCTTGTCGATCCCCATGCCGAAGGCGATGGTCGCGACCATGACGACGCCGTCCTCGCGCAGGAAGCGGGTCTGGTGCTGCGAGCGCAGCTCGGCGGGCAGGCCGGCGTGGTACGGCAGCGCGGTGACGCCCTGCGCGGCCAGCCACTCCGCCGTGCGCTCGACCGAGGCGCGGCTGAGGCAGTAGACGATGCCGGCCTCGCCGTCGTGCTCGGTCCGGATCAGCTGCAGCAGCTGCCGGCGGGCGTCCTTCTTGGGCCCGACCCGGTACTGGATGTTGGGCCGGTCGAAGCTGGAGACGAAGACGCGGGCGTCGTCCAGGCGGAGGTTGCGGACGATCTCCTCGCGCGTCTCCGCGGTCGCGGTGGCGGTCAGCGCGATGCGCGGGACCCCGGGCCAGCGGTCGTGCAGGATCGTCAGCCCGAGGTAGTCGGGGCGGAAGTCGTGGCCCCACTGGGCCACGCAGTGCGCCTCGTCGACGGCGAAGAGCGCGATGCGGGCGCGGTCGAGCAGGTCGGCCGCCACCGGCAGCCGCTCGGGGGCGAGGTAGAGCAGGTCGAGCTCACCGGCCAGCAGACGGCTCTCGACGGCGCGGCGCTCCTCGGCCGTCTGGGTGGAGTTGAGGTACGCGGCGCGCACCCCGACCTGCTCGAGGGCGTCGACCTGGTCGTGCATGAGCGCGATGAGCGGGCTGATGACGACGCCGGTGCCCTCCCGGACGAGCGCGGGGATCTGGTAGCAGAGGCTCTTGCCGCCGCCGGTGGGCATGAGCACGAGCGCGTCGTCGCCGCCGGTGACCGCCTCGATGATCTCGGCCTGCTGCCCGCGGAAGGCGTCGTAGCCCCAGACGCGGGTGAGCACCTCGAGGGGCGCGGACGGCGTCATGGGGTGCGGGGGGCGCGCGGGGCGCGGCCCGGGGGCTGGCGCGGTGCGGGAGTGGGCGGGTGGGGCGCGTGCAGCGGGGCGGTCGCGGGCCGGCCGGCCGTGACGGTCAGGGGCTCGTCGTCGATCCGCAGCGCCACCTCGCCGGCGGCCCCGTCCAGGAGCCGCACCGTCGTGCCCGAGCGGATGATCTCCACACCGATCCGGTGGCCGCGCCACCGGAGGCGGAAGGCGATCCGGCGCAGCCGATCCGGGAGCCGGGGGGCCAGGCGCAGCTCGTCCCCGTCGGTGTCCAGGCCGCCGAACCCGCAGACCACGGCCAGCCACGACCCGGCGGCGGAGGCGAGGTGCAGGCCCTGCTCGGCGTCCTGCTGGATGTCCCGCAGGTCCACGAGGGCGGACTCGCGGAGGTACTCGAGGGCGAGGTCCAGGTGGCCCACCCGGGCGCAGACCACGGCCTGGACGCAGGCCGAGAGGGACGAGTCGCGGACGGTGCGCTGCTCGTAGTAGTCCAGGTCCCGGGCGGTCTGCTCGGGGGTGAAAGCCTCGGCGCACCACCACAGGGCGAGGACCAGGTCGGCCTGCTTGACGACCTGGCGGCGGTAGATCTTCGCGTAGTGGAAGTGCTCCTCCACGGGGTAGCCGTCGCACTTGGCCTCGAAGTCCCACTCGCGGTAGGTCGTGAACCCCTCGTTGGAGGGGTGCACGCCGCGCACGGCGTCGTACGGGACGTGGATCGCGTCCGCCAGGGCCCGCCACCGCTGGAGCTCGTCGGCCGTCACGGAGAGCCGGCCCACGTGCTCGGGGTGCTCCTCGCACGCGTCGGCGGCGGCCCGGAGGTTGCGCCGGGCCATGAGGTTGGTGAACACGTTGTCGTCCACCACGCCGGTGTACTCGTCCGGCCCGGTCATCCCGAACAGGTGGACGCCGCCCTCGTGGTCCTCGTGCACCATGGCCGCCCACACGCGCGCCGTCTCCACGAGGACGTCGAGCCCGCCGACCGCGGTGAGGTCCTCCCCGGTCACGTCGGCCCACCACCGGAAGGCCCGCGCGATGTCGGCGTTGACGTGCATGGCCGCGGTACTGGCCGGCCAGTACGCCGACGTCTCGTGCCCGTCGAGGGTGCGCCACGGGAAGGAGGCGCCGCCCAGGTCCAGGACCTGCGCCCGCTCCCGCGCCCGGTCCAGGGTCGAGGAGCGCCACTGCAGGAGCCGGGCGGCGTCGCGGGGGCGCAGCAGCGCCAGGGCCGGCAGCACGAAGCCCTCCACGTCCCAGAAGGTGTGCCCGCTGTACCCGCCGCCGGTCAAGCCCTTCGCCCCGACCGGGGCGTGGCTGACGCAGGCCGCCGCCTGCAGGAGCTGGAACAGGTCGAAGCGGAACGCCAGCTGCAGCTCGGGATCGCTGTCGATCTCCACGTCGGCGCCGTCCCAGTACTTGTCCAGCTCCGCGCGCTGGTCGGCGAGCAGCCCGTCCCAGCCGCGCCGCCGGGCCCCGGCCATCGCGGCGAGCACCTGACCGCGGAGGTCGTCGGCGGGGTCGTCCACGGCCGAGGAGTGGCACAGGTACTTCACGAAGCGCACGCTCTCACCCGGGCCGACGTCGGCGACGACGGTCGTCACCACGTGGTCCTCGTCGCACTGCGTGCTCACGGCGCCGTCGGCCGGCAGGTCCACGTCGTGCTCCACGGCGGCCGCGACCCCGATGCGGCTCTGCCCGGTGCGGTGGACCAGGACCCCGCCCGTGTCGTGGCAGTGGTGGAGCTCGGCGCGGAACGGCTTCTCCAGGACCGCGGCCACGCGCGGGTCCGAGTTCTCCACCTTGGGCGGGGTGCCGTTGGCCACGAGACCGGACCGGAGCACCACCTGGACGGGGCGGTCGACCGCCTCGACGACGTAGTGGATCGCCGTCACCGGGCGCTGCACCAGCGAGACCAGGCGGGTGGACGTCAGGCGCATCCGGGCACCCCGGGGGGTGGTCCACTCGGTCTCGCGGCGCAGCGTGCCCTCCCGCAGGTCCAGCACCCGCTCGTGCTGCTCCGGCGGCGACTCCCGCACGTCCAGGGGGACGCCGTCGACCTGCAGGTGCACGGTGCTGCCGTCGGCCACGCCGATGATGGCCTGCCCGTGCTCGGGGTGCCCATAGCCGCCCTCGGGATAGGACAGCGGGTGGTACTCGTGGACCCCCGACATGAAGGTGCCGCGGGAGGCGCTGGGCTGCGCCTCGTCCAGGGTGCCGCGCACACCGACGTACCCGTTGGACAGGGCGAAGACGGACTCCACGGCACCGTGCGCGCCGGGGTCGAGGGCGGACTCGCGCACCTGCCAGGCGGACGCGTCGATCGAGGGTTTCGGCATGGCACCACGGTAGCCCCCGCGACCGGGCGGCGCCCGGCAGCGGCGCGGGCTCAGCGGTGCGTGAACCGCGGCGCGCGCTTCTCCGTGAACGCGGCCATGCCCTCCTTCTGGTCCTCCGTGGCGAACAGCGTGTGGAACAGCCGCCGCTCGAGGTGCACGCCCTGCGCGAGGGTGGTCTCGAACGCCGTGTCCACGGCCTCCTTGGCCGCGAGGACCGAGGGCAGCGACTTCGCCGCGATGGTCCCGGCGACGTCCAGGGCCTCCGGCAGCAGGTCCGCGGCCGGCACGACGCGGGAGACGAGCCCCGCCCGCTCCGCCTCCGCGGCGTCGATGTGCCGGCCGGTGAGGACCATGTCCATGGCCTTGGCCTTGCCCACCGCGCGGGCCAGCCGCTGGGACCCGCCCATCCCGGGGATCACCCCGAGGTTGATCTCGGGCTGCCCGAACCGGGCCGTGTCCGCCGCGATCAGGAGGTCGCACATCATCGCGAGCTCGCACCCCCCGCCGAGGGCGTAGCCCGAGACCGCGGCGACCACGGGCGTGCGCACCCGGGTGAAGGCGTCCCAGCCCGCGAACCAGTCGGCCAGGTACATCTCCGGGGCGCTTCGTCCCGCCATCTCCTTGATGTCGGCGCCTGCGGCGAAGGCCTTCTCCGAACCCGTGAGGACGATCGCCCCGATCCCGGGGTCGGCGTCCAGGGCGGTGGACGCGGCGACGACCTCCCGCAGGGTCGCGGCGTCGAGGGCGTTGAGCGCCTTCGGACGGTTCAGGGTGATGACCCCGACCCTCCCGCGGACCTCGACCAGGATGTTCTCGTACGCGTCCTGGGGCGGGCTCTCGGGCGTGTTCTCAGGGCTGCTCCCGGGGGTGCTCCGGTGCTCGGTCCCGTGCTGCTCGCTCATGCTGCGCTCCTGGTTCGCTCGGTCGGTCGGATCTCGGTGCTCTCGGCCGCGGGGGCGGTGCGGGGCATGGCCCGCATCCTACGCAACGGCCCCGCTGCCTCCCGGCCGTGTTCCCTTGCCCTCCCTGGAGCGGCCCGCACTAGCATGGGCCCATGCGGACACTGCAGGCGACAATCATCGAAGAGATGGGCGTGAAGCCCGAGATCGACCCCCAGCAGGAGATCGAGGCGCGCGTCGGCTTCCTCTGCGACTACCTGCGGGCCAGCGGCACGAACGGTTTCGTGCTCGGCATCAGCGGGGGCCTCGACTCCACGCTGGCCGGCCGGCTCGCCCAGATGGCCGTGGACCGGCTCGCGGAGGAGGGTGTGGACGCGGACTTCGTGGCCGTCCGGCTGCCCTACAACGTCCAGCACGACGAGGAGGACGCCCAGGCGGCCCTGGAGTTCATCCGGCCGAGCAGCACCGTGACCTACAACGTGGCCCCCGCCGTGGACGGCTTCGAGGGCGAGTTCCGGGAGGCCGCCGGCCGGGAGATCTCCGACTTCAACAAGGGCAACATCAAGGCCCGCGTGCGGATGATCGCCCAGTACGCGCTCGCCGGGGAGCGGAACCTGCTCGTGATCGGCACCGACCACGGCGCCGAGTCCGTGACCGGGTTCTTCACCAAGTACGGCGACGGCGGCGCGGACGTGCTGCCGCTGTTCGGACTCGACAAGCGGCAGAACCGGCTCCTGACGAAGACCCTGGGCGCCGAGGAGCGGCTGTGGGCGAAGGCCCCCACCGCGGATCTCCTCGACGACGCTCCGGGCCAGACCGACGAGGCGGAGCTCGGGCTGTCCTACGACGACATCGACGACTACCTCGAGGGCCGCGAGGTCGACGACGCCGTGGCGGAGAAGATCGAGCACCGCTGGCGCATCACCCGGCACAAGCGCACCACCCCCGCCACGATCCTCGACCACTGGTGGCGGGACTGACGCCCCGGGCACCGGCAGCACGACGGAGCCGCGCACCCGATCGGGGTGCGCGGCTCCGTCGTCGTCGGGGGCCCGTCAGCGGGTGACCCAGGTCCGCCCGGCGGCGTAGTGGGCGGTGTAGCCCGTCGAGAAGCGCTGGCGCACCTCGGCGCCGTAGCGGTACTCGTCGGTGACGGGGAAGCCCCAGCCGCGCTCGGAGCCGGCGGCCTTCCAGGCCCGACCGATGGCCCCGTACTGCTTGATCGCGCGGGACCCCGTGCCGGTGCTCCACATGACCATGGTGGAGCGCCCGTCGCGGCGGAAGACCTGGTAGGCACCACCGGTGACCGGGCGCTCGTCCGTGACGGGCAGACCGAAGTTGTGCTCCCGGCCGGCCGCGACCCACCGGCCGCCGATGGATCCGTAGTTCTTCACGGCCATCGCCCCGTTGGCCGGGGCCCAGTAGATGGTGGTGGTGCGGGTGCCCTTCCGGAACTGCTGGTAGACGCCGCCCTCCACCAGGCCTCCGCGCTCGTTCATGGTGGGCTCGCCGAGCACGGAGGACCCGCCCAGGCGCTGGTACTTGGTGCCGATCGCGCCCCGGACGGCGTAGGTCGGCGCGGTCGCCGGCGGCACGAACCCCTGCGCCGGGCTCGCGAACGACCCGGGCACGGCCTGCCCGGTCGGATAGGCGTAGTAGTAGATCGTCAGGTAGGTCTCCCACCCGGGGCCGCCCGAGCCCGACGTGGCGACGTGGCTGACACCGATCCCGAGGTGGGTCAGGTCCCGGGCGAACTGGTCGGTCCCGTTGCGGGGGAAGAAGTCCAGCAGGTAGTGCGCGAGCGCCTCGACCGCGTCGACGCCCTCGAAGGCGCCGGTGAAGACGCCCTTCCCGTAGTACTGGTCCATCCGGACGCCGCCGGCGGGGGCACCCGCCCAGGGATCCGGGTTGCGCGACTCCTTCCGGGCCCCGGCCATGGTCTCCGCCCACTGCTGGGCGTTGCGGGACAGCGCGGTGTTGTAGACCAGCGGGGCGCGCCTGGCCTGGCTGCGGTGGTCGTTGACGATCCTGAAGGCCTCGGTGATGTGCTCGACCGTGGTCGGGTGGGCGCCCGCGGAGGCCGCCCCGGCCAGGTCGCCGGTGGCCGGGTCCGCCGGGGCGGGCGCCGGAGCGCCTGCCGGGGCGGCGTCGGCGCCCGAGCCCCCGTGCAGGCTCGGGGCGGGTGCACCGGCGGTGCCGGACGGCTCGGACAGCTCGGGCGGATCGGCCGGAGGAGTCGGCGCGGCGAGCGCCGCCGGTACGCCGCCGAGGAGGAGGGCGAAGGTGGTGGACACGACGAGCGCGGTCCGTGCGAGGTTCATGGGGGTCTCTCCCTGCTGGGGGCGGCGCCGCCGGGGGCACGGGCCAGCAGGAAATTAGCATGTGCAATCACTGGAGGGAAGGGGTGCGGGGAAACCCCTGGTCCCCCGGCGCGGCGCTCCCGCCACGCCGGGACGGGTCAGCGTACGGAGACCCGGCGGTACAGCCCCCAGCCCAGCAGCGCGAGCAGCACCGGCGCCGCCGCGGCCAGCAGCAGCACCAGCCCCTCCGGGAATCCTGTGGCGCCCGTGCCGGCGGCCGCACCGGAGCCCGGCGCCGTCGCGGCGACCCACACGAGCACGGCCAGGGTCGTCACGACGGTCCCGATGATGGACAGCGTCAGTGCCACGGGCCCGCCCCGCACGTACACCGTGGCGAAGACCGCCCCGACCATCTGCGCCCCGAGGTAGAGCAGGAACGCCACGAGGAAGGCCCGCGCCGGGGATCCGGCGGCGAAGAGGGCGACGTCGAAGGCGGGCAGGCCCAGGAACCACCCGCCGGTGGCGCCCTCGACCAGCAGGAACGCGGTGAGTACCGCCGCGGCCAGCAGGGCGAGGAGCACGAAGGTCACCACGGAGCCCCACCACATCGACCGGCGGGTGGCCCCCAGTGCCAGGGCGAGCGGCGTGCTCGTCCCGATCACCTGGGCCGCGTGGATGAGCAGGGCGATCCCCGGCCACCAGTACAGGACCTGGTTGTGCCGCAGGCCCGCGGCCACGGCCTCAGCGGGGGCGTCCAGGACGAGGTGCAGCACGGCCCCGACGAGCAGGCTGAGCAGCCCGGACACGGCGATCACGGTGATGACCATGCCGGTTCCGGCGAACCTGTTGACGGTGTTGAGCTTGAGGACGGGGGTGAGTCGTGACATGGCGGAGGTCCTCTCAGGCGTTCTGGAGCTGGTCGGCGGTCACCGGGACGAGCCCGTGGGCGGCGACGGCCGCCTGCAGGGAGACGGCGTCGATCTCGATCCCGTGGCGTGCGGCGGCCGCACGGGCGTCGTCGTCGTGGGGCGCCGCCACGGTCACGGTGCGCAGGGCACCGATCCGCTGCTCCCGGGACACCCGGTGCTCGAGCTGCCGCTCGGCCAGGTAGCCGGCGACGTCGGCGGCGGGACCCGCCACGGTGTGGGCGCTGGCGCGGGCGGTCTCGAGGCCGGCGTCCAGGACGAGCCGGCCGCGGTCGAGGAGCAGGACGTGGTCGAGGAGGTTGGCGACCTCGTCGACCAGGTGCGTGGAGATCACCACGGTGCGCGGGTGCCTCGCGAAGTCCGCGAGGAGCCGGTCGTAGAACAACTCCCGCGCCACCGGGTCCAGCCCGCCGTAGGGCTCGTCCAGCATCGTGAGCTCTGCGCGGGACGCGAGGCCCAGGACGATGCCGAGGGCCGTGTGCTGGCCGGTGGAGAGCTTCTTGATCCTGGTCCGCGACGGCAGCCGGAGGTCCTCGGCGAGACCGCGGGCGAGCTCCGCGTCCCAGCCGGGGTGGAACGCCGGCGCGGCGTCGAGGACGTGGCGGACCCGGAACTCCTCCGGATAGCGCTGCCGGTCCCGCAGCAGCACCGTGCGGGACAGCGCCTCGGGGTTCTCCCACCCGGGGCGGCCGAACAGTTCGACCCGCCCGCCGCGGTCGGGGCGGACCTGCTGGCCGATCACGGACAGCAGGGTGGTCTTGCCGGAGCCGTTGCGCCCCACCAGGCCGTAGATCCGGTCCGGGGCGAGGTCGAGGTCGACGCCGTCGAGGGCCCGGGTCTCCCGGTAGGTGCGGGAGACGCCGCGCAGGGCGACGACGGGGGATGGCGTGCCGTTCATGGGGTGGACTCCTGACGTGTCGGTGCAGCGGCCTCGGTCGGGCCGAGCGCGGAGCGGACGAGGTCGAGGACGTCCTCCGGCGGGAGCCGGAGGGAACTCGCCTCGGTGACGAGCGGTGCCACGTAGCGGTCGGCGAACTCCTGCCGCCGCTGCTCGAGGAGCCGTTCCCGGGCGCCGGCGGCGACGAACATGCCGATGCCCCGGCGCTTGTAGAGGATCCCCCGGTCCACGAGCCGGTTGACGCCCTTGCCGGCGGTGGCCGGGTTGATGCGGTAGAAGGCGGCGAACTCGTTGGTGGACGGGACCTGGGTCTCCTCCGGGTAGGCGCCCGCGAGGATGTCGGCGCAGATCCGTTCGGCGATCTGCTGGAAGATCGGGCGGTCGTCGGCGATCACGGCCATTCCCCTCACTGGTTCATTAGTTATGTAGCTAACCATGACACTCGGACGGACACCGCGCAAGGGGCTGCTGCGAATGCCCGTCCGGGCCAGCCGGTAACGTGGGGACCATGAGGATCGCCACCTGGAACGTGAACTCCGTCCGCGCCCGCGCCGACCGCGTGGAGGCGTGGCTGCAGCGCTCGGACGCGGACGTCCTGGCCATGCAGGAGACCAAGGCGAAGGACGACAACTTCCCCTGGGAGCTCTTCGAGTTCATGGGCTTCGACGTCGCCCACTTCGGCCTCAGCCAGTGGAACGGCGTGGCGATCGCCTCCCGGGTGGGCCTCGAGGACGTCGAGCGCACCTTCCCGGACCAGCCGGCCTTCGGCAAGCCCGGCGAGGAGCCCGTGCAGGAGGCCCGGGCCATCGGGGCCACGTGCGACGGCGTGCGGGTCTGGTCCCTCTACGTCCCCAACGGCCGCGGCCTGGAGGACCCGCACATGCCCTACAAGCTGGAGTGGCTGCGCGTGCTCAAGGACCACGCCAAGCAGTGGGTCGACGAGGACCCGCAGGCACAGGTTGCCCTGGTGGGCGACTGGAACGTGGCCCCGCAGGACGAGGACGTGTGGGACCTGCAGTTCTTCCTCGACAACGGCCTGACCCACGTCAGCGCGCCCGAGCGCGCGGCCTTCCGGGCCTTCCTCGAGGAGGCCGGCTACGAGGACGTGGTCCGCCCCCGGCACCCCGGCCCGGGCGTCTACACGTACTGGGACTACAAGGGGCTGCGCTTCCCGAAGAAGGAGGGCATGCGCATCGACTTCCAGCTCTACTCCCCCGCCTTGGCCGGCCGCGTCACGGACGCGTCGATCGACCGCGAGGAGCGCAAGGGCAAGGGCGCCTCGGACCACGCCCCCGTCGTCGTCGAGATCGCCTGAGCGGCCGTGGCCCAGCTGCTGCAGGTCGGCCGGACGTTCCGCTCGGCCACCGGGATCCCCCACCAGTTCGCCCTGCGGGTGTACGTGCCCGCCGAGGAGCTCGACGCCGTGTACGCCCCGCTGCTGCCCCGGGCGCTGTCCCCCGAGGAGGCCGGGGTCAACGAGCTGACCGAGCAGCTCGCCCGCCTGGCCGAGCCGGGCGAGGAACCCCTGCCCCCGGCCGTGGAGCCGCTGTGGACCCTGCCGTTCTCCGCGGCCCCCCGGGGCCGGGACATGCTTGCGGCGGGGGTCGGCGACTTCCCCGTCTACCACCCCCCGCAGCGGCTGCGCCGCTCGCTGCGGCTCGTGGCGCTCGCCGAGGAGGAGGGCGGCCAGCCCCTGCCCAACCTGCTCATCCCCGAGGACGCCGTCCGGGCCGCGGGCGATCGCGTGAGCCGGGAGCACTTCGTGCCCGTCCACGCGCGCCAGTCGGCGTTCACGGTGCCCATGGCGTGGTTCTCGCTCTTCACCGCCCAGGACCACACCGAGAGCTTCCACCACGGCAACCGCGTGCACCGGTGCGCCGTGCCGGTGGACCTCGCGACCCTCCGCGTGGTGCGGGCCGCGCAGGTGGTGGAGGACGCGGGCGGCGAGGACCTCGAGGACCTCGCCGAGGACCTCACGCACCTGGGCCGGTGGCTCGGAGCGTTCTCCGCCAACTCCCTCGTGGTCCTGCACTACGGCTCGCTCGCGGATCCGTTCCAGCCCGACGAGAGCCCGCAGGACTTCTCGGACGCCGTGGAGCTGCTGGCCTCCCAGGACGCCCACGGCGCCGCGGTGGCGTTCCGCCGGCTCATGCACCGCTGGCTGCGCCTCGCGCACCTGGAGAGCGCCAGCTGAGCCCTGCGGCAAGAGGTCGTCGCGAGTCCCAGGGCGAAGACGGCCGACCCCGCCCGCAACCCCCGGCCCCTCGCCGAAACCGTGCCCGACGTGACGCGCACGCGGGCAGTCCGGCGGCCGGACGGGGATCCCGGGCGGACCAGAGCACCCACGGTGTGCCCGGCCGGACCTCAGGAGGCTGTGAAGGAGCTTAAACACGGCGGTTACCGGCCTTCTTCAGCTCGAAACATCCCATGGGTTTACTAGTGGTGAACACCGTTTCACATTGTGACACTAGTGAAGGATGTTCCCATGACCGCCACCGCTCCGTTGACGCGTTCCGAGGTCGATCTCGACCCGTCCGCGCTGCCCGCGCCCACCCTGGCCGAGCTGGCCCGGGCCGACGGCGTCGACTTCCTCCTCGCCACGTTCGTCGACATGACCGGCCGCCCCTGCGCCAAGCTCGTTCCGGTCGCGGCCGCCGACGAGCTCCAGTACGACGGCATGGGTTTCGCCGGCTACGCAGCCGGCCTGATCGGCCAGGACCCCCAGGACCCGGACCTGGTCGTCGTCCCCGACCTGGCCTCCTACACCCCCCTGCACTTCGTCAAGCAGGGTCTGGGCATGGTCCAGTGCGACCCGCACGTGAACGGGAAGCCCTGGCCCTACGCCCCCCGGGTGGCCCTCAAGCGCACGCTCGCCCGTCTGGCCGAGCGCGGCCTGAACCCCATGGTCGGCGCCGAGCTCGAATACTTCCTGGTGAGGAGTCACGAGGACGGCTCCATCCGGACCGCCGACGAACGGGACTGCTCCCCCCATCCCTGCTACGACGCCCGCGGGGTGACCCGGATGTACGAGCACCTCACCTCCATCTCCGAGGCGATGAACTCCCTCGGCTGGGGCAACTACGCCAACGACCACGAGGACGGCGCAGGACAGTTCGAGCAGAACTTCCAGTACGCCGACGCCATGGTCACCGCCGACCGGGTCATCGTGGCCCGGTACATCATCTCCATGCTGGCCACCGAGGCCGGCATGACCGCCACGTTCATGCCCAAGCCGTTCACCGAGCGCCCCGGCTCGGGGATGCACATGCACCTGTCCCTGTGGGAGGGGAACCGGCCGTTGTTCCCGGACGACGACGACGCCCGAGGCCTGGGACTCTCGGCGCAGGCGTACTCCTTCATCGGCGGAGTGCTCGAGCACAGTTCGGCGCTGCTGGCCTATATGGCCCCGACCGTGAACTCCTACAAGCGACGCAACGCCCAGACGTCGGTCTCCGGGGCGACATGGTCCCCGCGCAAGGCGACCTACGGCGGCAACGACCGCACCCACTTCATCCGCGTTCCCGACGACAAGCGCATCGAGCTGCGCGGCGGTGACGGCTCCGGCAACCCGTACCTCATGATGGCCAGCGTCCTGGAGGCGGGCCTGGACGGCATCGACCGGCGGCTCGACCCGGGCGACCCGTGCGGACCCGGGGAGCAACCCGAGACCGCGGTCGAGCTGCCGGCCACCCTTCTGCACGCGACCGCGGCGCTGCGCCAGGACGACGTGGTGCTCGCCTCGGTCGGCGGCGACCGCGCGATCGGCGAGTACTACGCGAAGGCCAAGGAGGAGGAGTTCCTGTCCTGGCACAACCAGGTGAGCCAGTGGGAGCTGACCACCTACCTCACCCACTTCTGAGTCCCCGGCTCAGCATCCTGTCCCCAGCGCACCCGAGGAGAACCACCATGTGCGGAATCGCCGCCCTCCAGATCAAGAACCCGGCTCTGCGCCCGCAGCTGGGCGCCCTGCTGAACACCATGCTGTGCGAGGTGATCGAGCGCGGCCCCGACTCCGCGGGCATGGCCGTCTACGACAACCCGGAACTCAACGACCAGGACTCCACCGTGCTGAGCCTGCTCGGATCCGATCTGGGCAGGACCACCGCCCAGATCCAGGCCGAGCTCGACCTGCAGCTCCCCGGAGCCGAGGTGTCGGTCGAGGTCCTGGGCAACACCACGCTGGTAACGGGCAGGGCCACGTCGAAGGAGATCGCAGCCGCCCTGGACACCGTGCTGCCCGAGTACGACGTCATCGGCCGGGGACGGCACGTGACCGTCATGAAGAGCGTGGGCAACCCCCGCGACGTCGCCGAGGCGCACGAGCTGGCCTCCATGGCGGGGTCCCGCGGCGTGGCCCACACCCGCATGGCCACCGAGTCCGCCGTCACCGCGGCCGGCTCCCACCCCTTCTCGGTGGCCGACGACCTGTGCCTGGTGCACAACGGGTCCTTCTCCAACCACGCCTCGATCCGCAAGGACCTGCAGCGCGCCGGGGTGGTCTTCGACTCCGCCAACGACTCGGAGGTCGCCGCCCGCTACATCGCCACCCGCCTGGAGGCGGGCGAAGACCTCGAGAGCGCGCTGGAGAACCTCAGCGAGGTCTTCGACGGCTTCTACACCCTGGTCGTGACCACCAAGGACGGCATGGCCGTGGTGCGCGACCCCATCTCCTGCAAGCCGGCCGTGGTCGCCGAGACCGAGGACTGGGTGGCCATGGCCTCCGAGTTCCGGGCCCTGGCCGATCTACCGGGGATCGAGAACGCCTGCGTCTTCGAGCCCGAACCCGGCCAGGTCTACACCTGGCGCGCCTGAGAATCCCACGAACACCGGAGGAGAACGACATGACCGCTGTCGCCAACGAACCCACCCTGACCGCCGCCGAGACCGAGGGCACCACCGTGGTGGATCTCGCCCGGTCGTCGGTGCGCGAGCTCAACCAGGCGCTGCACGACCCCGCGGACACCAGCACCGAGTGGCTGGTGCGCAACCCGGCCGGCAAGCACAACATCGCCGTCGGCATCGACCGGGCCCTGACCATGACCGTCGAGGGCCACGTCGGCTACTTCTTCGCCGGCATGCACAAGAGCGCCGACATCACCGTGACCGGCAACGCCGGGCAGGGCCTGGCCGAGAACATCATGTCCGGCCGTGTCCACGTCAAGGGCGACGCCTCGCAGGCGGTCGCCGCCACCGGCCACGGCGGGCTCGTCGTCGTCGACGGCAACGCCTCCGCCCGCTGCGGGATCTCCATGAAAGGGGTCGACATCGTGGTCGGCGGCAACGTCGGGCACATGTCGGCCTTCATGGCCCAGGCCGGCCGCCTCGTCGTGTGCGGCGACGCCGGGGACAGCCTCGGGGACTCCCTCTACGAGACCCGCATCTACGTCAAGGGCACCGTGAAGTCCCTGGGCTCGGACTGCATCGAGAAGGACATGCGCCCCGAGCACTTCCGAGAGGTCGCGGAGCTGCTGACCGCGGCCGGACGCGAGGACGACCCGACGGACTTCCGCCGCTACGGCTCGGGCCGCACCATGTACCACTTCAACGCCGCCAACTCCAGCGCCTACTGAGGAGACCCGCCATGACCATCTCGGACGTCCACTCCCCCACCGCGGCCCCCCTTGCGCCCGCTCCGGGACAGCTCGGCCTGCGCGAGTCGGCCACCTTCGACCGGGCCACCATCGCCGACATCCAGCACGCCGCGACCACTGGCGTCTACGACATCCGCGGCTGGGGCGCCAAGCGCAAGCTGCCGCACTTCGACGACCTGCTCTTCCTGGGCGCCTCGATGTCGCGCTACCCGCTCGAAGGGTATCGGGAGCGCTGCGACACCGACGTCGTCCTCGGCGACCTCCACGCCTCCAGGCCCCTGCACCTGGACATCCCCGTCACGATCGCCGGCATGAGCTTCGGGGCCCTGTCGGCCAACGCCAAGGAGGCGCTGGGCACCGGAGCCAGCGCGGTCGGGACGTCGACGACGACCGGTGACGGCGGGATGACCCCCGAGGAGCGCGGCCACTCCAAAACGCTCGTCTATCAGTACCTGCCCTCCCGCTACGGCATGAACCCGGACGACCTGCGCCAGGCCGACGCCATCGAGGTGGTGCTGGGTCAGGGCGCCAAGCCCGGTGGTGGCGGGATGCTGCTGGGCCAGAAGATCACCGAGCGGGTCGCAGCGATGCGCACCCTGCCCGTGGGCATCGACCAGCGCTCGGCCTGCCGCCACCCCGACTGGACCGGGCCCGACGACCTGGAGATCAAGATCGCCGAACTGCGCGAGATCACCGACTGGGAGAAGCCCGTCTACATCAAGGTCGGGGCGTCGCGGCCCTACTACGACACCGCACTGGCCGTGAAGGCCGGCGCCGACGTCGTGGTCGTGGACGGCATGCAGGGCGGCACCGCCGCCACCCAGCAGGTGTTCATCGAGAACGTGGGCATTCCCACCCTGGCGGCGATCCCCGAGGCCGTGCGAGCACTCCAGGACCTGGGGATGCACCGCAAGGTTCAGCTCATCGTCTCCGGCGGGATCCGCACCGGCGCCGACGTCGCCAAGTCCATGGCACTGGGCGCCGACGCCGTGGCCATCGGCACCGCCGCCCTCATCGCCCTGGGCGACAACGACCCGAGGTACCAGCACGAGTACGCCGCGCTGGGCTCGGCCGCCGGCTTCTACGACGACTTCCAGGACGGCCGCGACCCCGCCGGGATCTCGACCCAGGACCCGGAGCTGTCGGCCCGGCTGGACCCCGTCGAGGGCGGGCGACGGATCGCCAACTACCTGCGCGTGCTCACCATGGAGGCCCAGACGATCGCCCGGGCCTGCGGGAAGTCGAACCTGCGCCACCTCGAGCCCGAGGACCTGGTGGCCCTCACCGTCGAGGCCGCCGCCATGGCCAAGGTTCCGCTGGCCGGCACCACCTGGGTCCCGGGACTGTCGCAGTGAGCGCGAGCAGGTGTGCGGTGGTCGGAGCCGGGCTCATGGGCGCGGCCACCGCGTGGCAGCCGGCCGCCCTCGGCGAAGAGGCCGTGCTCGTCGAGAGCGACGTCCCCGCCGGCGACTTCGCCACCGGCGCGTCGCCCGTCCCGGCCGCCTTCCGGCCGGGCACCGCAGCTCTCGTGCGCTGAGCTCCCGCCCCCGTTCCCTTCCTGCTCGCCGAACCGACCGCAAAGGACAGATCCGATGGACGAAGGACTCTCTGCAGGGGCCGTGTGGACCATCGCGGCCACCGCCCTGATCATTCTCATGACCCCCGCACTGGCGTTCTTCTACGCCGGCATGACACGGGTCAAGTCGACGTTGAACATGCTGATGATGAGCGTCGTCTCGATGGGCATCGTGGGCGTCGTATGGATCCTGTGGGGCAGCTCCATGGCCTCCAGCGACGGCGCCCTGTTCCAGCTGATCGGCAACCCGCTCGCCGACTTCGGGGCGAGGGCCTCGCAAGGCACCGACGCCCTGCTGGGTGTCGCCTTCAACGCCGCCTTCGCCATCGTCACCGTGGCCATCATCTCCGGCTCCATCGCGGACCGGGCGAAGTTCGGGGCCTGGTGCCTGTTCGTGCCTTTGTGGGTCACGTTCGCCTACGCCCCCATGGCCTACGCCGTGTGGGGCGGTGGCCTGCTCAGCGCAGACGGTGCGATCGGCGCGTGGGCCGGTGAGGCCCTCGACTTCGCCGGAGGCACCGTCATCCACATGAACGCCGGCATGGCCGCGCTGATCCTGGCCATGATCCTCGGCGTGCGCCACGGCTTCGGCCAGGATCCGGACCAGCGTCCCCACAACCTGCCCCTGGTGATGCTGGGCGCTGCGCTGCTGTGGGTCGGCTGGTTCGGCTTCAACGTGGGCGCGGCCGCCGACGACGTCCAGGCGGCCACCATTCTGGTCAACACCTTGGTCTGCCCCGCCGCGGCGATGCTGACCTGGTTGCTGACGGAGAAGATCCGGGACGGGCGGCCGACGACGTTCGGCGCCGCCTCGGCGATCGTTGCCGGCCTGGTGGCGATCTCCCCGGCCTGCGCCGACGTCGACGCGATCGGCGCGGTGCTGATCGGGCTGGTCACCGGGGTGGCCTCCGCCGTGGCCATCGGGCTCAAGTACAAGCTCAACTACGACGACTCCCTCGATGTGGTCGCCGTCCACCTGGTCTCCGGGTTCATCGGCACCGTGGCCCTGGGCTTCCTGGCACTGCCCTCGGAGGCCGGCTCCGGCGGGCTGCTCTACGGGGGTGGCCTGAACCGGCTGTGGGCGCAACTGGTGGCCACGCTCTTCGCCTGGACCTACTCGGCCGTGGTCACTGCGATCATCGGTGTGGCCATCCACCGGACCATCGGATTCCGCGTCGACGAGACGGTGGAGCTGGACGGTCTCGACGAGCACGAGCACGCCGAGTCCGCCTACCACTTCGGGGCCTTCAGCACTCCCGCGCACTGAACCGCTCGGGCGGGGTGGTGACGTTCCTGTCGGGGCGTCACCACCCCGTCCTCGGTCTCCTCCTCCGGCTGAGGGCACCGTGACCCCACTCGCCTCTCGCGGCGCCGCCCACCCTCTCCGGGCAGCAACGGTCCCGGGGGACTGCCGCGGCTACCATGGGGTGGTGGCCACCAGCGAGCAGCAGTCAACGGACGACGCGGCGGTACCGGCCGGCGCCCTGTCGTCCGTCCCGGGCCCTGGGGCGCCTCCCGTCGGCCGTCTCGAGCGCTCCATCGGGGAGCAGGTCAAGCACTTCCGACGCACCCTGGGGCTGACCGCCTCGGACCTCGCCGAGCGCACCGGGTTGTCCAAGGCCATGATCTCCAAGATCGAGAGCGCCTCGACCTCCTGCTCGCTCACGACCCTCGACCGGGTGGCCCACGAGCTCGGCATCCCGGTGACCGCGCTCTTCCGCGGCGTGGAGACCGAGCGGGAGGCATCCCACACCAAGGCCGGCGAGGGGGCCGTGGTGGTGCGCAGCGGTACGCGCCGAGGGCACCAGTACAAGATTCTCGGCAGCCTGCGCAACCGCGAGGACGCCCTCGAACCGACGCTGGTCACCCTCACCCGCACGTCCGACGTGTTCCCGCTCTTCCAGCACCCGGGCACTGAGTTCCTCTACATGCTCGAGGGCGAGATGGAGTACACGCACGGGGCCCACCAGTACCGGATGCTCCCGGGCGACTCCCTGCTGTTCGAGGGGGAGGCCCCGCACGGACCGGCGGAGCTCATCACCGTGCCGATCAGGTTCCTGGCCATCGCCGATCCGCACCCGAACCGTCCCTGAGCTCAGGCAACCGGCCCGCCGACTCGATGTGGTGGCGTGCCGGCGTAGTCGCCGGAACTGGAAGGTCGCCGAGTCCCGTGGGGCCCAGATGGTTCTCCGGCCCGGTCAAGCCTTCACCGGCGAGGTCCGGACGTCTGGGACGCGTGGAGCGTCGCCGGCAGGAGATGCCGTGGTCAGGTGGGCCTGGCATCGCCGTGCCAGGCCCTTGCTGAGTCCGGTGCGACGTGCCAGATCCGCCGGGTTCATGGTGCCTCGTCCCTCTGCACGTTCGGCCTCGAGGACACCAGATACTCGCTGGACAGCCCAGGGGGGAAGTTCTTGCCCGGTCATCCCAGCTCCCGTTCCGGGGCTGTGGGCACCCGGGCGGACAAGAGCCAGGGGCAATGAGCGGCAGCCCACGCCCGGGTGTCCTCGACGTCGCGGTGCAGTTGCTCGGTGAGG
The DNA here is from genome assembly GCF_042879195.1 of Kocuria nitroreducens. Lineage (NCBI taxonomy): Bacteria > Bacillati > Actinomycetota > Actinomycetes > Micrococcales > Micrococcaceae > Kocuria > Kocuria nitroreducens. The sequence continues at coordinate 88,648 of NZ_JBHZTC010000009.1, forward strand.
GCGTGGACGTCCGGGAAGCTCTGCTGCTCTCGCAGCTGGGTGATCAGCTCGATCCGCAGCGTCTGCCCGTAGAGGTTCCCGTCGACGTCGAGGAGATGGGCCTCGAGCAGCCGGGGGCCCTCGCCGGCGTAGAAGGTTCGGCGCCGGCCGACCGACACCGCGGCGACGGCCCAGGCTTCGGAGCCGATCCGGACCTGTGCGGCCCACACTCCGTCCGCGGGTTCGAGGTCAGTCAGCGCGATGTTGGCCGTGGGGAATCCGAGGGTTCTGCCGCGGGCATCCCCGTGTTCGACGACGCCTTCGATCACGGTCATGAGGAAGTCCTTTCTCGGCACAGAACGGCTCCGAGGTTGTCGGCCCGTCGGTTCCGGACCGGCGCCGACGGGCCGAGGCACGCATGTGTGCGTCGGGAAGTGGTGGAGTGGAGGGTGGTTTCCCGTGGGAGGGCGAAGGAGACGGTTGAGCCCGTGGGCGGCGTTGCGGCCTCCGGGGTGCTGGCTTCGACCGTCTTCTGCTGTGCTCGCGGAAAGCATCCGTGGGGGTGGACGCAACGCTGCCTGACCTATCGCGTTCGGGTTGCCGTCGGCGAGGAGTCGTTGTTCTGCACGGCAGTGGACCCGTCACGGGTGATGTCGGCATCGGTGGTCGTCCCGACGCCGCTCTGCGCAACGTTCTGTTCCTGCTGGGAGTGCTCCGTGCCGGACGGAACCGCGGTGGCGCAGTGCCGTCCCGGCTGCAGAGGGGCGATCAGCGGATCCCGGCGCAGAAGCATGACGATCGCGATGGCCAGAGCGAGGATCACGAAGATGAACGGCGCGGCCGAGAGGATCACTGCCGTCTGGAGTGCTTGCAGACCACCGGCGTAGAGCAGGACCGCGGCCATGGCGCCGGTGAGGATGCCCCACACGGCCAGGACGGAGCGCTTGGGGTACATGTCGCCGTCGCTGGAGATCACCGCCAGCACGTAGGTGTTGGAGTCGGCCCCGGTGACGAAGTAGAGCACGACGAGCACGATGGCCACTACGGAGGTCAGCAGGGTCAGCGGCAGCTGGTCCAGCAGGCCGAAGAAGGCGGTGTTCACGTCCTGGGCGGCGGCCTCGCCGATCCCGGCGTCCCGGTTCATGTCCATGAACATCGCGCTGCCGCCCATGACGGTGAACCACGCGGAGAACACCAGGGTGGGCACGCCGAGTACGACGGCCACGAACTGCCGGATCGTGCGCCCCCGGGAGATCCGGGCGACGAACACGCCCACGAAGGCGCCCCAGCTGATCCACCACGCCATCATGAAGTAGGTCCACCACTGCATCCAGGCCAACTCGTCCGCGGTGGTCGGCAGCATCAGGCTGATCTCGAGGAAGCCACCCACGTAGCCGCCCAGGGAGCGGAAGAAGATGTTGATGAGGTAGGTGGTGGGTCCCGCGATGAGGACGAACAGCAGCAGAGCCGCCGCGATGACCATGGTCGTCTGGCTCAGGTAACGGATGCCCTTGCTGACCCCGCTCATGGCGGAGGCGGTGAAGATGACCGTGATCACAGCGATGATGCCCACCTGGACGGGGATGCTCGTCAGCGTGGTGCCGGTGACCTGGGTGAGACCCTGGCTGATCTGAGCGGCACCGAGGCCGAGGGAGGTAGTGGTCCCGAACAGGGTGGAGAGGATCACCAGGACGTCGACGGCCTTGCCGACCAGCCCGTCGGCATGCCGCCCGATCAGCGGCCGCAGGATCGGGGAGACGAGACCCTTGTTGCCCAGCCGGTGGGTGGAGTACCCGATGGCCAGACCGAAGATTGCGAAGACGGCCCACGCGTGCAGACCCCAGTCCAGGAAGGTGAACCGCAGCGCCTCCACGACCGCGTCCTGACTGCCGGGCTCAGCGAGGTCATGGGGCGGTGTGAGGAGGTGGGAGACCGGCTCGGCCACGCCGTAGGTGATCAGCCCGATGCCCATCACTGCTCCCAGCAGCATCGCGATCCAGGCGTAGGTCGGGTACTCGGGCCTGGAGTCATCGGGCCCCAGGCGGATCCTCCCGTACTTGGTGACTGCCAGGAAGATGAGCAGTCCCATGAGGCCCAGCGGGATGAGCAGCATGGACCATCCGGTGGACTCGGTGACCCAGTTCAGGGCTGTCGTGCTGATCTCGCCCATCGGTGTGGGGAAGAAGCCTGCGAGGACGATGAAGACGACGATGAGGGCAACTGACACCCAGAACACCGGATTCTTGGTTCTGCCGTCCGCACGGTCGTTCGGCGGTGAGTTCGTGGCGCCGTCCGCAAGAGTGTCCTGGGACATGGTGGGCTCCGTTTCTTGGAGAGACTGAATCGTCTGGGGGGGGGGATCACGTGGGGCGGCGGTGCCCTGATGTGAGCCGATGGTGGTGTGGCCTGGGTCTGGACGAGCAGCTCCGGCCGCTCATGAACGGTGCAACTCCCACGGAGCCGGTCCTCCACGCAGGGTGCGAAGGTCGGAACCGGGTTGTTGGTGGGGTCAGAGCTGCTCGAGGTGGTCGCTGTCGTAGAAGCGGCCGGCCTTGTAGATGATGGGGCTGGCCTCACTCACCTCTGCGTGGCGGACGCGGCAGATGAACACGGTGTGGGTCTTGGCCTGGAAGCGCTCACGGATCTCGGCTTCCAGGCACGCCGGGGAGCTGTCGATCAGCGGGCTGCCGCTGGGCCCGGGGTGCCAGTCGACCTCGGCGAACTTGTCGGGGGCCTTGGAGGCGAAGGTGGCGATGGTCTCCCGCTGTTCCGTGCCGAGGATGTTGATGCCCAGGTGGGTAGCGGCGAACAGAGCGGGGTAGGTGGAGGAGGTCTTCTGGATGCAGACCATCACCAGCGGCGGTTCCAGGGACACCGAGGCGTAGGAGTTCACGGCCAGGCCCCTGGGGGTGTCGCTGTCCTGGGTGGTGACCACGGTGACGCCGGTGATGAACTGGCGGTTGAAAGTCTTCATCACCTGCGGGTCCGGCTCACCGGAGAGGTCGTCGAGCACGATCTCCTCCGGCTGCAGCGGGGTGTCGCTGAGGTGACGGACGCCGAGGCTGTGGAGCAGCTCCGAGCCGTCCCAGGTCACCTCCTCCCGGGTGATCCGCCCGTCCACCAGGCTCACGTGGTTGGATCCGCGGGTCTGGACCCGGCGGCCGGTGGGCGGCACCCCGAGGAAGGTCTCGGTGTGGGTGCCCGTGCTGGTCCAGAAGATCGCAGCGGTATCCCCCTGGGTGACCAGCGCATCGATGGTGGTCACCAGATCCGGGAAGCCTGCCCGGACGGTCCGGATCTCCTCCTGCAGCTGGGCCAACGTGATGGTGTGTCCGCTGGCCCGGCTCACCCGCACGTAGTCCGGGGCGGCCACGGTTTCCAGCGCCTCGACCTCCCCACGGTCCCAGGCGGCCTGCCAAACAGCTGTGAGCGTTACTTCGAGTTCCTGTTGCATGGCACAGAACGTAAGCCTCATCACACCTTGACGTCAATGGGTGGGGCAAACTTCGCCTCCTTACCAGGAAATACGGGACTAGTCCGCATATTCGCGGGTCGGCCCTTGACGACGCATGGCAGGCAACATACCGTGTGATGCATGCAACAGACGACGAAGATCGGGGAGCTGACCTCCTCCGCCGAGGTCCCACTGCTGGACCGGGTGCGGCACCTGGTGCTCAGCGGGCAGTTCCCGCCGGGAGCTCCGCTGTCGGAGATCTTCCTGGCCCAGGAGTTCGAGGTCAGCCGCACGCCCATCCGGGAGACCCTCAAACAGCTCCAGCACGAGGGCCTGGTGGAGATCCGCCCGAAGGTCGGCACCTTCGTGCGGGAGCCCACCCGTCGGGAGATCGTCGAGCTCTTCCAGCTCAAGGAGGGCCTGGAGGGTCTGGCCGCCGGTCTGCTGGCACGGCGTGGCAGCGTGCCGGAGCTCGACGTGCTCGAGCGCAACATCGCGGAATCCGACCAGGCGGCCACCGATCAGGACGCCACCCGGTACGCGGAACTGGTGCACGAGTTCCACCACACGATCATCACCGGAGCGGACAACTCCAAGCTGGCCGAGCACTACGACCGGCTGATGAACCAGCTGGCCTACCACCGCCTGGTGCTGCGCACGGCCGAGCACCCCGGGCGCATCAAGGCCTCCACCAGCGAGCACCGCGTCGTACTGGAGATGATCCGGGACAAGGACCACTTCGGCGCTGAGGCCGCCATGCGCAACCACGTCTACGCCTCTGCCCGGGAAGTCCTCACCGACTCCCGCACAGCCGGCGCCCCACTCCACTCTTGATCATCGCTTCAACCACTGCCGGCCACGCCGGCGCGAAAGGACCACGCCATGCGCTGCCTGGAGCTGTTCCCCGGGAAGGTCACGCTGGACTTCCCCCACACCCCGCACCTGGTGGGTGCGCGATGACGAGCACAACGACCCGCCTTGCCGAGAAGGCCGGCATCCGCAAGATCGTCCACTACCAGGAGGAGATCCTGCTGGAGAACGGTCAGGCCCCGGCCGTGCCGGTCGTGCGCGCCACCGTCGCCGCAGTGGTCTCCAACCCTTGGGTCGGGACCGGCCCGGAGACGGACCTCTCCCCGGCCACCGAGCAGCTGGCCCCGCCCCTGGCGCGCGTGCTGACCGACCGGCTGCTGGAGAGCCTCGGCGGGGCCGGACAGGTCGAGGCCTTCGGCAAGGCCGCCATCGTGGGCACCGCCGGGGAGATCGAGCACGCCGGGGCGCTGATCCACACCCCGTACTTCGGCAATCTCGTGCGGGAGTTCTTGGAGGGCTCCTCGATCATCTGCTTCGCCGACGACCGGGCCGAGGCGGGCCAGGCCCTGGTCGTGCCCATGTGGCACAAGACCCAGGCGGCCACGCGCAGCCACTACCAGACCATCACCACCCGGGTCAGTGATGGGCCCCGTGCCGACGAGATCGTCGTCGTCGCCGCCGCCTCCACCGGCCCCCGCCCGCATCCCCGCATCGGGGACCGGGTCACCGACCCCGCCGTCACGTCCGCCGTTCTCGAAGGAGCCTCCGCATGAGCACCCGCAAGATCATCACCCTCGTCGAAGAGACCGTCACCGAAGGCGGCCGTCCCGTTGAACCTGCCGCCCGCGTGGCTGTGGTGGCCGCCATCATCGCCAACCCCTGGGACGGTCAGGGGTTCGTCGAGGACCTCAACCCCGGCATCGAGGCCACCGCCTCCGAGGTCGGCGCCCTGCTCGCTGCCCGGGTGGTCGAGGCCCTCGGGGCTCCGGTGGAGGCCTTCGGCAAGGCCGCCATCGTGGGCCTGGACGGAGAGATCGAGCACGGCTCGGCCCTGATCCACACCCTGAAGTTCGGCGACCACTTCCGCAAGGCCGCCTCCGCGACCACGCTGCTGCCGGCGGTGGAGAAGCGCGGGCCCGCCGGCGTCGTCTTCGACATCCCGCTCAAGCACGTCACCGACGCCACCATCCGCTCCCACCACCAGAGCATCGAGGTGCGCCTGGCCGATGCTCCGCACCCCGGGGAGATCGTCATCGCCCTGGCCGCAGCTGCCCAGGGACGACCGCAGCAGCGCCTGGCCTCGCTGAGCACCGAGCAGTGACCACGGTCCAGCCCCTGCCGATCGTCCTGCTCCACGGCGTGGGGCTGGACCACACCATGTGGGAGCCCCTCCGCACGGAGCTCGCCCAGTGCACCGACCGCCCGGTCGTGGCCCTGGATCTGCCCGGCCACGGCGCTCAACCACCCCTGAGCGGCACGGCCACCCTGACCGGGCTGGCCGAGGACGTCGCCGCCCGCCTGCCCGGGCGAGTCCACCTGGTGGGGTTCTCCCTGGGCGCGCTCATCGCCCAGCACCTGGCCCGGTACCGCCCGGAACTGGTCGCCACCCTGACCAGCGTCAGCTCGGTGTGCCGGCGCACTCCGGAGGAGGCGGCCTCGGTGCAGCGGCGGCTGGACAGCGCCCGGGCGGACTTCCCCGGCAGCGTGGAGACCTCGATGCAGCGGTGGTACCCCGCGGACAGCGGGGTGGACCAGGGCACGGTTGCCGGAACACGGATCACCTTGCTGGCGAACTCCGTGGAGTCCTACCTGCATGCCTACGAGGTGTTCGCCACTGCCGACGCCGAGATCGGCCCCGAGCTGGACAGCATCGGAGTCCCGGCCCTGGCGGTGACCGGGGAACTGGACCCCGGCTCCACCCCGGAGATGACCGGACGTCTGGCGTCCGCGACCCCGGGTGCCCGGGCCGTCGTGGTTCCCGGGGCCCGCCACATGCTTCCCGTGGAGCAACCGGGGGAGCTGGCCCGCATCATCCACCACTTCATCGAGGAATCGAGCCGAGAAGACCATGCCTGAGCGCTACGACCACTTCATCAACGGACAGTACGTCGCCCCGGTCGAGGGCGCGTACTTCGAGAGCACCAACCCGGCCACCCTGGAGACCCTGTACTCCGCGGCCCGCGGCACCGCCGCCGACGTCGACGCCGCGGTCCAGGCCGCCGACCACGCCTTCCACGACCCCCGGTGGCGGGACCTGTCCCCCACCAAGCGCGGACACCTGCTGCGCCGCCTGGGCGATCTGGTCGGGCAGGACGCCGAGGAACTCGCCCGGATGGAGTCCCAGGACAACGGCAAGCTCCTGCGCGAGATGCGCGGGCAGCTGGCCGGCCTGCCGGAGTACCTCTACTACTACGCCGGTCTGGCCGACAAGGTCCAGGGCAGTCAGATCCCCACCAACTCCGTGCAGATGCTCAACTACACCCAGCGCGAAGCACTGGGCGTCGTCGGGGCCATCACCCCCTGGAACTCCCCGCTGACGCTGACCACCTCCAAGCTGTCCCCGGCCTTGGCCGCGGGCAACACCCTGATCATCAAGCCCTCGGAGTACACCTCACGCACCGTGCTGCGCCTGGCCGAACTGGCCACGGAGGCCGGGTTCCCCGACGGGGTCATCAACGTCGTCACCGGCTACGGCGTCGAGGCCGGCGCGCCGCTGGTCGATCACCCCGGCATCGCGAAGATCTCCTTCACCGGCTCCACCGCCACCGGCTCGACCATCGCGGCCTCGGCCGCGTCCCGGTTCATCGGGTGCACCCTGGAACTGGGGGGCAAGAGCCCCAACATCGTGTTCGAGGACGCCGACGTCTCCAACGCCGCCATGGGCGTCATCGCCGGGATCTTCGCCGCCGCCGGCCAGACCTGCATCGCCGGCAGCCGCGTCTTCGCCCACCGCTCCGTCTACGAGGAGCTGCTGGAGAAGGTGGTGGAACGCGCCCGCAGCATCGTCATCGGCGACCCGATGCTCGAGACCACCGAGCTGGGCCCGCTGGCCTTCGCCGCCCAGCAGGAGAAGGTCAACTCCTACGTGGAGCTGGGCGTCTCCGAGGGCGCGACCGTCCTCACCGGCGGCGGCCGGCCCGAGGTCGAGCTCCCGGGCTACTTCTACTCCCCCACCGTGCTGACCGGGGTGAACAACGACATGCGCGTCACCCGGGAGGAGATCTTCGGACCCGTCGCCGCGATCATGCCCTTCGACACCGAGGACGAAGTGCTGGCCCTGGCCAACGACACCGAGTACGGGCTCGCCGCCGGGATCTGGACCCAGAACCTCGCCCGGGCCCACCGGATGGCCCGCCGCCTGGAGGCCGGCACGGTCTGGGTCAACACCTACCGGGCGATGTCCCCGATGTCACCCCGGCAGGGCTTCAAGAACAGCGGGGTGGGCATCGAGCACGGCCTGGAGTCCATGCACGAGTACACCCGCCTCAAGAGCGTGTGGATCAACACGGACGAAGGCCCGGTTGCGGACCCCTTCGTCATGCGCAGCTAGAGAGGAGAACCCGATGCCCTTGATCGACGTGTCCATCGCCGAAGGCCGCAGCCCCGAACAGCTGCGCGCCCTCGTCTCTGCCCTGCACCGGGCCACCGAGGAGTCCGTCGGCGCCGTCCCGGAGAACACCACGGTGATCATCCGCGAGGTGCCGACCACCCACTGGTCCAAGGCCGACCGCACCATCGCGGAAAGAAGCAGCACCGCAGCACCGAACTGACGGCCTCCGGCCACGAGAAGCACCACCGCAGCACCGAACACGTCATCCGGACACGCGGCCATCGCCGGGCGTGGAGCCGCAGGCCGGGGCTCCCATCCGACAGCCCGGGGCGGCCGCCCCGGAACAGACCGCATGCAGTCAACCTACAGAAGGGCAACCACAATGCGATTCTCCCTCTTCGTGCACATGGAACGCTGGGACGACCAGGTGAGCCACCGGCAGCTCTTCGAGGACCTCGTCGACCTCGTGCACGTCGCCGAGGACGGCGGGTTCTCCACCGTGTGGATCGGCGAGCACCACGCGATGGAGTACACGGTCTCCCCGACTCCTATGCCGCTGCTCGCCTACCTGGCCGCCGAGACGGAGACCATCCGCCTGGGTGCCGGCACCTTGATCGCACCGTTCTGGAACCCCGTCCGCGCGGCCGGCGAGAGCGCACTGTTGGACGTCATCAGCGGCGGACGCCTCGAGCTCGGGGTCGCCCGCGGCGCCTACCAATTCGAGTTCGACCGGCTCGCCGGCGGCATGCCCGCCGCCGCCGGCGGCCAGCACCTGCGCGAGATCCTCCCGGCCATGCGCGCCCTGTGGCAGGGCGATTACACCCACGACGGGGAGATCTGGCAGTTCCCCACCTCCACCAGCGTGCCCAAGCCGGTGCAGGGCGAGATCCCCATCTGGGTCGCGGCCCGTTCCCCCGAGTCCCACGAGTTCGCCGTCGAGAACGGGTTCAACATCATGGTCACCCCGCTCATGAAGGACGACCGCGAGGTCGCCGACCTCACCGACAAGACCAAGGCCGCGATGGCCAAGTTCCCGGACGCGGACAAGCCTGAGGTCCTGTGCCTGCGCCACACCTACGTGCACAGCCCCGAGGAGCCGGACGCCTGGCGTCCAGCGGCCGCAGCGATCAACCGCTACTACCGGACCTTCGATGCCTGGGCCGGGAACAAGACCACCCCGGCCAACGGCTTCCTCGCCCCCTCGCCGGAGGAGAAGTTCGCGGACCGACCCGAGTTCGAGCCCGACAGCCTGCACAGGTCGGCGATGATCGGCACACCCGATGAGGTCATCGAGCGGATCAAGCACTATCAGGACCTGGGTGTCGACGAGTTCGCCTACTGGATCGACAACGGCATGACCCACGCCGAGAAGAAGAAGTCCCTGGAACTGTTCGTCGATCACGTCGTTCCCGCCTTCAGCGCGTGAAGCCCTCGGCTGCGCCGCTGTCACCCCCCACCAGGGACAGAGCGACGGGCCCGCCGTGCTCACCGGCCAGGCGGTGTTCCTTCCCGGCGTGACTGTCTCGACCGGACGCTGCAGTGCCGGGCCTCCGCACACGCCGTTCCAGCCGGCCGACACCGGAAGCGCCCGGGTGCGGCGGTCAGAAGTGGCCCGGGACATGTGCCCCAGTCCCGGGCCACCGGGGCGGCAGGCTCCCCGACCTCGATCATCCGGACTGCGGTGCGCATCCGGAGGTCGGTGACGATGGAGCGCCGCCCGCCGGAACATGCCCATCGCGACGCCGAAAATCCATCGATCCGGCGGGGATTCGACAGTTCCTCATGTCGTGGGGGTACACTCTGGTCCTTCCCTGCAGGGCACCCCCTGCACAGCAGCACCCCGTTCCAGGAGGACGCACCACATCATGGCCACCGATTACGACGCCCCGCGCACCCGGCCCGAGGACGAGCCGGCCAACGAGTCCCTGGAAGCGATCCAGGTCCAGCGCAGCGCCACCACCCAGACCGCGGTCATCGACGCCGAGGACTTCGACACCGCCGAGGGCATCGACCTGCCCGGGGCCGATCTCTCCCACGAAGAGCTCACCGTGGCCGTCATCCCGGAACAGGTCGACGAGTTCACCTGCGGCTCCTGCTTCCTGGTCCGGCACCGCTCCCAGCTCGCCCGCCAGGCCGGCGCGGTGAAGTACTGCACCGACTGCGAGAGCTGAACAGGCCGTTGCACCCCGCCCGCACCCCGCCGCCGTCGCACCCCGTGACAGAACGGGCCGGTGCCGGAGTCCACCCCGCCCTCTGACGGTTCCCCTGCCCCGCCCCGCGTGCCGGAGTGGCCGGTGCTGCTCGCGGTGGTGATCGTGGCGCTCACAGTCGGGCCGAAGCGCGACGGTGCGGCGCGGCACCGAGCGGCTATCGTGAGCGCATGAGCGAACAGGGTGCAGGACGAGTGCTCACCGCCGGACTCGTCGGATACGGCATGGCCGGGCGGGACTTCCACGGAGACCTGCTGCGGCGGGCCGGCGGCCAGGTCACCGACGTCGTCACCGGCAGCCCGGAACGGGCGTCCCGCGCGGGCGCCGACTGGCCCGGGGTGCAGGTGCACCGGGACCTGACCGGCCTGCTGGAGCACTCGCGGCCCGACGTGCTGGTCGTCGCGTCCCCCACCGGTCTGCACGCGGAGCACGCGCTGGCCGGCCTGGAGGCGGGGATCCCCGTGGTGGTCGACAAGCCGCTGGCCATGGACCACGAGGGTGCGGCGGCCGTGGTCCGACGCGCCGAGCAGAGCGGGACGCCGCTGACGGTCTTCCACAACCGGCGCTGGGACAGCGAGCAGCTGACCCTGGCCCGCGTACTCGCCGAGGGGCACCTCGGGGACGTGCACCGGTTCGAGCGCCGCTGGGAACGGTGGCGCCCGGTGCCCAAGGACCGGTGGCGGGAGAACGCGGTCGGCCAGGGCGGCGGACTGCTGCTCGACCTCGGTCCGCACCTGGTGGACGCCGCGATCCAGCTGTTCGGGCCGGTGGCCGCGGTGCGCGCCGAGCTGCGCGACCTGACGACACCCACCGAGGACGACGTCTTCCTGGCCCTGGACCACGCCTCGGGCACGACCAGCCACCTGTGGGCCGGGAGCCTCGTGGGGGCGCCGGGGCCGCGGACCCGGGTGCTCGGCTCGGCCGGCGCCTTCCTGGTTCCCGGGCACGACGACTGCTCCGGGCCCTTCGACCTCCTGGACCCCGGGGAGGGCATGACAGGCCTGCTCGTCCACGGCACCGGGACCGCCCCCGTGCCCACCGCCCCCGGCGAGCCGGCTGACTTCTACCGGGCCGTGGCGCGGTGGCTGCTCGGCGACGGCGAGGTCCCGGTGGACCCCTGGGACGCCGTGGCCGTCGCCGCGGTGCTGGACGCGGCCCGGCGCAGCGCCCGCACGGGGGCGCGGGAGGTGCCGGCGGCCCCCTGAGCTTGGCGCAGCGCGCCGCGGACACGGCCGAGGGGCTGTGCGCCCCCGGCCGACCGGTAGCGCAGGACACCGGGGACGCACCCGGTGTCCGCCAGCGGCTCGCCGCGGGCGAAGTCGGCCCACAGCCGCCGGAGGGGCCGGCCGTGGGCCTGGACGTCCTCCCACGCGGCCCCGGCGAGCAGCCCGGTGCCGGCCCACGTGGCCTCGTCGCCGAACAGCAGCGGGAGGTCGATCGTGTGGGCGGATCCGTACGGGCTGCCGGGCGCGCCCCAGCCGAGCACGTAGGTGTGGGCGCGGCCGCCGGCCCGGACGTGCCGAGCGGCGAACCGGCGGACGGCCCGGGCGTAGACGGCCGCGGTCACGTGACCCACGACGGCCCGGCGGAGTAGCGGGCCGATCAGCGGGAGCCGTGTGACCCGGTGCAGGACGGGCAGCGTGGGCAGGTAGAGCCGGGCCTCCTCCGCGGTGTGGCCGATGAGCACGTCGACGTGCGGGGCCACCCGGTCCCAGGCGGCCTCGACGCCCTTCTCGACGGGCAGGGGGTGGTGCCCGTACTGGGTGCCGAACGGCATCCGGCCCCTGAGTCCGAAGGAGGACGCGCCGGCCTCGACCTCGGCCTGCCGGGCCACCACCTCGGCGGCCGGCATCCCGGCGGTGACGGCCCCGGCCGCGGCCGCCATGGCCGCGCTCATCGCAGCCCGGCCGCGCGCGATGCCCAGCGGAGGACTCTGGAGGATGGCCCGGCGGAACAGCAGCTCCGCGCCCGGGACGGCCATGAGGTGGGCCACGGCGTCACCACCGGCGGACTGGCCGAACACGGTCACCCGGTCCGGGTCCCCGCCGAACGCCGCGATGTTGCGCCGCACCCAGCGCAGCGCCTCGAGCTGGTCGAGCAGACCGAGATTGGCCGGGCGGTCCCGGCCCGCGCCGAGGTAGCCGAACAGTCCCAGCCGGTAGGTGACGTTCACGGCCACGACGCGCTGCTCGGCGACCAAGGGCCGGGGATCCATGATCGGGGCGTCGCCGGCCCCGGTGGTGTAGGAGCCGCCGTGGATCCAGACCATCACCGGCAGCCGCTCCTCCTCTCCGCGATCGAGGGGCAGGGTGACCGACAGCCGCTGACAGTGCTCGTCCTGCGGGAGCCCGGCGAGGGTGTCGCCGAGGAGTTCCGTGAGGAAGGGCGAGTGCGCCTGGGGGCAGGCCGGGGCCGGGGCCGTGGCGGTGAGCGGCTCCTCCCGGTCCGCGACCGGGACGGGCGCGGCGAACCGGCCGGCCGTGGCGTACGGGATCCCGGTGGCCCGGACGACGTCGCCGTCGACCCGGCCGCGCACCGGACCGCAGGGAGGACTGAACGTGGGAGGGGCGGCGGTCATGCTCTCCTTCTACCACGACCCGCCGGGGACGTCAGGGGCGCCTGCGGACCGGACGGCACCGGGGAGCTCCGTCCCCTCCCGGCCCACCGCGCCGTGCTCGGCGGCACCCGTCGACGGTCCTGGGTAGATTGGGCTACCGACCGACAGGAGCCTTCCATGACCGCACACCCGCAGCGCCCGGCGCGACTCCGCGGCTCCGCGCGCGCCCGCGCAGGGGCAGACGACGTGCTGGCGGCGCCGTGAGCCGCACGGGCCACCACGCCGGCGTCGCGGCGATCCTGCTGACCTCGGTGCTGTGGGGCACGACCGGGACCGCAGCGACCTTCGCCCCCGGGGCCGGGCCGCTGGCGATCGGAGCCGCCGCCCTAGGGGCGGGCGGGCTGCTGCAGGCGGCGATCGCCCTGCCCGCGCTGCGCCGCTCGCGGCGGGCGCTGCGCTCGCAGGCCGGGCTGGTGGCGGTCGGGGCCGTGGCCGTGGCCGTCTATCCGCTGGCGTTCTACAGCTCGATGCACCTGGGCGGCGTCGCGATCGGCACGGTCGTCTCACTGGCGTCCGCGCCGCTGGCCTCGGGCGTCCTCGAACGCTTCCTCGAGCGCCGCCCCCTCAGCCGGTGGTGGATGGTCGCCGCGTTCCTGGGCGTCCTCGGCAGCGCCCTGCTGTGCCTGTCCAGGGCCGGCGGGTCCGAGGCCTCGGCCGCGGACACCGCCGCCGGCATCGGGCTCGGGCTGGTGGCCGGGGCGACCTACGCGTTGTACTCGTGGGTGGTCCACCGGCTGATGGGCCGCGGGGTGGGGCGTGCGGCCTCGATGGGCTCGGTCTTCGGGGCCGGCGGGGCGCTCCTGCTGCCCGTCCTCGCCCTCACGGGGGCGCCTCTGCTGACCTCGGCGCAGTCGTTCGCGGTGGCCGCGTACATGGCGCTGGTGCCGATGTTCCTCGGGTACTTCCTGTTCGGCATCGGGCTCACCCGGGTGCGCCCGAGCACGGCGACCACGCTTACCCTGACCGAGCCCGCCGTCGCGGCGGTCCTGGCCGTCGTCGTCGTCGGCGAACGGCTGACGGGCGCCGGCTGGACCGGGCTGGCCGTCATCGCCGCCGCGCTCGTCGTCCTGGCCCTCGCCCCCACCAACGTCGTCGCGAACCGGCCGGGAACGTCCGTCCGGCCACCGTCCGGCCAGGCACCGTCCGCCCACGCACCGCCCGCCGAGGCGCCGTCTGCCCCGGCGCCCGCGGTGGGGCACCCGGCCGCCGCGCGGACGGCCGCCGTGCAGGCGGCCGTGACACCGCACCCGGGGACTGACTAGGTTGGGGACGCCCCCACCGGGCAGCCCCCCAACCGGACACGCCGAGGAAGCACCCGAGGAACAGCCCATGACGCAGCAGGTCAGCCAGTCCCCCATGACCGAGGACGGCCAGTGGTGGCGCTCCGCGGTGATCTACCAGATCTATCCCCGCTCCTTCAACGACTCCAACGGCGACGGCCTGGGCGACCTGCCCGGCATCGTCGACCGCCTCGACTACCTCGCCGACCTCGGCGTGGACGCCCTGTGGTTGTCCCCGTTCTACGTCTCGCCGCAGCACGACGCCGGCTACGACGTCTCCGACTACCGGGACATCGACCCCCGTTTCGGCACCCTCGAGGACTTCGACCGGATGCGCGCCCGGATGGCAGAGCTGGGCATGCGGCTGATCGTGGACCTGGTGCCCAACCACACCTCCAGCGAGCACGAGTGGTTCCGGGCCGCCGTCGCCGCGGGGCCGGGCAGCCCCGCGCGGGACCGGTACATGTTCCGGGACGGCCGGGGCGAGCACGGCGAGCTGCCGCCGAACAACTGGCGCTCCGTGTTCGGCGGCGAGGCCTGGACCCGCCTGCCGGACGGGCAGTGGTACCTGCACCTGTTCGACAGCACCCAGCCGGACCTCAACTGGGAGAACCCGGAGGTGTGGGAGGAGTTCCGCTCCGTCCTGCGCTTCTGGCTGGACCGGGGTGCGGACGGCTTCCGGGTGGACGTGGCCCACGGCCTCGTCAAGGCCGAGGGGCTGCCGGACTGGGACCACCAGGTGCACATGGTCGAGGGCGAGCACGACGCACGGGAGCACGACGCCCCGGACACCCCCCTGAGCAACGGCAGCCCCTACTTCGACCAGGACGGCGTGCACGAGGTCTACCGCGACTGGCACCGGGTGCTCGCCGAGTACGAGGGCGACCGGATGATGGTGGCCGAGGCGTGGGTCGAGCCGGCGCACCGGCTGGCGATGTACGTCCGCTCCGACGAGATGCACCAGGCGTTCAACTTCGACTTCCTGGTGGCCGGGTGGGACTGGGGCCGGATGTCCCGGGCCATCGAGGACTCCCTGGCGGAGTCGGCGAAGGTCGGCGCGCCCACCACCTGGGTGCTGTCCAACCACGACACCGTCCGGCACGTCTCCCGCTTCGGGCTGACCGACCCCATCGCCTACCCCAAGGGGATCGACGCGGACGGCGAGCAGCCCGACCACGAACAGGGTCTCGCCCGCGGCCGCGCCGCCGCCCTGGTGGAGCTCGCGCTGCCCGGCTCCGCCTACCTGTACCAGGGGGACGAGCTGGGCCTGCCCGACCACACGCGACTGCCCGCCGAGGTGCGCCAGGACCCGGCGTTCGCCCGCACCCGGGGCGAGGAGGTCGGCCGCGACGGCTGCCGCGTCCCGCTGCCCTGGACCGCGGGAGAGCCGGGCCACGGCTTCGGGGCCGACCCGTGGCTGCCGCAGCCCGAGGCCTTCGCGGAGTTCGCGGCGGACCGGCAGGTGGGGGTCCCCGACTCCACGCACACGGTGTACCGCACGGCACTGCGGGTGCGCCGGAAGCTCGGTCTCGGCCGCGGCACATTCGGGTGGCACGCGACCCACGACGCCGCAACGGGCCTGCTCTCCTTCGTGAACACCACCGGCGCCGGGGAGCGGGTCCTCGTGGCGGCGAACATCGGCGGCGCCCCGGTGACCCTGCCCGCGGGAGAGCCGCTCGTGCTCAGCCGTCAGGACGCCGTGCAGGACGGTGCGCTGCGGCCCGAGCGGGCCGTGTGGTGGCGCCTGGCGTGAGCGACCGCGCCCGGCCGGGCCGGACGGTGCGGCCTGCGGATCAGTGGCTGGTGCGCCCCCGGGTCGACGCGAGCACCGGCGTGAGCAGCCGGTCCGCGAGCACGCCCGTGGCCACCGAGTACACCGCCTTGTGCAGGACGTCGACGGCCTGCTCGCCCGCCGGCCAGGACGCCGGCGGGGCCCCGACGCCGGTCGCGTTCTCCACGGTCTGGTCGAAGGCCAGCCGGACCACCGTGTGCCAGGCGTGGGCGTGCGGGCCGCGGATGCCGGTAACGGCCCACACTCCGCGCAGGGCGCCGAGGGCGGCGCCCGTGCCGTAGTGCATGGCGGAGTTCCAGCCTGCGGGCTGCTCGCGGTCGCCGGGGTGCCGCCCCAGCAGGGTGAGCAGGGCGCGCGCGGGGACGTAGGAGTCCGGGCGGTGGGTGAGCGCCTGCTCGGCCTTCTCCCCCAGCACCATCAGGCCGGCACCGGCGATCCCGGCCGCGGCACCGGTCGCCGCGGCCCGTCCGAGCACGCTCCGGCGGGCGGGCCCGGTCACGGCCGCTCCTGCCCGTCGGAGGTCCGGTCGGCGTCGAGCCCCTGCTGCTCCAGGTCGCGGTCGAGCTCGGCGCCCGGCTCGATGACCACGCCGTCCTCGCGCTGGTCGTCGACCGGTCCGTTCCCCGGTTCCTGCTCGCGTCCGTGCTCGGTCATGTCGACTCCCTCGGTCGTGGCCCCCGGGCCGGGCGGCCTGCCTCCCAGTGTAGGCAGGATGCTGATCATTCCGAGGGGGTGGGCTCCGCGCACGCCCGGCGCAGCCAGTCGCCGACCGGCGCCAGCGTCCGCTGCAGCTCGGCCAGCTCGGCGGGCTGCACGGACGGGCCCGCGGCGTCCAGGGCGGCCACGGCGTCGTCGAACGCGGAGCGCAGCTCGGCGGGCAGCCGGGGGACGAGGTCCCGCACGGAGGCGGCCGCCCCCTGCGGGCGGAAGTGGGGGTCCGGCTCGTCGCCGGACAGCGGCACGAGGCTCAGCGCGGCGTAGGCGCTCGCCACGTCGAAGCAGGCCTCCGGTTCCGAGGAGGACCCGGACGGCACCGGGGCGGGCGAGCCCGCCGTCGGCTCGAGGACGAGCCCGGACGGCTGCTGGCCGGCGCCGCAGCCCGCGAGCGCCAGCAGGCACAGGACGGACAGCGCGGCCGCTGCTGCCCCGCGGGGGCTCGGGCGTCGGGGATACCGGATCACGGCTCCCAGGGTAGGGAGCGAACCTCGGTGTCCGCTGGCAGCCGGCAGCACGCCCCCGGCACGAAGAAACCGCCGGCCCCCACGAGGGGACCGGCGGTTTCCGCGGTGGCTCCGACCGGCGTCGATCCGGTGACCTTACGATTTTCAGTCGTACGCTCTACCAACTGAGCTACAGAGCCCCGGCACATCCGCAGCGGATATGCCGCGACGGCGCCGCATCGTGTCGATGAACGCCGTCCGAGCGACCCTGACGGGACTTGAACCCGCGACCTCCGCCGTGACAGGGCGGCACGCTAACCAGCTGCGCTACAGGGCCTTGCTGTTTCCAACGAGGACTGATCCTACCAGCATTCCTCGGCGGTTGTACAAATCGGCGGGGGACCCTCCGATCGCGTACCCCCAACGGGATTCGAACCCGTGCCGCCGCCGTGAAAGGGCGGTGTCCTAGGCCGCTAGACGATGGGGGCCAGAACGCCCGCATCGACGACCACGACCTCGGCGACCGAGGACCGTGACACGGGAGAAACCGAGTACAGCTTAGAGGCTCGCCCGGATCCTGCACAATTCGAGCCCGGTCCCTCGGGACCCAGCCACCGCCCGGGCGCGTCCGGTAGGAATGGAAGGATGATCGAGATGACCCGCGAGGAGTTCGACGGTGCCGTCGACGACGCCATCGACCTGATCCCGGACCCGCTCTTCCGCGCGATGGACAACGTGGTGATCCTGGTCGAGGAAGAGCCCCCGGCGCACTCCCCCGAGCTGCTCGGCCTCTACGAGGGCGTGCCCCTCACCGCCCGGGACGGCGGGTGGGGCGCCGGCTCCCTGCCGGACCGGATCTTCGTCTACCGGGGACCGCTGCAGCGCATGTGCGCGGAGCGCGAGGAGCTCGTGGAGGAGATCACGGTCACCGTCATCCACGAGGTCGCCCACCACTTCGGCATCGACGACGAGCGGCTGCACGACCTGGGCTGGGGCTGAGCCGGCCCGCTCAGGCGTCCCAGGGGCGGACGTCGTCGGAGTCGAAGTCCTTGCGGGTCTCGATCCGCTCGTCGTGGCGGTCCGGGACGATCAGCACGGGCCCGGCGGCGTTGTGCAGCACCCCCTGCGACGCGGAGCCCAGGAGCATCCCGGCGAACCCGCCCCGGCCGCGCGTGCCCATCACCACCAGGCCGTTGCGCCGGGTCTGCTCGACCAGCACCTGCACCGGCGCCCCGTCCGCCAGCTCGGAGCCGATCTCCAGGTCCGGGAACCAGCTCTCGAGCCAGGCGACGCCACCGTTGAGCGCCCGCGCGACGTCCTCGTACATCACCTCGAAGTCCACCGCCGTCGGCATCCACGCGAGCGCCCCGCTCACGGGCGGCAGCGCGCACAGCACCGTCAGCGGGACGCCGAGCAGTCGTGCCTCCTCCGCAGCGTAGAGCATGGCGGCCCGGGCCTGGGCGGAGCCGTCCGAGCCGACGACCACGCGGTCCACGAGGGCCCGGGTGCTCGTGAGCTCCTCCGCGCCCAGGTGCTCCTGCGCCCACGGCAGGGGCACCACGCCCGTGGGGCACTTCGCGTGCGCCGGCACCGCCGTGGAGACCGTGCCGAGCAGCCGGCCCAGCAGGCCGCCCCGCCCCCGGGAGCCGAGGACCATCAGCTCCGCCGTGCGGCTCAGCTCGATCAGGGCCCCGGAGGGGTCCCCCGTCTCGACGGTCGCCCGCAGCTCGACCTCCACGTCGCGGACCTGGTCCGCCGCGTGGTTCAGCAGCTCCTCGACGCCCTGGGTGAGGGCGGCCTCGTCCACGGTGGCGTAGCCGGTGTCGAACCCCGAGCCCGAGAACACGGGCAGGCTGTACGCGGTGACCAGCCGCACGGGGCGGCCGCGGCGGCGCGCCTCCCGGGCCGCCCAGCGCAGGGCCCCGAGGCTCTGCTCGGACCCGTCGATGCCCACGACGATCTCTCCGGTGGCGTCGAGGGACCGGCCTTGCCCACCGCCCGCGGGGACGCGGTGGCGCACCGCCTCCCCGCCCAGCGTGGTCTCGTGCGGATCCTCGCGCTCCCGGTCCGGGGACGGGTGGTCGGTCATGGTGCTGCCTCCTGTGCGCGTCCTCGGTCCGCGGCGCTCCGGCCCCGCCGCGGGCTTCGCCTCCGATGGTACGCGCGGCGGGGCGGCAGGGCGGGGTCCCGCGGGGCGCCGGAGCGCCCCCGGGATGAGAGGATGAGGGCGCACTGTGCACCTGCCTGCGAGGAAGGACGGTCCCGCCGATGAGCGAGATCTCGTTGCCCGGCGCCCTGCCCGGCGAGACCGGGACGGAGGAGTGGGCCACGTGGGCCAGGACCCACTCCGTGACCCCCCGGCACGTGCTGCGCCCCACCTCGGTCCCGGAGCTCGCGGAGGGCGTCACCGCCGCCGTGCGCCGCGGACTGGGCGTGCGCGCGGTGGGCTCCGGGTGCAGCTTCTCGGCGCTGCCCCTCGCCCCCGACGTCATGCTCGACCTCTCCGGGCTCTCCGGGCTGCCGGCCGTCGACCGGGAGAGCCTGCGGGTCACGGTCCTGGCGGGCACCACGATCCGCGACCTGAACCAGGAGCTGGACGCCCACGGGCTGGCCGTCACCAATCTGCCGGACAGCGACTGGCAGACGGTCGCCGGCGCGGTCTCGACCGGCACCCACGGGACCGGCCTGGCCTTCGGCTCCCTGTCCCAGCAGGTGGTCGCCCTGAGCCTGGTCACGGCCGGCGGCGAGCTGGTGGAGTGCTCCGCCGAGCAGCGCCCCGAGCTGTTCCAGGCCGCACGCGTGGGCCTGGGAGCCGTGGGGGTCGTCGCGAGCGTCACCCTGGAGTGCGAGCCGACGTTCCGGCTGCACGCGGCGGAGCTCAAAGAACCCCTCGGCCAGCTCGTGGACACCCTGGGCAGCCGGATGGCCGGGGCCGACCACTTCGAGTTCTTCTGGACGCCGGGCACCGCCACCGCCCAGACCCGGATCCTGACGCGCCTGCACAAGCTCCCGGACTCCTACACGCGGCCCGGGTCCCCCGTGGCCCGCACCGTGCGCCGGCTCGACGACGCCGTGCTGCGCAACACCCTCACCGCGGGGCTGAACCAGCTGGCCACCGTCCTGCCCCGCTCCACTCCGGGGCTCAACCGCCTCGACGCCCTCACGAACAGCCCGCGGCAGTACAGCGACCTCTCCTTCCGGGTGTTCACCGTACCGCGCCGGACCCGGTTCGTCTCCTCCGAGTACGCTCTGCCCGTCGAAGAGCTCGTCGTCGCCTTCCGGGAGCTGCAGACGCTCATCGAGCGCCGGGACTACTCGTTCTCGCTCCCGGTGGACGTGCGCTGCTCCGCGGCGGAGGACGCCTGGCTCTCTCCCGCCCACGGCCGGGAGACCGGCTGGATCGCGCTGCGGCAGTACTGGCGCCGGTACGATCCGAAGGTCTTCGCCGCGGCCGAGGAGATCTTCGTGGCCCACGGCGGCCGCCCGCACTGGGGCACCGTGCACACGCAGGAGGCGGAGCACCTGCGCTCGGTGTACCCGCGGTTCCAGGACTTCCTCGACGCCCGGGCCTCGGTGGACCCGGACGGGGTGTTCCTCAACGCCCACGTCCGCGGGCTGCTGGGCCTGTAGGCCCGGCCTCCGCCCCCGGTCCGACAGCGCGAGGGGCCGCGTCCGGCAGGACGCGGCCCCTCGCGGGTCAGCACGGCGGCTCGGAGCGGCGGCTCAGACGGGCGAGGTGACCGGCTCCGTCACGCCCTCCCGGGAGACGCTGACCATCTCCTCGCGCTCGACCACCTTGACGCGCTCGCGCGGGTTGCCCTCGGCGTCGTGGGAAGACTGGCCGAGGTTCTGCTCGTACTCGTCGAGGGCCAGCCACCCCTCCCAGGTGGTGTACTCGACGCCGCGGGCCTCGAGCACGTCGTTGACGGACTCGGGGTCGGGACGGCTGGCGCCCGGCAGCACGGAGCGGTCCTCCAGGAGGTGGGTGACCGTCTCCAGGGCGTCGGACTTGGTGGCCCCGATCAGCCCCACCGGACCACGCTTGATCCACCCGGTCGCGTAGAGACCGTGCAGCACGGTGCCGTCCTCGGCCAGGACGCGGCCCTCCGCGTTGGGGATCACGCCGCGGCCGTCGTCGAACGGCAGCTCGGGCAGCCGGGAGCCCAGGTAGCCCACCGCGTGGTAGACGGCCTGCACGGGGTAGTCGACGTGCTCGCCGGTCCCGGTCACGGAGCCGTCACCGTTGAGACGCGTCCGCTCCATGCGCAGGCCCGTGACCCGGCCGTCCTCCCCCAGCACCTCGCGGGGGCTCTGCAGGAAGTGCAGGTGCAGCCGGCGGGAGGCGGTCTGCGGGGAGTCGTCGGCCCGCCACTTCTCGAGCGTCTTGACCATGACCTTGACCTGGTTGTTCTCGGCGATCGTCCGCTCGGAGCCCTCGTCGTACTGGTAGTCCTCGTCGTAGACGACGATGTCGACGTCCCGCGACTTGGCGAGCTCGCGCAGCTCGAGGGGGGTGAACTTCACCTGGGCGGGGCCGCGGCGGCCGAAGATGTGCACGTCCGTGACCGGGGACGCCTTGAGCCCCTGGTAGACGTTGCCGGGGATCTCCGTGACCAGCATGTCGTCGGCGTGCTTGGACAGCACGCGGGCCACGTCGAGGGCCACGTTGCCGTTACCGATGACCGCGATCTCGCGGGCCTCGAGCGGCCAGGTGCGCGGGAAGTCCGGGTGGCCGTCGTACCAGGCCACGAACTCGGCGGCCCCGTGCACGCCCTTCAGGTCGTTGCCGGGGATGTTCAGCGGGGCGTCGTAGACGGCTCCCGTGGCGAAGATCACGGCGTCGTAGTGGGCGCCGAAGTCGGCGAGGGTCAGGTCCCGGCCGAACTCCACGTTGCCGAAGAAGCGGATGTCGCCGCGGCCCAGGATGGCGCGCAGCGCGGTGATGATGCCCTTGATGCGCGGGTGGTCGGGGGCCACGCCGTAGCGGATGAGGCCGAACGGGGTCGGGTAGCGGTCGAACAGGTCGATGCTGACCTCGAGCTCCCCGTTCTTCACGGGCCCGGACTTGGTGAGCATGTCCGCGGCGTAGATGCCGGCCGGGCCGGCGCCGATGACGGCGACGCGCAGGGGGCGGGTGGTGGTGTCAGCCACGTGGGTTCCTTTCGATTGCGCGCACGGCGTCCGCCGCGCGCATCGTAGACCGGGTCCAAGGGTAGTGAATCTGGCGCAGAATCTCCTGGGTGAGGAGGCTCACGAGCGGTGGCCGAGCAGCCCTCGGCCGCGCAGCAGGCGCCGTTCCACGGGGTTGAAGAACAGCAGCTCCACGAGGATGCCGACGGCGAGGATCGCGATCACCGCGACCATCACCACGGCCATGTTCGACACGGTCCTGCCCTGGGCGAGCAGGGAGCCGAGGCCGAACCCGATGGAGCCGCCGATCGCGATGAGCTCGGCGCCCATGAGAGAGCGCCACGAGAACGCCCAGCCCTGCTTGAGGCCGGCGACGTAGCCGGGCAGGGCCGCGGGCAGCACGATCCGGCTCGCCATCGTCCAGCCCGACGCCCCGAGCACGTGCCCGGCACGGCGCAGCTGCGGGGGGATCTGGTCCACGCCCGCGAGCATCCCGTTGACGATGGAGGGCACGGCGCCCATGAGCACCACGAAGTACACGGTGGCGTCGGAGAGCCCGAACCAGATGATCGCGGCGGGCACCCACGCCACGGAGGGCAGCACCTGCAGCCCGGAGATGAGCGGGCCGACGGCGTTGCGCAACCCCTGCCACTGCGCCACCAGCAGGCCCAGCGGGGTGGCCACGGCCACCGCGATCAGGAAGCCGCTGATCCCGCGCCACAGGCTGGTGCCCAGCGCGCCGAGCACCGTGCCGTCGGAGAGCAGCACGGTGACCTGGCGGGCGACGTCGAGCGGGCCCGGCACCACGTCCGGGCGGGGCCCGAGGACGGCGACGAGCAGCTGCCACAGCAGCAGGGCGAACAGCAGGGCCACCAGGGGCGGGGCCACCTTGGTGCGCAGCACCTCGACCCCCGACGTGCGGCGGGTGCGCTCGGTCTGCAGGGCGTCGAGCCCGGCGAGCTCGTCCCCGGCGGGGCCCGGGCGGGGGCCGACCGGGGCCGGAGGGGGCGCGACGGCGGGGCGGTCCACGGCGGACCGGGCCGGGACGGAGGGTGCGGCGGTCTCAGGCGGCATGGCGGCTGATCTCCTCCCGGAGTCGTGCGGTGATCGTGCGGGTCAGTTCCCCGAGGGTGTCGTCGAGCGACTGGGCGTTGCCCTCGAAGCCGTAGGCGTCGGGGTCCTTCCAGGGGCGGGTGTCCCACTCCTGGACGATCCGCCCCGGGCGGGAGGACATGAGCAGCACGCGCTGGCCCAGGCGCACGGCCTCGCCGACGTTGTGCGTGATGAACACGATCGTGCGGCCGGTGGCCCGCCAGATCCGCAGCAGCTCCTCGTGCAGCAGGTCCCGGGTGATGGCGTCCAGCGCGGAGAACGGCTCGTCCATGAGCAGCACCTCCCGCTCCTGGGCGAGCGCCCGGGCGAGGGCCACGCGCTGGCGCATCCCGCCCGAGAGCTCGTGCGGGCGCTTGTCCGCGGCGTGGCCGAGCCGGACGAGCTCGAGCAGCTCGCGCGCCCGCTCCGGGCGCTCGGCCCGCGGCATGCCGCGCAGCTCGAGGGCCAGCTCCACGTTGCGGCGCGCGCTCAGCCACGGGAAGAGGGCGGCGTCCTGGAACATCAGGGCCGCGCCCTCGGCCGGGACCGTCACGGAGCCGCCGGTCGGCTCCTCCAGGCCCGCCACGATGTTGAGCAGCGTGGACTTGCCGCATCCGGAGGCGCCCAGCAGCGCCACGAACTGGCCCCGCTCCACCTCGAGGTCCACGTCCTCCAGGACGGGACCGTCCGCGGGGCCGAAGCTCTTGCTCAGGCCCTCGAGCCGGATCGCGGTCACGGCGACTCCTCCCCTGCCGGTGCGGACGGTCGCAGCCGCTCCAGGAACCGCTCGTCCACGAGCCCCTCGAGCGAGGCGTCCTGGGTGGTCCCGGCCGCGATGCCGTCGGCGAGCAGCGCGGGATAGGTCCCGGTGAGCGGGTCGACCGTCCACTCGAGCGCGCCGAGCGCGTCGATCAGGGTGTTCTGCGGCAGCGCCTCGGTGCCGGCCGCCACGAGCCCGTCGTTGAGGGTGCCGGCCACGGTCACGGGGTCGTCCTCGTGGGTGTCGAGCCAGTCCACGGACCGCTCCAGGCCGCGGACGAGCCGCTCGACGGTCTGCGGGTGCCGGGCGAGGTAGTCCTGGCGGACCACGAGCACCGTGGTGGGGAACCGGCCGTCCGCCCACAGGTCCCGCTCGTCCACGAGGACGCGGGCGCCCTCCTCCTGGACGGCGCGGGTGGCCCAGGGCTGGGGCAGCCAGCCGCCGTCGATCTGGCCCTGCCGCAGCATCTGCAGGGCCTGCCCGTTGGGCATGGGGGTGATCGCGACGGAGCGCGCCCCGTCGCCGTCGACCTCGTAGCCCTGCCCGGCGAGCCAGGTGCGCAGGGCCACGTCCTGGGTGCCCCCGAACTCGGGGCTCGCCAGGGTGCTCCCCGCGAGGTCGCCCTCGTCCGCGAGGTCGCCGGCCACCACGAACTGGGCACCGCCGGAGGCCGCGCCCGCCACGATCGCGAGGGACTCCCCGCCCGACTGCGCGTAGGAGTTGATCGCCGGGTTCGGGCCCACGAACGCGGCGTCCAGGGTCCCGGCGTTCATGGCCTCCACGGCGGTGGGCCCGCTGCCGAAGACCTGTGCGGTCAGCGCGGTCCCGCCCAGCTCCTGGGCGAAGAGGCCCTCCTCGAAGCCCACCAGGGCGGGTCCGTGGGTGAGGTTGCCGAAGTAGCCCAGCCGCAGCTCGGCGGCGTCGGAGGTCTCCACCGAGGCCTGCTTCCACGCCTCGAAGGTCCCGTCGGCGCGCAGCCACGTGGCGGCCGCCGTGAGGGCGGTCAGGAGCGCGAGCGCGGTCAGCACCAGCGGCCAGCCGGGGCGACGACGGGACGCGGCGGGACGCCCGCCGCTGCCGGCCGTCACCGTGGCGAGGTCCAGCGGCTGCTGCCCGCCCACCTCAGGCGTCCCGCACGAGCCCGGCCGCGAGCGTGTTGCCCGTGGCCGGGTCGACGACCAGGAAGGCGCCGGTGCGCCGCAGCCTGTCGTAGGGGTCGACGGGCAGCGGGGAGGCCAGCCGGAGCCGGACCCGCCCGATGTCGTTGAGCTCGAGGGTGGTGGCGTCCCGCAGCACGAGCTGCTCGAGGTCCAGCCGCCCCTCGAGCTCCTGGACCATGGCCTGGACCGTGGCGGCGCCGTGCTTGACGAGCACGCGGGCGCGGGGCTGCAGGGGCCGCTCGCCGAGCCAGGCCACCGAGGCGACGAGGTCCCGGACGGGCTCCGGCAGCTCGTCGTCGGCGCTCGCGACGAGGTCGCCGCGGGCGATGTCGATGTCGTCGGCCAGCTGCAGGGTCACGGACAGCGGCGCCGCGGCCTCCGTCAGCCGCTCGCCGGGCAGGGGCGCTCCGGGGGCGGGCGCGGTGCCCGCCACGTCGATGCCGGTGACCGTGGTGCGCCGGCCCGCGGGCAGGACCACGACCTCGTCGCCGACCGCGACGGTGCCCGAGGCGATCTGGCCCGCGTAGCCGCGGTAGTCCCGCAGTGCCTCGGCGTCGGCGCCCGGTGCCGTGCCGCCCTGCGGGCGGATGACGTACTGGACGGGGAAGCGGAAGGGGCGGGCGGTGCCGCGGCCGGACTCGTCCACCGTGGGCAGCTCCTCGAGCACCCGCAGCAGCGGCCGGCCGGAGTACCAGGGGGTCCGCGCGGAGGGCTCCACCACGTTGTCGCCCTCGAGGGCGGAGACGGGCACCACGTGCACGTCCTCGACCCCCAGCCGCGCGGCGATGCTCGTGGCGTCCGCCGCGACCCGGTCGAAGACCTCCTGGTCGTAGTCGACGAGGTCGATCTTGTTCACGGCGACCACCACGTGCGGCACGCGCAGCAGCGACACGACGGCCAGGTGCCGTCGGGTCTGCTCGACCACACCGTGCCGGGCGTCCACGAGGAGCACCACGGCGTCGGCCGTCGAGGCGCCCGTGACGGTGTTCTTCGTGTACTGCACGTGGCCGGGGCAGTCGG
Organism: Kocuria nitroreducens; assembly: GCF_042879195.1. NCBI lineage: Bacteria > Bacillati > Actinomycetota > Actinomycetes > Micrococcales > Micrococcaceae > Kocuria > Kocuria nitroreducens. The sequence goes on from NZ_JBHZTC010000009.1 coordinate 114,662, forward strand.
CGAGGATGAAGGAGCGGCGGTCCGTGGCGAAGTAGCGGTAGGCCACGTCGATGGTGATCCCCTGCTCCCGCTCGGCGCGCAGGCCGTCGGTGAGCAGGGCGAGGTCGAGCCGGCCGGTGCCGCCGCCGAAGCCGCGCTCGGCGGAGGTGCGGCCCACGGCCTCGAGCTGGTCGGCCAGGATCGCCTTCGCGTCGTGGAGCAGCCGGCCCACCAGGGTGGACTTGCCGTCGTCGACGGAGCCGGCGGTCGCGAAGCGGAACAGGGAGCCGGGGTCGATCGTGGGGACGTGCTCGGCCGCGGGGGCGTGCCCGGTCACGGTGCTGGGGGATGTCATGTCTAGAAGTACCCGTCCTTCTTGCGGTCCTCCATGGCGGCCTCGGAGATCCTGTCGTCCGCGCGGGTGGCCCCGCGCTCGGTGAGCGTGGACACGGCGACCTCGGCCACCACGTCGGCCACAGTCCGCGCCCCGGAGAGCACGGCGCCGGTGCAGGACATGTCCCCCACGGTGCGGTAGCGCACGGTCTGCCGCTCCACGGTCTCGACCCCGTCCGGCGCCGAGAACTCGCCCACGGCCATCCACATCCCGTCCCGGCGGAAGACGTCCCGCTCGTGGGCGTAGTAGATGGGCGGCAGCTCGATGTTCTCGCGCTCGATGTAGCGCCAGATGTCCAGCTCGGTCCAGTTGCTGATCGGGAACGCCCGCACGTGCTGGCCGGGGGTGTGCCGGCCGTTGTAGAGGTTCCACAGCTCGGGACGCTGGTTGCGGGGGTCCCACTGCCCGAACTCGTCGCGCAGGGACAGGATCCGCTCCTTCGCGCGGGCCTTGTCCTCGTCGCGGCGGCCGCCGCCGAACACGGCGTCGAACCTGTTGTCCGCGATGGCGTCCAGCAGCGGGAGGGTCTGCAGCGGGTTGCGGGTGCCGTCGGCGCGCTCGAGCAGCCGGCCGTCGTCGAGGTAGTCCTGCACGCTCGCCACGACCAGCCGCAGGCCGAGCCGCTCCACGGTGCGGTCCCGGAAGCCGAGGACCTCCGGGAAGTTGTGGCCGGTGTCCACGTGCAGCACGGGGAAGGGGATCCGGCCCGGCCAGAACGCCTTGGCGGCCAGGTGCAGCATGACCACCGAGTCCTTGCCGCCCGAGAACAGCATGGCCGGGCGGTCGAACTCCGCCACGACCTCGCGCAGGATGTGGATGGACTCGGCCTCGAGCGCGTCGAGGCTGCTGTGCACGCCGGCCTCCGCGGAGGCCGGGGCGGTGGTCGGGGTGGTCACGTTCGTCTCCGTCGTCGTGGGTGCGCTCACAGGTGGATGCCGCACTCGATCTTGTCCTTGCCGGCCCAGCGGCCCGCGCGCGGGTCCTCGCCCGGGGCGGTGGGCCGTGTGCAGGGGGCGCAGCCGATGGAGAGGTAGCCCTCCGCCATCAGCGGGTTCGTCGGCACGCCGTGGTCCTGCGACCACTCGACCAGCTCGTCGAGGGTCCAGCGCACCATGGGGTTGACCTTGACGAGCTTGTGGGTCTCGTCGAAGGTCACCATCGGGGCGTTGGTGCGGGTCCAGGACTCGTCCCGGCGCACGCCGGTGAACCACACCTCGTAGCCCTCCAAGGACTTCTTGAGCGGGGCCACCTTGCGGATGGCGCAGCACAGGCCCGGGTCGCGGGCGAACAGGTCCTTGCCGTGCTTCTCGTCCTGCTCGGCCACGGTCAGCTGCGGGAGGGCGTCGACCACGGTGATGTCGAGCATGTGCGCCACGGCGTCCCGGGTGCCGATGGTCTCCGGGAAGTGGTAGCCCGTCTCGAGGAAGAGCACGTCCACGCCGGGCAGCTGCTCGGCGACCAGGGCCGGGAGCACGGCGTCGGCCATCGAGCAGGCCACGGTGACGTTGCGCAGGTCGAAGTTCTCCGCGACCCAGCGGATCGCCTCCGCCGTGGAGGCCTCTCCCTCGGCCGGGACCCGGCCCTGGGCGTCGAGCTCGGCGTGCAGCGCCGCGGCGCCGGCCGCCGCGAGGTCACGCAGCTGCTGCTCGTCGCGCAGGGCGGGACGGAGGCCCGTGTCGGTGCCGGTCATGCCAGTTCACTCTCCTCGACCCTGCGGGTCCACTCGGCGAAGCTCTCGTCCTCGGTGCGCTGGGCCAGGAAGCGCCGGACCAGTCCCTCCACGTAGTCGGCGAGGTCGTCCTGGAACACCTTCAGCCCGCGCACGGTCCGGCCCAGGCCGGCCTCGGCGCGGTCGTCGGCGGCGAGCCCGCCGCCCAGATGGACCTGGTAGCCGGGCTTCTGCCCGCCGTCCTCGGTGGGCAGCAGCTGGCCCTTGAGCCCGATGTCCGCGGTCTGGATGCGGGCGCACGAGTTGGGGCAGCCGTTGACGTGCATCGAGATGGGGTGGGGCAGCTCCACGCCGTCGAGCCGTCGCTCCAGCTCGTCGATGGTGTCCGAGGCGGTCTGCTTGGTCTCGACGATCGCGAGCTTGCAGTACTCGATGCCGGTGCACGCCACGGTCGAGCGGCGGAACGCGGAGGGCTTCGCCTGCAGGTCCAGGGCGTCGAGGTCGGCAACGGCGTTCTCGACGTCGGCCTCCTTGATGTCGAGCAGCACGAGCTTCTGGTGCGGGGTGGTGCGCAGCCGGTCGGAGCCGTACTTCGCCATCACCTCGGCCAGGGCCAGCAGCTTCGCCCCGGAGACGCGGCCCACGCGCGGGGCCACGCCGATGTAGAACCGGCCGTCCTTCTGCCGGTGCACGCCGATGTGGTCGCCGGGCGTGGCCGCCTTCTCCGGCGCGGGACCGTCCGCGAGCTCGTAGCCGAGGTACTCGTCCTGGAGCACCTGCCGGAACTTCTCCGGCCCCCAGTCCTGCACCAGGAACTTCAGCCGGGCGCGGTTGCGCAGCCGCCGGTAGCCGTAGTCGCGGAAGATGCTCGTGACGCCCTTCCACACCTCGGGGGCCTGCTCCTCGGTCACGAAGGCGCCGAGGCGCTTGCCGAGGAACGGCACCACGGACAGGGCGCCGCCGACCCACAGGTCGTAGCCGGGGCCGAGCTCGGGGTGGACCACGCCCACGAACGCGCAGTCGTTGATCTCGTGCACCACGTCCAGGGACGGGTGGCCGGTGATCGCGGTCTTGTACTTGCGCGGCAGGTTGGAGAACTCCGGGGAGCCGATCCAGGTGGACTTGATCTGCTCGATCACCGGGGTGGGGTCGATGATCTCGTCCGCGGCGATCCCGGCGAGCGGGGAGCCCAGGATCACGCGCGGCACGTCACCGCAGGCCTCGGTCGTGTCCAGGCCCGCGTCCTCCAGCCGGCGCCAGATCTCCGGGACGTCCTCGACGCGGATCCAGTGGTACTGGATGTTCTGCCGGTCCGTGATGTCGGCCGAGTCCCGCGCGAAGTCCGCGGAGATCTGCCCGAGCACCCGCAGCTGCTCGCGGGTGAGGGCCCCGCCGTCGAGCCGGACGCGCATCATGAAGTACTCGTCCTCGATCTCGGCGTCGGACAGCGAGCCCGTCCGCCCGCCGTCGATGCCCGGCCTGCGCTGGGTGTAGAGACCCCACCAGCGGAAGCGTCCGTGCAGGTCCTGGGGGTCGATCGAGGCGAAGCCGTGCTTCGAGTAGACCTCCTCGATCCGGGTGCGCACGTTGAGCCCGTCGTCGGCCTGCTTGAAGACCTCGTTCGGGTTCAGGGGGTCCCGGCCGTCGACCTTCCACTGCCCCTCGGGCTTCGGCTTCCGGGCAGCGCGGGGCGCGCGCGTCGTCTGTGTCATGCCGTCGATTGTTCGCGCGTCCCGCGGGCCAGTCACGCCAGGCGTCACAAACCGCCATGAACCGTCTCGACGGGACACAGGGGTGGACACGAGGGCCGATCCGTGCATGGGCGCCCGGGCGCCGGAAGGTAGTGTCGTCACGGTGGCACGCCGGTGCCGCCGTCAGCCCGGGAGCCCTCCTCGTGGAGTCGTGCTCCCTCCCGTCGAGTGCCTGAAGGACCACCATGGCATCCTCCGCTTCCGTCTCCACCGAGACTCCCTCCGGTCCGCCGCGCAGCGGCCTGGACCGCTTCTTCAAGATCAGCGAGCGCGGTTCCTCGGTGACGAGCGAGGTCCGCGGCGGCGTGGCGACGTTCATCGCGATGAGCTACATCGTGGTGCTCAACCCGCTGATCCTCGGCTACGGCCCGGACGGCGCCGGCAACGTCCTGGGCGGCGAGCGCGTCGCCGCCGTGACGGCGCTCGTCGCCGGTGTGCTGACCATCCTCATGGGCGTCGTGGCCCGCGCGCCCTTCGCGATCGCCACGGGCCTCGGCGTCAACGCGTTCCTCGCCGTGACGATCGTGACCACCCCCGAGCTCACGTGGCCCCAGGTGATGGGTCTGGTGGTGTGGGCGGGCCTGATCATGTTCGTCCTGGTGCTGACCGGCTTCCGCACCGCCGTGTTCAACGCCGTGCCGGCGTCCCTGAAGACCGCCATCGTGGTGGGCATCGGCCTGTTCATCGCCCTGATCGGCTTCGTGAACGCGGGCTTCGTGCGCCGCATCCCGGACGCCGCCGGCACCACCGTGCCCGTGCAGCTCGGCGACGGCGGGACGCTGCTGGGCTGGCCCATGCTCACGTTCGTGGTCGGCCTGCTCCTGACCCTGGCCCTGATCGTCCGCAACGTCCGCGGCGCCATCCTGATCGCCGTGGTCGCCACGACGGTCCTCGCCCACGTGCTCGAGGCCGTCGTGCCGTCCGGTTCCTCGGTGGACGCCCCCACCGGATGGTCGCTCGTCGTGCCCGCGGCCCCCACTTCGTTCGTGGCGCTGCCGGACCTCTCCCTCGTGGGCTCGGCCGCCCCGCTCGAGGCGTTCCAGAGCCTCGGCGCCCTTGCCGCGGCGCTGCTGATCTTCACGATCCTGCTCTCGATCTTCTTCGACGCGATGGGCACGATGGTCGGGCTCTCCCAGCAGGCCGGTCTCGTGGGCCGCAACGGGCAGATCCAGAACGTGGACAAGATCCTGCTCGTGGACGCCGCCGGCGCGATCGCCGGCGGCGCGGGCTCCGTGTCCTCCAACCAGATCTTCGTGGAGTCCTCCACCGGCATCGCCGACGGCGCCCGCACCGGCCTGGCCAACGTGGTCACCGGCGTGCTGTTCCTGCTCGCCATGTTCATCACCCCGCTGGTCAACGTGGTGCCGTTCGAGGCCGTGGCCCCGGCCATGGTCGTGGTGGGCTTCCTCATGGCCAAGCAGGTCGTGCGCATCGAGTGGGACGACTGGGGCCTGTCCGTGCCCTCCTTCCTGACCTTCGCCGTCATGCCGTTCACCTACTCGATCGCGGACGGCATCGGCGCGGGCTTCGTCTCCTACGTCTTCATCCGCCTCGTGCAGGGCCGCGGCAAGGAGGTCCACCCGCTGATGTACGTCGTGGCGGCGGCCTTCGTGGTGTTCTTCGGCAAGGGCGTGGTCGGGGGTTGGATGGCCTGACCTCCTCCTCCCTCGCCGAGGTCGCGGACAGCGGCCGCCGGACGCGTTCCGGTGGCCGCCGTCCGCGACCTCGCGCACCGGGGAGCGGTCCCGGGGGCGGCCCCCGAGGGCCGGGGCGATGAGAGGATCGGGGCATGATCGACGACGACGCCCGCTGCCCCTGCGGCACCGGGGAGACCTACGGCGGTTGCTGCGGCCGCTTCCACGGCGGCCGCCCGGCGCCCACGGCCGAGCTGCTCATGCGCTCGAGGTTCAGCGCCTTCGCCGCCGGGGACGAGACCTACCTGCTGGCCACGTGGCACCCGGGCACGCGTCCGGAGTCGGTCGGCGCGGACCCCGCGCTGCGCTGGACCCGGCTCGACGTCCACGGAGCCACGGGCGGCGGCCCCTTCGACGACGAGGGGTGGGTGGACTTCACCGCCGCCTGGCGCGCCGCGGGCGGGTCCCGGGGGACCCAGCGGGAGAACTCCCGGTTCCGGCGCGAGGACGGCCGGTGGTACTACGTGGACGGCGTGGTCGCCTGAGCCCGCCGGCTCATTCGTCCTCGAGGTCGGAGAGCACGCAGAACTCGTTGCCCTCCGGATCGGCCAGCACCACCCAGGTCACCTCGGGCCCCTGCCCCACGTCCACGCGGCGGGCCCCGAGGGACTCCAGGCGGGCGACCTCGGAGTCCTGGTCGGTGTCCACGGCGCGCAGGTCGAGGTGCAGCCGGTTCTTGACCGTCCGCGGCTCGGGGACGACGACGAAGTCGAGGCGCGGGCCGCTGCCCTCGGCGGGCACGATCCCCACGAAGCCCTCGGCCTCCCCGTGGACGACGTAGCCCAGGGCGGCGCACCAGAAGCGGGCGAGGATCTCGGGGTCGCGGCAGTCGATGGCGACGGCGGACAGGGTGCTGGTCATGCGCTCAGCCTAGGCCCGGCGCCGCCGCCCGGAAAGGTGCTGCAGGACCCGCGGCGCGAACCGCAGGACCGGCCAGTAGGAGCCGGGGAGGAGGCGCGCCACGAGGTCCGGCAGCACGGCACTGGGCGCCACGAGCAGCCGGTTCCGGCGCCGCTCCACCGCCCCCAGGATGTCGGCGGCCGCCCGCTCCGCCGGATAGCTCAGCAGCGCCGCGAAGTCCTCCCGGTCCTTCCGCGCCCGCTCCTCGGGCACGGCGGCCGGGGTGCGCGCGGTCTCGGCGATCCTCGTCCGGACCCCGCCCGGGTGGACCACGGTGACCCCCACCCGGCCCGCCAGCTCGTGGCGCAGGCCCTCGGTGAACCCGCGCAGGGCGTACTTGCTCGCGGAGTACGCCACCTGCCCGGGCGGGGCGATGAGGCCGAACAGGCTGGAGAGGTTGACCAGGTGGCTGCCGGGGGCGGCGAGCAGGGCGGGCAGCAGCTCGCGGGTGAGCACCACGGGCGCCCGGAAGTTGATGTCCATGAGCCAGTCGAACTCCTCGGCGGAGACCTGCTCGAAGGACCCGCCCAGGCCCACCCCCGCGTTGTTGACCAGCAGGTCGATCCGCGGGTGCTCGGCCCGGATCCCCTCGGCCACGCCCGGCAGTGCGGACAGCTCGGCCAGGTCGGCGACGACCGTGCGCACCGGCAGGTCCGGGTGACCGGCGCGGATCGCCCCGGCGACGGTCTCGAGTCCCGCCGCGTCCCGGTCGAGGAGCACCAGGTGGGTGCCGCGGGCGGCGAGGCCGTGGGCCAGCTGCTCGCCGATGCCGGAGGCGGCGCCGGTGAGCACCGCGGTGGCGCCGGCGAAACGGAAGGGGGCGGACGGGGACATGGGCTGCTCCTCGGGTCGGGGATCGGGAGGTCGGGATCGGGAGGTCGGGATCGGGAGGTCGGGATCGGGAGGTCGGGATCGGGAGGTCGGGATCGGGAGGTCGGGATCGGGAGGTCGGGATCGGGAGGTCGGGATCGGGAGGTCGGGATCGGGGCGTGCTGTCCAGTGTGCGGGCGGGAGCTCCTGGTCGCTTGACCTTTCACGACAGGAAGTTGACGCGCGGCGACACCGTCAGGCGACCGGGACGCCCCGGCGGCGGACGTCCCGCGGCGGGGCGCCCCACCAGCGGCGGGCGCACCGGGTGAGGGCCGAGGTCTCCGAGAGGCCCACGAGCGCGGCGATCTGGCCGAGGGGGACGTCGGTGGTGGTGAGCCAGCGCAGTGCGGCGCTGCGCCGGGTCTCGTCGAGGACGGCGCCGAAGGTGGTGCCCTCCTCGGCGAGCCGGCGCTGCAGGGTGCGGGGGTGCAGGTCCAGCACCCGGGCCACGGCCTCGATCTCGGGGGCCGCGGTGCCGAGCAGCTGCACCAGCACGCCCCGGACCCGGGGCGCCCACGCCGAGCCGGTCCCGGGGAGCTGGGTGTCGAGGAAGGCCAGCGCCACCTGCCGGACCCCGGCGTCCCCGTGCAGCGGCCGGGCGAGCGTGCTCGTGGGGATCCGCAGGAGGACCTCGGGGCGGCCGGTGCGAACGGGCGCCCCGAAGAACTCCTCGTAGGCCCGCAGCGGCGCCACCGGCCGGTGGGCCAGCTCGACCGTGCGCAGCCCGTAGCGGCCGCCCACCAGGGAGGTCAAGGCCCGGTGCAGCAGGCCCAGGCCGAGGTCGGTGCCCTGCGGGCTGCCGCTGCCGGGGTCCTGGGCGGTCGCGGAGGTGCCACCGTAGCGCACCGCCGTCACCCCCCGGGCGCCGTAGGGGTCCTGCACCAGCGCCAGCTCGAGGGACGGGGCGTGCACGAACAGGTACCGGGAGGTGCACTCGAGGGCGTCGCGCACCGTCTCTGAGTGGCGGGCGGCGAGCGCGAGCGGGCCGAGCACGCCCGGGTCCTGCCGCGCGGCGACCCGCAGCCCCAGATCTGGGCAACCCAGCTCCCGGGCGGCACGCTCGAGCACCCGCCCCACGGCCCGCTCCGGGACCAGGAGGTCGTCGGTGTCCAGGGCCGCCCGGGGCAGGCCGGCGGCGTCGGCCAGAGCCTCGGCGTCCCCGCCGAGCTCCGCGACCGCGGCGCGGAAGCCGCGCAGACCCGCGGACCGGATGACCGTCATGTCGCCCAGGGTCAAGCAATCGTCGCGCAGCGTCAAGTCTTCACGAGCGCGGCGGGCGATCCTGGAGGCATGCCAGCACCTGCCACCGCCAGCGAGCCGTCCCGCGAGATCCCCGGCAGGTCTCCCGGCGGGTCCCCCGACCAGCTCCCCGGTGGGTCCGTCCGCGGGACCGACCACCGGGACGTCGTCGTCGTCGGGGCCGGCCTGTCCGGCATCGGCGCGGCCTACCGCCTGCAGACCGAGTGCCCCGAGCTGACCTACGCCGTGCTGGAGGCCCGGGACGACCTGGGCGGGACCTGGGACCTGTTCCGCTACCCGGGCGTGCGCTCCGACTCCGACATGTTCACGCTCGGCTACTCCTTCAAGCCGTGGCGGGACCCGCAGGCACTCGCAGACGGCCCGTCGATCCTCGCCTACATCCACGAGACCGCGGAGGAGTTCGGCATCGACCGGCACCTCCGCCTCCGCACCAAGGTGGTCTCGGCCGACTGGTCCGGTGCCGAGCAGCGCTGGAACCTCGGCCTCGAGGTCCGGGGCGAGGACGGCACGGTCCACGGGCGCACCATGACGTGCTCGTTCCTGTACTCCTGCGCCGGCTACTACGACTACGACCGCGGCCACGACGCCGCGCTGCCCGGCCTCGAGGACTTCCGGGGCCGGGTGGTGCACCCGCAGTTCTGGCCCGAGGACCTCGACTGGGCCGGCCGGCGCGTGCTGGTGGTCGGCAGCGGCGCCACCGCCGTGACCCTCGTGCCGGCCATGGCCCGGGACGCCGGGAGCGTGACGATGCTGCAGCGCTCCCCCACGTGGATCAGCGCCGTGCCCGGCCGGGACAAGCGGGCCGACGCGCTGCGCCGGGCCCTCCCCGCAGGGCTCGCCCACCGGGTCATCCGGACCAAGAACATCCTGTTCAGCACGGCCGTGTACCAGTTCTGCCGCCGCCGCCCGGCCGCGGCCCGGCAGTTCTTCACGTCGCGGGCCGCGCGCATCCTCGGCTCCGTAGAGCTCGTGGCGGAGCACTTCACCCCCTCCTACGACCCGTGGGACCAGCGGCTGTGCGCGGTGCCGGACGCGGACCTGTTCAAGGCGCTGAAGAAGGGGCGGGCGGAGGTCGTCACCGGCACGATCGACACCTTCGTGCCCGAGGGCGTCAGGCTGAGCGACGGCCGGGTCCTCGAGGCCGACCTCGTGGTCACCGCCACGGGCCTGCGGCTGCTCCCCTTCGGCGGGATCGTGCTCACCGTGGACGGGACGCCGGTGGAGCTGTCCGAGCAGTTCGTGTGGAACGGCGCGATGCTTACGGGCGTGCCGAACTTCGCGCTGTGCATCGGCTACACCAACGCGTCCTGGACCCTGCGCGCCGACCTCACCCACCGGCTGGTGTGCAAGGTGCTCCGGCACCTGGAGCGCCACCACGCCGGGGCCGTGGTGCCGCACGCACGTCGGGGCATGGCCGAGCAGCCGCTGCTGGACCTCAGGTCCGGTTACGTCCAGCGCGCCATCGGCGCCTTCCCGCGCCAGGGCGACCGGCACCCGTGGCGGGTGCGGCAGAACTACCTGCTGGACTCCGCGACCACCCTGCGCACCCCGCTGTCCCGCACCCTCGACCTCGTCCCCCGCACCGCGGCCCGCCGCGACGCCCGCCCGCAGGAGGCCCACGCATGACCGACCAGCACGTCCCGCGCCCCGCCGCGGACTCCCCCGCCGACGCCCCGGAGGCCGCGACGACGGTGGAGGCCACGACGACGACGACGACGGTGGAGGTCGCCGGCCGGCCCGTGCGCATCCGCCGCTCCGGGCCCGCGGACGCGCCGCCGGTCGCGCTGCTGCACGGCATCGGCCGGAGCCTGGAGGACTGGTCGGCCGCCCACGAGCTGCTGGCGCAGGACCACCGCGTGCTCAGCATGGACCTCCCCGGTTTCGGGCTCACCCCCGCCGGCGCGGACCGGCCGGGGCTGGGGACGTTCGCCCGCGCCGTGCTCGGCGTGCTCGACGCGATCGGCGAGGAGCGGCCGGTGCACCTCATGGGCAACTCCCTGGGCGGCGCCGTGGCCATGACCGTGGCCGCCGAGCGCCCCGAGCGGGTCGCAGGGCTGCTGCTCGCCAACAGCGCCGGGTTCGGCCGGGAGGCCAACGTCTCCGCCCTGCCCATGGTGTGGGCGGGACTGTCCAGGCTGCCCGTGGTGGGCCACCGGTTCCTGCCCCTGGCGAGGGCCGCCGCGGTGCGGTCCAACCAGAACTGTTTCTTCGACCCGTCCCTGGCCACTCCCGAGCGGCTCCGGCACGCGGCGCGGGTGGGCGCCCAGCCGGACTTCCGGGCCACGTTCCTGGGCACCTACCGGAGCATCGGACTGCCGATGATCGGCGTGCTGCCCGGCTGGCGGAGGACCCTGCTCGAGAAGGTGCGGGCGTCGGGCGTGCCCGTGCTCGTGGTGTGGGGCGACGCCGACGCCGTGCTGCCGGCCCACCACGCCGGGGCAGCGGCCGCCGCACTGCCGGAGGCCCGGGTGCACGTCTTCCCGGACACCGGGCACATGCCGCAGATCGAGCGCACCCGGGAGCTGGTGGAGCTGGCCCGGGGATTCGTCGCATCGGTCGAGGAGTCGCGCTCCGCCCGCTGACTCCCTGATCCCAGGGGACGCCTCCGAAGGGTTGCCCTCCGCGCCCAGCACCCGCCGCGGGGCAGCGTTCCACCGCCGAGCGCACGCACGTCCTGCTCGGTCGCGGTCTCAGGCTCCACGGCCGTCCACCACGTTCTCCGGGTCGTGGCGCGGCGGGGTGCTGCCCACGAACGAGCGCACCCACGCCGCGTCCTTGTACTGGGCGGGCACCGCGCCGCCGAGCAGCTCCCGGCCCAGCGCGGCCGCCCCGGGCGAGCCCTCCAGCGGCAGCGGCGCGGAGGAGGCGGCCAGCACGATGTTGCCGTAGCGGCGGCCCTTGAGCATCGCCGGGTCCGCCACGGCGGCGACGTGCGCGAACACCTCGGACAGCGCGGCGAGCTCGGCGCGGGCTCCGGCGAGGTCCCGGGTGTCACCGCAGTTGAGCACGTACAGCCCGCCCGGGGCCAGGACGCACTCGACGTGCCGGGCGAACTCCACCGTGGTGAGCGGCTCGGGGGTCACGGCGCCGGCGAAGACGTCGCGGACCACCACGTCCCGGGTGGCGGGGCTCAGCGACTCCGTGACGGCCCGGGCCTCCCCCACCCGGATCCGCAGCAGCGGGGCGCGCGGGAGGTCGAACCACTCCCGGACCAGCGCGGCGAGCCGCCCGTCGAGCTCGACGACGACCTGCCGCGCCGACGGATGGGCGTGGGCGAGGAACCGGGCGAGGGAGCAGGCGCCGCCGCCGAGGTGCAGCACCCGCAGCCGTTCCGGGTCCGGGTGGGCGCCGAGGTGGACGTCCACGACGGCGGCGATCCAGCGCATGTACTCGAAGTCGAGCCGCTCGGGGTGCTCCGGATCCACGTGGGAGGAGGGGACGCCGTTGACGTGCAGCACCCAGGAGCCGGGGGCGTAGGCGTCGGGCACGAGCTCGGCGGTGCCGGTCGAGATCTCGTAGTTCCCGGCCGCGGGACCGGTGCGGGCGGCAGGCGCCGGCGCGGCGCGCGAGCGGCGGGACGCCCGGCTCACGCGGTCCTCGTCCGCAGCATGCGGTGCATGCGCTGACCGGCCCAGGGTCCGCCGGCGGGGAAGGACTCGGCCAGGGCCCGGAAGCCGTGCTTGGCGTAGAAGCGCTCGGCGCGGGCGTTGCCCTCCATGATCCACAGGTAGGCGTCGGCGGGGCCGATCGCGGCCTCCTGCAGGGCGGCGCCGACGCCCGTGCCGTGGGCGGCCCGCAGCACGTAGAGCTGGAACAGCTGCAGCGGGACGAGCGGGGCGGGCACCCCGGCCCGCCCCTCCCACGCGGCGGGGGACGGGCCTGCGGAGACCAGCCCGAGGGCGGTCCCGTCGTCGTCGACCGCGAGGAGGGTGCGCACGTCCGGGTCGGCGAGGAGGGCGCGGTCGTACCCGGCGGTGCGATCGGCCGCGGCCCGCTGCCGGTCGGCGAAGGCGTCGCCGAAGATCGGACGGTAGGTCTCGTCGAGGTAGCGCAGGTGCAGGGCGGACCAGGCCGGGGCGTCGGACGGGCCGGGGGTCCGCAGGTGGACCGCGGCGGGGGCCGTGCTCAGGACTCGATGGCCTGCCGCTGGATCGCGGCCTCGAGGCGCTCGACCTTGCCCTGCAGCTCGCCCGTGCGGCCGGGGCGGATGTCGGCCTTGAGCACGAGGGAGACCCGCGGCCCGTAGTCGCCCACGGCCTCGGTGGCGCGCTTGACGACGTCCATGACCTCGTCCCACTCGCCCTCGATCGTGGTGAACATGGCGTCGGTCTCGTGCGGCAGGCCGGACTCGCGGACCACGCGGACGGCGGCGGCAACGGCGTCGTGGACGGAACCGCTCGGGTTCTCGCCACCGGACGGGGAGACGGAGAAGGCAACCAGCATGCCCCCATCCTCCCACCCGGCGGCTCCCGGGTGAACCCCGGGGACGACGACGGTCCCGCCGCCACGCAGGCAACCTGGCCGGGCAATCGACCCTCGAGGTGATGCGGCAGTTCCTCCTGGGCTGACGGGAGGGTGGTGCCCTGGTGCACCATACCCCTCGGGGTATGCCAGATCCCCCCGGGGGTATAGAATCCTCGGAGCAGACCGTCCCACCCAGGAGCGTCCCGTGCATCTCGACCCCCAGAACCTCACCCCCGCCATCAACCGGCTCAAGCGGGCCCAGGGCCAGCTCGGCGCCGTCATCCGCATGCTCGAGGAGAGCCGCGAGTGCAAGGACGTGGTGACGCAGCTCGCCGCCGTCTCCCGGGCCCTCGACAAGGCGGGCTACTCCATCATCGCCACGGGCCTGGAGCAGTCCCTGCGCTCGGAGGACCCGAGCCTGGACAAGGCCGAGCTGGAGAAGATGTTCCTCTCCCTGGCCTGAACGGCTCGACCCGAGCGGTCCCGGCCGGGGCGGCGGCGTGCGAGCCTAGACTGGGCACGGACCCAACCCGACCGCCGGAGGACCCCGCCACCATGACCCAAGGCATCTACGTCAGCGCGATGACGCCGCAGTCCGGCAAGTCGCTCGTGGCCCTCGGCCTGGCCGACTCGCTGTTCCGCAAGACGGACCGCTTGGGCTATCTCCGCCCCGTCCACCTCGGGGAGACGCCGGCGGAGGATCCGATGGTGCAGCTGATGAAGCGCAACTTCGACCTCCCGGACGAGCGCTGCCGCGGCGGCACCTCCCTGGCCCGCACCCGGGAGCTGCTCGCGGCCGGGGACCACGACGAGCTCGACGCGATGGCCGTGACCGTCTACGGCGAGATGGCCCGGCACTGCGACGTGGTCGTGGTGGACGGCACCGACCTCCTGGCGCACAACGCGGCCACCGCCGAGTTCGACATGAACGCCCGGTTGGCCAACAACCTGGGCGCCTCCGTGCTCGCCGTCATCGGCGCCGACGCGTCCGAGAGCCCCGAGGACGTGCTCAACGCGGTGGAGGTCACCCGCGCCGAGCTGCACCAGGTGCGGTGCGACATCTTCGCGGTCATCGTCAACCGCGCCCGCCCCGACTGGGTGGAGCAGATCGAGCACAACGCCGCCCGCGGCGTGCGGGGCCTGCCTGTGTACGTCATCGCCGAGAACGAGGCGGTCGCCGCGCCCACGGTCGCCGAGCTGCAGGACCGGCACGGGTTCGGGGACGGCCCGTCCACGGTCTCCCTGGACCGCGACGTCAAGGGCGTCAAGGTCGCCGCGATGACCGTGGCCCACTACCTCGAGCAGCTCGCCGACGGCGACTTCGTCATCACGCCGGGAGACCGCTCCGACATCGTCGTCGCGTCCCTGGCCTCCGCCCTCTCCCCCGCCCTGCCCGTCCCCTCCGGGATGCTGCTGACGGGCGGCTTCGACACCGAGGGGCGGATCCGGGAGCTCACCGCCGCGGCGCCGTTCCCCGTCCTGACCACCGGGCTGGACACCTACCGGGCCGCCCGGGAGGTGTCCCGGACCCGGGGCACCCTCTCCGGGGCGCACCCGCGCAAGGTCGCGGCCGCGCTCGGCGAGTGGGCCCGGAGGGTGGACGGCGAGGAGCTCGTGAGCCGGCTGGACCTGCCGCGCCCCGCCATGCGCACGCCCCTGCGCTTCCTGCACGAGCTCGTCGAGACCGCCCGGGCGGACCGGAAGAACATCGTGCTCCCCGAGGGCGAGGACCCCCGCATCCTCAGGGCCGCGGAGATGATCCACCGCCGCAACTTCTGCGACCTGACGGTCCTGGGCGACCCCGGGCGGATCGCGCAGCTGTGCCAGACGGAGGGCATCAACCTCGACTTCGCCGAGGACGGGCTGACCCTCGTGGACGTCGTGCACGACGAGGAGCTGCGCGAGAAGTACGCCGGCGAGTACGTGCGGCTGCGCTCCCACAAGGGCGTGCAGCGGGACACGGCCCTGGAGCGGATGCTCGACGGCTCCTACTTCGGCACCATGATGGTGCAGATGGGGGACGTGGACGGCATGGTCTCCGGGGCCGCACACACCACCGCCAACACCATCCGCCCCGCCCTGGAGTTCGTGAAGACCTCCGAGGGCGTGCGGATCGTCTCCTCCGTGTTCTTCATGCTCCTCGAGGACCGCGTGCTGGTCTACGGCGACTGCGCCGTGAACCCCAACCCGGACGCGCAGCAGCTCGCGGACATCGCGCTCGCCTCCGCCCGCACGGCCCGCCAGTTCGGGGTGGAGCCCAAGGTCGCGATGCTGTCCTACTCCACCGGCGGCTCCGGCTCCGGCCAGGACGTGGAGAAGGTCCGTGCGGCCACCGAGATCGTGCGCGGCGCGGACCCGGACCTCGAGGTGGAGGGACCCATCCAGTACGACGCCGCGGTGGACGCCTCGATCGCGGCGTCCAAGCTGCCCGGCTCCACCGTGGCCGGGCAGGCGACCGTTTTCGTCTTCCCGGACCTCAACACCGGCAACAACACCTACAAGGCCGTCCAGCAGTCCGCCGGCGCCGTGGCCGTGGGCCCGGTGCTGCAGGGGCTGCGCAAGCCCGTCAACGACCTCTCGCGCGGGTGCACCGTGGACGACATCGTCAACACGGTCGCGATCACCGCGATCCAGGCCCAGGGCATGTGACCCACCGGCCCACCGATCCCACACCCACCGTCCCCACAGCCCCCGGGAGTCCTCCATGCTCGTGCTCGTCGTCAACTGCGGCTCGTCCTCGCTCAAGTACCAGGTCCGGGAGCTCGAGGCCGGCGAGGACGGCGGGACGGTGCTGGCCTCCGGGCTGATCGAGAACATCGGCAGCTCGCAGATCGAGGACCACACGCAGGCGCTCGAGCTGCTCGCGGAGCGCCTGGGGGTCGAGCTGGAGGGACGCACGATCGACGCCGCGGGCCACCGCGTGGTGCACGGCGGCGAGCGGTTCTCCGCGCCGGTGCTCGCGACCGACGAGATCATCCAGGACATCGAGCGGCTGGTCCCGCTGGCACCCCTGCACAACCCCGCCGCAGTGCTCGGCCTGCGGGCCGTGCAGAAGACGTGGCCGCACCTGCCGCAGATCTGCGTGTTCGACACCGCGTTCCACCGCACCATGCCCGAGCACGTGTGGCGCTACGCCGTGCCGGAGGAGTTCTACGAGCGCTGGGGCATCCGCCGCTACGGCTTCCACGGCACGTCCCACGACTGGGTGACGGGGCAGGCGGCGCAGTTCCTGGGCGTCCCGCGCGAACGGTTCAGCTGCGTGGTGGCGCACCTGGGCAACGGTGCGTCCGTGACGGCGGTCAAGGACGGCGCCTCCTACGACACGTCGATGGGCTACACCCCCCTGGCGGGCCTGGTGATGGGCACCCGCACCGGGGACCTGGACCCGTCCGTGGTGACGGCCGTCCTGCGCCGGGACCCGGAGATGACCCCCGAGCGGCTCGACGCCGTGCTCAACAAGGAGTCCGGTCTGCGGGCGATCGCCGGCAGCCACGACATGCGCGCCGTCCAGGAGGCCGCCGACGGCGGCGACGAGCGCGCCGAGCTGGCCCTGGAGATGGCCGCCCACCGCCTGGCGAAGTACGTGGGCGGCTACCACGTGGCCGTGGACGGCGCCCAGGCGCTGGTCTTCACGGCCGGGATCGGGGAGAACGCCTCGGCCTTCCGCGCCCGCGTCTGCGGCCGGCTGGGCGCCCTCGGGGTCGTGCTCGACGACGACGCCAACGCCGCCCGCTCGCGGGAGGTCCGACGGATCTCCGCGCCGGACTCCGCACTGGAGGTGCTCGTGGTGCCCACCGACGAGGAGCAGGCGATCGCGGCGGCGACCGCGGCCCTCGTCGCGGACGGGAACCCCGCCGCCTGAGCAGGTTCGGCCCCGCCGTTCGGGCAAGTGCGGGGATCACGCCGTCCGAGCAGTGCGGGCGTCACGGTCCGCCGCACAGGAGGAGCCGCCCCGCCGTGTGTTCGCGAAAGCGATCACGACGGATAGGTTCGGTGCTGGGGCCCGTGCGGCGGCCTCGTACCTGCGTCAGGAGGCACCGACCATGTCCCAGCAGCCCTACGAACCCCGGGGCCACGGCGGCCCTCCCCCGCTCCCCGGTGCTCCCCCCTACGCCAAGGTCCGCCCGCCCCGGCCACCGGCGACTCCCGACCTGCGGCTGCTGCTGCGGCTCACCGTGGCGTCCTTCGTGGTGGCGGTCCTCGGCGGCGCGGTGGGGTACCTGGCGGCGCCCGAGCAGTATTCCGGCCTGCCCGCGGGGACGGCGTTCAGCACGATCGTCCTCGTCATCTCGGTCCTGTTCGGCTTCGGGCTCACCGCCGGGCTCTACGCCCTGGTGTACTTCCCGCTGCGCGAGCAGCGGCAGTGGGCGTGGATCCTCGGCCTCGTCCTCGCGTCCATGGCGCTCCTGACCACCCTGGCCAACGTCGTCCTGGTGCTCGCGGCCCCCATCGACGCGTCGCTGGGCCTCGTGACGGGAGCGCTCAAGGCCGTCGTGGACACGGCCTGGCTCGTGGTGGCCGTCCGCCCGGGAGTGCGGGCCGTGCTGCGCTGAGCGCGCGGGCCGGGACAACGGCGCCGTGGCCCCGGCCCGCCCTCAGGACAGGGTGCGGGCCACCCGGTCCATGACGGCGGCCAGCCGGTCGGCGTCGTCACCCTCGAGCGCACGGAGGAACAGCTCCTCGACGTCGCGGGCGTGGGCGGGCCGCAGACGGCGGAAGGCGCGCAGCCCCTCGTCGGTGAGCTCGGCCTCGAGGCCGCGCGCGTCCTCCGCGCAGCGCCGCCGCCGCACCCAGCCGCGCTTCTCGAGCACGCCGATCTGGTAGCTGAGCCGGCTCGGGGAGAAGACCATCCGCTGGGCCAGCTCCCCCATCCGCAACCGGTGGTCGTGCGCGTTCCGCAGCAGCAGGAGCACCTGGTAGTCCATGAGCGAGCAGCCGTGCTCCTTGAGCCGGGCCTCGATCTCGGTGGTCAGCCGCGCGGTGGTCTCGAAGTACAGCTGCCACACGTCCCACGGGCGGGCGGTGGCCTCCGGCCCGGTCACTGGCCGACCCGGGCGAGCAGGTCCGCGAAGTCCGGGACTCCGTCGAACCCGTCGCCCCGCTCGCGGCCGCCCGCACCGGCCCGGACCGAGCCGGCCGTCCGTGCGGCCGGCTCCACGCCCGGCCTGAGCTGGGGCCCGAGCCGGTGCGCCAGCTGGGCGCCGGCCCGCCGGATGCGCGACTCGAGCGAGACCCCGGCCCAGTCCTCGGCGGCCGCGTAGACCCCCAGGGGCAGCACCAGCGCCTTGAGGTGGGAGAACAGCGGGCGCATGGCGGTGTCCAGCATCAGGGAGTGCCGTGCGGTGCCCCCGGTCGCCGCCACCAGCACGGGCAGGTCCTCCAGCGAGGCCTCGTCGACGAGGTCGAAGAAGGACTTGAACAGCCCCGAGTAGGAGGCCTGGTACGTCGGGGTGGCGGCGATCAGGGCATCCGCCCCGGTGACCGTCTCCAGCGCGGTCCGCAGTTCCGGACCGGGGAACCCGGTGAGCAGGTGGTCGGCGATGGCATGGGCCAGGGGGCGCAGCTCCACGCGCCGGATCAGCACCGGCGCCCCGTCCAGGGCGTCGCGGGCGGCCTCGGCGAGACGGTCGGCCAGCAGGGTGGTGGAGGATGCGTCGGACGTCCCCGCCGACACCACGGCCAGAGTGAGCGGACGTGCCGCGCCGGGGTCCGGCGTCGTCGGAAGGTCCCGGGCGCTCATCGGTGGGCCTTCTCCGCGGTCTGCGCGGCGCGGGCCCGCCCGGCGGGCGAGTCCTCGGCGCCGCCGGGCACGGGGTCCTGGCCGGCGCGGTGGCGGGCCACCAGCGAGGCGTGGGTCGGGGCCTCCGGGACGTGGGCGGGCTTGAGCGCGGCGAACTCCTGGCGCAGCACGGGCACGACCTCCTCACCGAGCAGGTCGAGCTGCTCCAGGACGGTCTTCAGCGGCAGACCGGCGTGGTCCATGAGGAACAGCTGGCGCTGGTAGTCGCCCGCGTAGTCACGGAACGCGAGGGTCTTCTCGACGACCTGCTGCGGGGAGCCCACGGTCAGCGGCGTCTGCGCCGTGAAGTCCTCCAGCGAGGGCCCGTGGCCGTAGACGGGGGCCTTGTCGAAGTAGGGGCGGAACTCCCGCACGGCGTCCTGGGAGCTCCGGCGCACGAACACCTGGCCGCCCAGGCCCACGATCGCCTGGTTGGCGGAGCCGTGGCCGTAGTGCTCGTAGCGCTGCCGGTAGAACTCCACCATCCGCCGGGTGTGCTCGGCGGGCCAGAAGATGTTGTTGTGGAAGAACCCGTCGCCGTAGTAGGCGGCCTGCTCCGGGATCTCGGGCGAACGGATCGAGCCGTGCCACACGAAGGGTGCCACGTCGTCGAGCGGGCGCGGGGTCGAGGTGAAGCCCTGCAGGGCGCTGCGGAACCGGCCCTGCCAGTTCACCACGTCCTCCCGCCACAGCCGGTGGAGCAGGCTGTAGTGCTCGATCGCCAGGGGGATGCCCTGGCGGATGTCCTGGCCGAACCAGGGATAGACCGGACCGGTGTTGCCGCGGCCCATGGTGAGGTCCACGCGGCCGTCGGTCAGGTGCTGCAGGTAGGCGTAGTCCTCGGCGATGCGCACCGGGTCGGTGGTGGTGATCAGGGTGGTGGCCGTGGACAGCTCCAGCCGCTCGGTCTGCGCCGCGATGCTCGCCAGCAGGATCGGCGGGTTGGCCGGCGCCACGAACGGCGGGTTGTGGTGCTGCCCGGTGGCGAAGACGTCCAGGCCCACCTCCTCCGCCTTCTTCGCGATCGTGACGGTCGCCTTGATCCGCTCGTGCTCGGTGGGGGTGCGCCCCGTGGTGGGGTCCTGGGTGACGTCCCCGATGGTGAAGATGCCGAACTGCATGTGCTCCTCCTGCTCCGCGGCGGCGTCCGGCCGGACGGCCCGCACAGTTTTTTCAAATTTGAACTACTACGGTCAAGGAGTCCCCGCTCCGGATTATTCCCGCCCGGCTCTGCCTAGGCTGGGCGCATGCCCCTCCCCCACTTCCTGCCCACGGGTGACGGCACGGTCGACCCGGGCGCCGTCGTCGCCGGCGAGCACTACCGCATCAGCGTGCTGAGCCCCGGGCTGCTGCGCCTGGAGTACAGCCCGGCCGGCCGCTTCGAGGACCGCCCGTCCGCGTTCGCCGTCGACCGCCGGTTCCCGGTGCCGGACTTCCGGGTGCAGCGCACGGCGTCCGGGATCGAGCTCCTGACCGAGCGGATCCACCTCAGCTACGACGAGCGGGCCTTCAGCCCGACAGGGCTGTCCGCGCAGATCCGCGGCGGCGTGACCAGCTACCACAGCGTGTGGCGCTACGGCGCCCCGGTCCCCACCCTGGGCGGGACCGCCCGCACCCGGGACGAGGCCGACGGTCCGGTCGCGCTCGAGCCGGGCGTCACGTCCCGCGAGGGCTTCGGGGTGATCGACGACTCCACCTCGGTGCTGCTCACGGACGACGGCTGGTACGCGCCGCGCGCCGGTGAGGAGGGTGCCGTGGACCTGTACTTCTTCGGCTGGGGCCACGACCACCAGCAGGCGCTGCGCGACTTCTACGCCCTGTCCGGGCCGCAGCCCGTCCTGCCCCGCTGGGCGCTCGGCAACTGGTGGAGCCGGTACCACGCCTACGACGAGGCCGAGTACCGGCAGCTCGTCGCCGGGTTCGACCGGAGCCGGCTGCCGTTCTCCGTGCTGGTGGTGGACATGGACTGGCACCTCACGGACGAGCACGTGGAGCGCCGGCACGGCTCGGGCTGGACGGGCTACACCTGGAACCGCGAGCTGTTCCCGGATCCCCGGGGCTTCCTCGCGTGGGCGCACGAGCGCGGCTACCGGGTCACGCTCAACCTGCACCCGGCCGACGGGGTCCGCTCCTTCGAGGACCCGCACCCCGCGATGCTCGAGGCCCTGGGCCGCGAGCCGGGCTCGGAGGAGCCCGTGGCCTTCGACGTCACCGACCGGGACTTCGTGGCGGCGTACTTCGACGTCCTGCACCGCGGCCTGGAGGCCGACGGCGTGGACATCTGGTGGGTCGACTGGCAGTCCGGGCCGTACTCCCGGCTGCCGGACGTGGACCCCCTGTGGGTACTCAACCACTACCACTTCCTGGATTCGGGCGCGGACGGGTCCCGCCCGCTGACGCTCTCCCGCTACGCCGGGCCGGGCAGCCACCGGTACCCGGTCGGCTTCTCCGGCGACACCGTCATCTCCTGGGCGTCCCTCGCGTTCCAGCCGTACTTCACGGCGACGGCGGCGAACATCGGCTTCGGCTGGTGGAGCCACGACATCGGCGGGCACATCTGCGGCGCCCGCGACGACGAGCTGGCCACCCGCTGGCTGCAGTTCGGGGTGTTCTCGCCGATCCTGCGCCTGCACTCGGGAGACAACGACTTCATCGCCAAGGAGCCGTGGCGCTACCGCTCCCCCTACGCCGAGGTCATGGAGCGCGGACTGCGGCTGCGGCACCGGCTGGTCCCCTATCTGCACACCGCCAACCGGGCCGCCGCCGTGGAGGGCATCCCCCTGGTCCGGCCGCTGTACCACGAGCACCCGGAGGCGGAGCAGGCCTACCGGTACGGGCACCAGTACCTGTTCGGGGCCGAGCTGATGGTCGCCCCGGTCACCTCTCCCGCGGACCCCGTGGTCACCCGCGCGGCGGTGCCGGTGTGGCTGCCGGAGGGGTCCTGGACGGACCTGTTCACGGGCACCGTCTACGACGGCGGGCGGGAGCTCGTGCTGCACCGGGGCCTCGGCGACGTGCCCGTCCTGGCCCGGGCCGGCGCGATCGTGCCCCTCGCCGGGCCCGACGACGACGCCGCGCCGGACATCGTCAATCCCGTCGAGCTGGAGGTCCTGGTGGTCGCCGGCGCCTCGCACCGCACCGCGCTGGACGAGGACGACGACAGCGGCGACGGCCGCGACCCGGTCCGCTGGGCGCGCACCCCGCTCGCCGTCGACATCGCCGCTGGGGAGTTCACGGTCGGCCCGGCGCAGGGCCACCTCGGCTGCCTGCCGGCGGCGCGCACCTGGGTCCTCACCTTCCTCGGCTTCGAGGAGCCGGCGGAGCTGACCGTGACCGTGGACGGGAAGACGGTCCCGGCGCGGGTCGCCCGGCGCGGGAACGGGGTGCACGGGCACCGCACCTCGGTCACGGTCGACGACGTGGCGCCCGGGGCGCGGATCGTGGTGCGGTCGGCGGGCTTGCGCACCGTGGCCGCCCAGGATCCCGCCGACCGCGTCTTCGACCTGCTCAACGACGCCCAGATCAGCTACGAGGCCAAGCGGCGGGTGCACGAGGCCGTGCGGCGGGATCCCGTCGGGGCGCTCGGGCAGGCGCCGGCCCTCGGGGTCGAGGGGCCGCTGCTCAGCGCGCTCACGGAGCTGGTGCTGGCGGCGCGGGCCTGATGCCGCGCGCAGCGAGGATCAGCACCCCGCCGTGGGTCCGTCCTCGTCCAGGCCGAGCTCGACGACGAGGATCGGCAGCCTCAGCCGTTCGGCGGTGAAGGACACCACCCGGGCGTGCGGGATGCCCTTCTCCCGGACGAAGCGGCAGGCGACCAGCCCGTGGTCACGGTTCTGGCCAATCATCAGCAGCCAGTGCCTGCCCGCGGCGTCGAGCGCGTGCGCCTGGCGCTCCAGGTCTCTTCCCGCCGGGTCGGTTTCGGTGCTTCGCCGGGCGAAACGGGCCGCATAGGCCCTCATGTCCGCCTCGGTGCGCAGCATCCCGGCGGCGACCCGCCGGACGTCCTGGTTCCTCAGTTCGGGGGCGATCTGCTCCTCGCGGATCCCGTCGGCACAGCCCCCGTGCTCCTCGCCGGCGCTCCGGTGACCGGCGTGGATGATGCGCTCGATACGACGCAGTCGCGCGTCGTCCTTGTGCAGCTCCTGGTAGTCGCTGATCAGCGCCGCGATCTCGGCGTCCAGGTGGTTCTGCTCGGGCTCCTGGGGATCGTTGCCGTCCCGGGCCGGTCGTGATGGGGACAAGCCGGCCTCCTGCGGGCTGGACACTGACGTTCCAACGTCAACGGTGACACCCGCAGGACCTATTCCGCCATGGCTGCTCGACGACCGCGACGCAGCCTGACCCGGACGGTCCTGCACCCGGCACCGAGGTGGCGTCGGTGCCGGGCGCAGCCGGGGTCCGGAAAGGGAGGTGGGCTCAGCCGCCCAGGCCGGCCTGGTGGTTGGTCCCCACCTGGTCGACCTTGCGGTGGAAGCGCATCCCGGCCATCCCGCCCAGCACTGCCCCGATCAGCGGGACCAGGGCGGCGATGATCAGGGCGATGATGCCCCTGTCGTCAGGGCCCCTTCCCCGATCGGGATCCGGGGGAAGCCGTTGAGCTGAGCCAGGACGTTGAACTGGGATCCGGCCACCGCACCGAGCACTGCCAGGACGATGGCGATCAGGATCGCCCAGCCACACGGCGATGCCCTGCTTGGCCCCGTCGAAGCGGGCCATGCGCCCGGCCACGTAGCCGCCGCAGAAGTAGGCGATGAACAGGATCACGGCGAGCACGACCCCGCTGACGATCCCCACCGTGGTCGCATCCTGCGCGGCCTGCTGGGCGACCTGTCCTGGATCGGTGTCGGTGGCCCCCCCACCCCGGCCCCGATGGCTGACAGCAGCGCGGTGAGCAGCACCGCCATGCCGGTGGCGGTGAGCCAGCCGAAGAACGCCGAGCCGAATGGCCGGGGCGGTGTGGCACGTCGCATCCGCTTCTTGCCCTGCCCCTGCGGGGTGTCGGGGCTATTCGGCGTCCTTGTCCTCGCGGGCGGCCCGGGCTTGTCGGCGCTCCTTGGCCCGGACCCGGTGGAACCGCTCGAGCTGTCCCAGGACCTGCTCTCGGGTCATGTCGTGGAGCCTGGCGTACCTCTTGATCTCCCAGGGATAGTAGAACGGTTCCCATCCGATCTCGTCGTCGGCCCGCCACGACCCGCCCACGAGGTAGCGCACCACGGTGTTGAGGAAAGCCATGACCGGCACCGCGAACAAGGCCCCGGCGATGCCGTAGAGGATCGCCCCGGTCGCCACGGTCAAGAACACGGCCAGTGGGTGCAGGGAGACGGCCTTGCCCAGGATGAGCGGTTGCAAGACGTTGCCCTCCAGCTGCTGGACGAGCAGCACCACCCCCAGCATCAGGAGCGCGTTCGTCGTCCCGTTCGCCACCAGCGCCACCAGCACCGCGACCGCCCCCGTGACGACCGCCCCCACGATCGGGATGAAGGAGCCCAGGAACACCAGGATGCCGATCGGCAGGGCCAGGGGCACCCCGAGCAGGGCCGCGCCCACCCCGATGCCCACGGCGTCGATGGCCGCCACCAGACCCTGGGCCCGGGCGTACTGGACCAGCGCCGTCCACCCGTGCCGGCCCGCGCCGTTGACCGCCCGGCGCACGGGCGACGGGAAGAGACCGACCAGGAACAACCAGATCCGTTCGCCCTCCATCAGCAGGAAGAGCAGGGTGAAGAGCAGGATCACGACACCGGTCAGCACGTGCCCGGCCGTGGCGCCGAAGGACATGGCCCCGTCCAGGATCGCTTCGCTGTTGTTCTCGACAGTGGCCCCGAAGTCGTCGATCCAGTCGTCGACGGAACCCACGTCCCATCCGAACGGGGTGCCCTCGAGCCGTTCCAACAGTTGCCGGGTGCCGGCCACCACGCTGCCGGACAGCTGGGCGAAGCCCAGCACGATCTGCCGCCCGGCCAGGAGCAGCAGGCCCACGACCACCCCGACCAGACCGAGAACCGTCAGACCGGCGGCCGCTCCCGCCGGCACCCGGTGGCGGCGGGCCCATTTCACCGGAGGGAAGAGCAGACCGGCCAGCAGACCCGCCAGGAGCACGGGAATGACGACCACTGTGATCGTCGAGAGCAGATACCCGAACAGTCCCACGGCCGCGACCACGGTCAGCAGCCGCCAGGACCACGCGGCGGCCACCCGCACCGGAACCGGCACGCCTGCGGCGGCGTCACCGTGCGACGGCGGCAGCTGCCGGTCCGATCCCGGGTCGGTGGGACGCAAAGCGCCGTGTGCTGTCGAGGGCATGGTCGAATCCTGACACGATCGCCGGCAAGCACACCCCGTCAAGGTCCAGAAGGAGCACCATGCCCCCCCTCGGGCTCTCCTGCGCCGGGCAACAGGTTTCCCTCACCGGGGAGGTCTCCGATCTGGTCCCCTCCCGCTCCGCCCTGGTCCTCCCCGACCCTGAGAACCCGGACCTGGACCCGGTGCTGGTCAGCGCCCAGTACGCGTTCCCCGACACGGCGCAGGGCGCGGTCGTCGAGGTCACCGGCACCGTTCCGTCGGATTTCCAGGCCCGGGTGGACCAGGACGACGAGGCCGGCATCTACGACCGCCACGTCGGGCAGCCCTGCCTGGACCGGGCGACCCTCGGCATGACGGCCCCCTCCGGGCAGTGACCAGGGCAACCTCAGGCCGGGTGCAGTTCGACCGTCAGCAGCTGCGGTGGGGCGTTGATCCGCACGGGGAGCAGGCTGAAACCGATCCCGCAGGTGACGTACATGGCGTTGCCCTCGGCCCCGTAGCCGGCCGGGGCGAAGCCGTCGGCCACGATCTCCTCCTCCTTGGTGAGTCCCAGATGGGCCCAGGAGGACAACAAGGGGAGGGCGATCTGCCCGCAGTGGGTGTGCCCGGCCACCGCCATGGGGGCAGCCCCGGCGGCCAGCTCCGGGAACGTGGTCGGGTGGTGCATCATCACCAGTCTCGGCGCCGCCTCGGGCACCTCGTCGAAGGCCTCCGCCGGCTCTGCCCCGCCCACCGAGGACGGGCCCACCCCGACCACGAACAGTCCCGGTCCGGGGCCGGAGCCGAGCACGGGGACGGCCTCATTGGCCAGGACCTGGATGCCCTGTTCCTCGAGGGCGGTGGTGAGTTCCTCCACGGCCCCGACGGCGTGGTCGTGGTTGCCCATCACCGCGTACACCGGGATGCCCGCCGCGGTCAGAGGTTCCAGCAGCCGGGCCGCGTCCTGCACCCGCTCCTGGACGCTGGCCTCGCCCCGGTAGAGGAAGTCCCCTGGAAGCAGCACGGCATCCGGCTCGGCTGCCACGGCCCGGTCCACCACCCGCTCGATCATCCCGGTGTTGTCCCACCACATCCCCACCTGCAGATCGGAGAACACCAGCACCTCCGCACCGTTCCAGTCCGGGCCCAGCCCCGGGATGCGGGCCTGAATGCGCTCCTCGTCGAGGATGAGCCGCGGCTCGATGGCGACCCCGTAGCCGGTCACGAGCAGTCCCAGGGTCACCACCACCGCTGCCAGGCGCGTGCGGAAGCGGCGAAGGCGGCGGTGTCGGTGTCCTCGGCGGCCGGGACCGGGCTCGTCCTCCGGGGCAGCGAGGTGGGCCATCGCAGTCCTCTCGTGGACGAACCCGACAGCACGCGGCGGGCTCGGTTTCGCAGGAACAGCGCTGCCGGGACCAGCACGCCGGCCTTCCACCCTAGCGGCCCGGGCCGTGCTACGACCGGTTCTGGTGGCCCGGATCTCCTGGAGGATCGCACCGACCGCGGTGTGACGTGGAGGGGAAGGGCACGGCTGTCCGGCCGTCGACACCCGGCCGCTCCCACGCCCCGACCAGCTCCGGCGGCTAGGGTGGGGCGACACAGGTCAAGGACACGCCACCTGGAACAACCGTCACCGGAGAACCGAGGAGCACGCTGATGACCCATCGCACACTGACCCTTGCCGCGGCCGGTCTGGCCGGGGCGCTGCTGCTGACCGGGTGCCAGGACGAGACCCGGTTGACCCAGCTCGACCAGTCGGAGGTCCCCACCGAGGAGCTGGTCGGGCAGGAGATCACCCTGACCAACGAGGTGGAGGAGATCTTCGGCGAGGAGTTCCTGACCATGGGCGACGAGCAGACGGTGGTGTTCGTGTCGGAGATGCCCGCCGACCTGCGCCCCGGCGACGAGGTCGAGGCCACCGGCATGGTCGAGGCGGGCGACCTGTTCAGCGAGCCCGGAGACCGTGACCGTCTGCTGGGGCTCACCGACGAGGAGACCGCAAACCACCTCGTCAACCGCGAGTCCGAGCCCTACCTCACCGAGGCCAGCGTCACCGTGGTCGAGTGAGAAGCCGGGTCGCTCGTCCGCGCGTCACCGGGCAGCCCGTCGCCGAGAACCACAGAGCATCCGATGAAGGGAGCTCCTCCGACCGCACCGGCGGCTGGAGAAGTTCCCGTCGTCGTTCGGGGTGAGGTCTACTCCTCGATCACCTGGACGTCCTCGGCGACCACGCCGAGGTCGAGTGCTCGCTCGACGAGGTAGGACGTCTCGTCGTCGTTGAAGTCGACCCCCCATCCGGTCTCCACATCGGTCTCCACGACCTGGCGGACCGTTCCGGTGACCTGGACCATGTCCCCGTCCTCGATGTCTTGGGCGGCCGCGTCCACGCCCACGATGGGGGTGTCGTCCTCACCGACGGTGAAGAGGTTGGGGCCGAGGATCTCGGTGACCTCGTTCTGCATCGTGACGGTCTCGTTGAGGATCGCGGCCTGGGCGGTGGGGCCGGCCTCCTTGATGTCACGCAGGCATCACGAGACCCTGGGCGTCGGATGGGCGCGACGTCGTCGAGCCCTCCATACCCGGCCTTCCACCGTCTGGACACAGGCGGTGGCGGAGGTGCCGGACTGCTGGAGGGCGGCGGTGAGGCGGGCGGTGTTGTCCAGGTGCTTCTGGTGCCAGGGCCGGCCCAGCCGGACCTCCAGGTCCAGTTCGTGGCTGTTCCCCCGGCAGCCGGCCACGATCTCGTTCAGGCGGCCCACGAAGTCCTGACCGGCGACCAACAGGTTGACCTCGTGGTCGCGCACGAAGGAGCGGATGTCCATGGTCGAGGAGCCCACCACCGCGACCTCCTCGTCGATGAGCACGAATCCGGAACGCAGCACCTGGCAGACCAGCCCGCCCGGGGAGGGCTCATCCAGCTCCGGAGCCTGAGCCGAAGCAGGTTCCAGGACCAGGTCGTCGGTCTCGCAGTACCAGTCGGTGGCGAACAGTGCCTCCAGGTGGCCCACCGCCGAACCGTGGATGCAGACCGTCATCCCGATCCGCTGCAGGCCGCGGCTCGGGGGCTGCAGGCGTCCAACAACCCCGGCCGAACGTCGCCCTGCATCTCGGCGGGCGGCAGGGAGACGGCATCGGAGGACCTGGAACGAATAGGTGAAGTGTGCTTCACTTGTCGGACTGGGAGGGGAGTATCCCACCGACGTCCTGTCGTCATTGCGGTCCACGAGGACCCGGCAGGCGGGCTCGTGAGGGCCGGGAGAGACCTCCGGTTCGTTCCTCACGACCGGGAGGTGTTCTTCTGATGGATGTTCCGTTCTGGACATGGGCCGCAGTGCTCGGCTTCATCGTGGTGATGCTGGCCGTCGACTTGTTCGCCCACCGCCACGCCCACGTCATCGGCGTGCGCGAGGCCGCGGCCTGGTCGGGGGTGTGGGTGGCCTTCGGCGTCGCCTTCGGAGCCCTCGTCTGGTGGATCTGGGGAGCCGAGTTCGGTCAGCAGTACTTCGCCGGCTACCTGATCGAGAAGTCCCTGGCCGTGGACAACGTCTTCGTGTGGGCCATCATCTTCAGCTACTTCGCCGTGCCCCGGGCGTTCCAGCACCGGGTGCTGTTCCTGGGCGTGCTCGGCGCGCTGGTCTTCCGCGGGATCTTCATCGCCGCCGGCGCCCTGCTGATCCAGAACTCCTCCTGGATCCTCCACGTCTTCGCCGCGTTCCTGCTCTGCACCGGGTGGAAGATGATCCGCCAGCGCGAGGAGCACCTGGACCCCGAGAGCTCTGCGGTGCTGCGCGCCTTCCGCCGCTGGGTGCCGATGACGGATGCCTACCACGGGCAGAAGCTCCTGGTCCGGAGGAACGGCGTGCTGCTGGCCACCCCGCTGCTGGCGGTGCTCGTGCTCATCGAGGTCACCGACGTCGTCTTCGCCGTCGACTCCATCCCGGCGATCTTCGCCGTCACCGACGAGGTGTTCCTGGTCTTCACCGCCAACGCGTTCGCGATCCTGGGGCTGAGGGCCATGTACTTCCTGCTGGCGGACATGATCCACCGCTTCGTCTACCTCAAGACCGGCCTGGCCCTGGTGCTGATCTGGGTGGGCATCAAGATGCTGCTGAAGATCGACGTCGTCTACATCCCCACCCCGATCTCCCTGGCCGTGGTGGCCACGATCATCACCGTGTCCGTCCTGGCCAGCCTGCGGGCGACCCGCGGCCAGGGTCGTCGAACTCCGCCGAGCCCGGCGAACCCGCCCTTCCACGTGGCGACCGAGGCGGAGAACGCCACCCTGGAACCCGTCAGGGGCCGTCGTCGATCCTCCCGACCGCAGGAGGACCGAGCCCACGGCTCCCTCAGCGACACCGAGCACGCCCACCACGAAGGAGACCTCCGATGACCACCACCACCGGCCCCCGACGCCCTGTGGCCGCAGTGCTCACCGACGACCCGATGGGCCGTCACGGTCGCCCGGTGCGCAGCACGTGTCGCCGCCGAGCAGGACGGGCCGGTGGTGCCGCTGGGGCCGCTGCTGCGAGCGGCCTTCACTGCCGACCCGGTCGTCGCCGTCCGGCCGGCTCCCGCAGGCTCGCTGAACTCTGACCCACCCACCCCGTTCAGGAAAGGACCCCGGCATGACCCGCGGCGCTCATCCCGACACCACCGAGGCCTCCTCCGCGCCCCGGCACCACCCCGAGGGACCCGGACCGCGGCGCCCCAGCCCGCTCCGGCGACCGCCATGGACGCTGCTCACCAACCACGGTCATGTCCTGCTGGCCGTGGCCGGCTCCCCGGACGCCCGGGTCAGCGAGATCGCCGCCCGGGTCGGGATCACCGTGCGCGCCACGCTGGCCATCCTCAAGGATCTCGAGGCCGCCGGCTACCTCACCCGGCACCGGGTCGGCCGGCGCAGTCACTACACGGTCGACCGGCACCAGCACTTCCGTCACCCGGCCACCGCCGACCACGAGGTGGACGAACTGCTGGCCATCTTCAGCCCGACCCCGGCCGGCCCACCACACTCCGGGACCTGAGGCAGCGCCCATTGCTCCGCCCCGACCACAGAACAGCGCACTCTATTGACATTCGATAGATATCAAGTGACACTCGATGCATGAGTATTGAACACCGGGCCGTTGCCCCCCTCAGGATCTTCCTCGTGCTGCTGTTCGCCATCCTGGTGCTGTTCCAGTTCATGTCGCTGCCGGGGCAGTTCGCGCACATGGCCCAGGAGTCCCCGGACATGGCGTACCTGAGGTGGCCGGCGACGGCCGTGACGGTGTTCTGGGTCCTGTGCGCCCAGGTGGTGATCGTGTCCACCTGGAAGCTGCTCACCCTGGTCAAGAAGGACCGCATCTTCAGTACAGCGTCGCTGGTGTGGGTCGATGCCATCGTATGGGCGATCGGCGCCGCGTGGGCGGTGCTGCTGGGAGTGTTCCTCTACGTCGGCTTCAACGCCGACGACCCCGGGCTGCCGCTGCTGCTGTTCTTGATGCTGACGGGTGTCACCGTGCTGGGACTGCTGATGGTGGTGATGCGGGCGCTGCTGCGCCAGGCCACGACCCTGCGCACCGACATGGAAGCGGTGATCTGATGCCCATCGTCGTGCGCATCGACGTCGAGCTGGCCAAGCGCAAGATGAGCGTCGGTGAGTTCGCCGAACGCGTCGGGCTGACTCCGGCGAACGTCGCCGTGCTCAAGAACGGCCGGGCCAAGGCCGTGCGCTTCTCCACCCTGGAAGCCATGTGCCGGGTGCTCGAGTGCCAGCCCGGCGACCTGCTCGAGTGGGTCGAGGACTGAACGACCCGGCGCACCTTGATCCAGCTCGCTCCAAGCCGCCGCCCTCCCCGCGATCCGCGGGCGCTCCGCGCCCGTGAAAGGACATCCCGTGAAGCACATCCTCCCCCTTCTCACCGTCGTCGTCGGCCTCGCCATGGGTGCGGCCGGCATCGTCCTCGGGGAGGCCGACGACTCCCCGGGCCTCCAGCTGTTGGGCGTCCTGCTCGTCCTCGCCACGGTGGTGTTCGGCGTGCGGACCGTCCGACGCAGCAGCTGACCGCCCGGACGCCGGCACCGCCGGTCGAAGCAGGCCGAGGCGCGCTCCACCTCTGACCGGCCGGCGACCGCACGAGAAGCAGCTTCGGGCCCTCTCCCCGACCCGAGGGCGGAGGTCCGCTCGTGCCACCCCCAGGTCGGAGGCCGCCTGCGTGGCGGGTCCCTCGCCTCGCACCCCGGCTCCAGAGCACAGAAGGCCTGCAGACAGAAGGCCCGCACGGAACCCCTCCTGCCGAGTCCGGGAGCTGATTCTCGGAACAGTTCCGAGCGGAACGGTCAGCGGTCACGTACACGGCTGGGGAAGGCCGGGCATAGGCTGGCGCCACCATGTCGATCATCCGTCTCCGCAACCGGCAGCCTCCCGC
Organism: Kocuria nitroreducens; assembly: GCF_042879195.1. Taxonomy (NCBI): domain Bacteria; kingdom Bacillati; phylum Actinomycetota; class Actinomycetes; order Micrococcales; family Micrococcaceae; genus Kocuria; species Kocuria nitroreducens. Next base: position 146,114 of record NZ_JBHZTC010000009.1, read on the forward strand.
TGTGCCACTGGACCACAGGGGGAGCCCAGTCATCGCTGAGGCATGCCACGAGGGCGGAGCCGTCAACAGAGGCCTCGGTCGGTGCTGAACAACTCGGTCTGGCGGGTGCCGGGGATGCCGCTGCTGCTGACGATGACCGTCCTGGGTTTCTCGGGGTACGCCGCTCTGCTGGCGGCCGCGCCGCTGTGGGCGGTGCGCGGCGGCGCTGACGCCGTGGGCGCGGGGCTGGTGAACGGCGTGCTCATGCTCTTCACCGTGCTCACGCAGCTGTTCGTCCCCAGTGCGCTGCGCCGCTTCGGCTGGGCGCCGGTCCTCGTGGCGGGCATGCTCCTGCTGGGTCTGCCCGCACTGGCGCACGGCCTCAGTGATGCACTGGGACCGACCCTGGCGCTCTCCGCGGTGCGCGGGCTCGGATTCGGGGTGCTGACGGTGACCGGCAGCGCCCTGGTGGCCGAACTGGTGGAGCCACAGCGTCGCGGGAAGGCGATCGGTGCTTACGGCCTGGCGATCGCGGGACCGCAGATTCTGCTCTTGTCGGCGGGGCCCTGGATCGCCGAACAGCTCGGTTTCTGGGTCGTGTTCGCCGTGGCCGCCCTCCCCGTGGTTGCTGTCGTGCCCGCGATCGGTCTGGCCCGGATGCTGGGCCATGTCCCGGAGGCGGAGATCGAGGACGGGCGGGCGCCCTACCGGCGGCTCCTCCCTCCGATGGCACTGCTGATCGGCGTCACACTCGCCGGTGGTGCGCTGATCACCTTCATGGCCCAGATGAGCAGCAGTGCCGGGCTCACCGCCCTGGCGTTGCTGGCGATGAGCGTCGCCGCCGCGCTCACCCGCTGGCGGATCGGCGCATGGTCCGACAGATACGGACCGCACGGGTTCATCTGGCCGCTCGTGCTGCTGACCACGGCAGGCATGGTCGTACTCGCCTGGGCCGTCCGCGATCCCCAGGCAACAGCGGCCCCGGTGCTGATGATCGGAGCCACGATGGTGGGCATCAGCTACGGCGGCCTGCAGAACCTCACTCTGGTCGTGACCTTCCAAGCCGTCGACCGGCAGCACTACGGCCCTGCCAGCGCGGTGTGGAACATCGGCTTCGACGCCGGGACCGGTCTCGGTGCGGTCGTGGTGGGGATGGTCGCCGCAGGAACGTCCTTCAGCACCGCACTGCTGGTTGCCGGAGCGATGTCACTGCTGACCTTGCCGTTGGCGCTGCGGCGACGCACCCCCGGGGCGCGGGTGAACTGACGCATCAGCGCACTTCCGGCGCGGGCGCGGCGCCGCGGCACGGGGTGGGTGCCACCTCGTCCGCCGCACGTCCTCGGGCGCGTGCTCAACGACCGTCGTCGACGTCATCCACCGCTCTGCCCGCTCCGGGGCCTCACCTCCTGTGCCGGCAGGCGGGCTCGCTGGTGTAGGTGAGGATCACCTCGTCGTCCTCGGGACGTTCCCGGGTGGAGCGGTGGATGACGGTGGCCAACACCGCGGTGATGACCGCTTCGTCGTCCTCGGGGCGTTCCCGCTCGGCGCTCCGACGGCTGGGGGGACGTCCGACGTTCTCGGCCGATGAGGCGCCGTGCCGGGTCTGCTCCAGGGTGTGAGCCCGGAACCCTCGAACCGTGCCCTCGCTCTGCTGCGGTGCCGGCGGTGTTGATCTGGAGTGGATGCTGGGTGCCGTGGTCATTGCGCTTCCCTACTTCGTTGTAGTGGTGTGCTCGGCCGGTGCCCGCCCATGCGGGGCGTGAGGGGCCCGGTGGAGTGCCTTGTTTCCCGGACCTCCTGGCCCGCCGCGGGGCCGGTGGGGTCTCGAGGATCCGGGTGGAACCGGGCGTGCTCGTAGACGCCGAGGACTCCGGGATGTGCGGACGGCGCGCTGGTGGGGAACTCGCGCTTGCCCGCAGGTGCACCTGACCCTAGTGAACTGGATCACGGACCGGAACCGCCCGGTGAAATATGTCGACTCATGGGGACCTGAGAACGGGCCAGAGCGTGTTCGGCCCTGGGTGCGGCCGGAGCTCCGGTGCAGCCGGGGTGGGAGAGGCAACCGCCGAGCACGGTTCAGCAGCCTGATGTCGTCTTGGCGGACCGGGGACCAGGACTGCCCACCATCGCGCCAGGTCACGGGTGCGGCGGTCCCCTGAGGCCGGACTTCTCAGGGGGAGCAACACGCACGGACATCCCACGACGAACACTGTTGCGCGGGCGGCCGGTCTGTCGAGGACAGCGGTGCCGTCCGTGTACCTCCTCTCGCCGCTGATCCTGACCTGGATCGTGTCCTTCCAGGCGGCCCCCCTGGGCACCCAAGGGTGGGTGGGCAACCTGGTGACCTCCCTGATGGGTCTGCTGCTGTTCAACGAGGGCGTGGGCGTGGTCAACGGCCTGTTGCGGGACCTGGCCGGGGACGGACTGCCCTGGCCGTCCGACGGGACGCCGGCGATGCTGTCGGTGGTCGCCATGACGATCCGGACGCGGGTCGCTTTCGCGATGGCCTTTCCCCTGGCCGCGCTGCAGGACGCGCCCGAACGGCTCTGCGAGGCGGCCCGCCCGGACGGGGCCGGTGCGTGGCAGGTCTTCCGCTGCGTCGCCCTGCCCCTGCTGGCGCCCTCCACACCGTTCCTGGTGGTCATGAACGTGATCTGGTCCTTCCAGATCGTCGGCATCGACTGCACCTTCTGCAACGTGATCCTGCCCTCGGCAGCCACCGCCCCGGGCATCTTCCTGGCCCGGCAGTTCTTCCTGTGGACGCCGCAGGAGCTGCTGGAAGCCGCCCGCCCGGACGGCGCAGGACAGCCGCGCCTCCTGGCCGCACCCGTTGCCCCCCACCCCCCGGGGCGGTGACGCCCGTGCACCGGACCACGGGGGCGCGCGACAGATCCGCCCTGGTCGCAGCAACTCCGCCCCCGGTGGTGGTGCTCCGGGACTGGGTGCTCCGGACAGGAGAGGATTCTTCTCAGTCGTGATCCGTCGGCCCGCAGCGGCGCAGAGCCAGGGCGGTCGCGTCGTCGTCGAGCCCGTGAGCCAGGGCGTAGGCGGTGAGCCGGGTGACCAGTTCCTGGGCGGTAGCGCTCGACCGGGCGGCTTCGGCAGCCTTGGCGAGTGCGGCAGGAATGTCCGGGAAGTAGTCGAGGAACCCGTCGGAGACCACCAGCAGGGTCTCTCCCGGGGCCAGGTTCTCCCGGTGGGCACCCCAGGTGATGCCTGCCACGGCTCCGAGCGGGGGCCCTGAGGAGGCCAGTCGACGGTAGCCGCCGTGGGAGTCGTAGATCACGGCCAGCCCGTGCCCGGCATCGACGTAGGTCACCGTGCCGGTGGCCGGGTGCAGGCGGGCGGAGAAGACGGTGACGAAGGTGGCGGTGTCGGCGAGCATCTTCTCCACCGCCGCTCCGACCCGGTTGATCGTCTCCTGCTGGTCGTTGTACCGGGAGGCCCCGTGCAGCACCGCCCGCATCGAGGCCGCTACCAGGGCGGCCGGGATGCCCTTGCCCATCACATCGGCCACGTGCAGCTGCAGCTGTTCACCCAGCAGGTACCAGTCGTAGAAGTCCCCGCCCAGCTCTCGGGCCGGGGTACAGCGGGCGGCCAGTTCGTAGCCGCACAGATCCGGTGCTGTGTCCGGCATCAGCGCCTGCTGGATCTGCCCGGCCCGTTCGATCTCGTGCTGGGCCGCCAGCTCCCGCTCCACCCAACCGGCCATCTCCGCCAGGATCCGCCGCTCCCGGGGGTCCAGGTCCCGCGGTGCGGGATCGGTCAGGCACAGCGTGCCCACCCGCTCCCCGCCCGGGGCCCGCAGCGGGTGCCCGGCGTAGAAGCGGATGTGCGGCTCCCCCACCACGAACGGGTTGGTCCGGAAGCGCGTGTCCTCGGCGGCGTCCTCCACCACCAGCGCCTCCGGCCGCTGGATCGTGTAGGTGCAGAACGACTGGTCACGGTCACAATGGCCCGCCCCGTCCAGGCCGACCTCGGCCTTCGTCCACTGCCGGTCCGCGTCGAGGAGGTTCACCGCCGCGGCCTTCACCGCGAAGATCTCCTGCGCCAGGCGCACCACCCGGTCGAAGCGCTCCTCCCGCGGGGTGTCCAGCACGTGGAGGGCGTGCAGGGCTTGGACTCTTGCGGCATCCATGACATCCATGAAATTCACTGTAAGCGTGTCGCTCCGGGGCGCGAACCCGGACGGGCAGTATGACGAGGGTCACAGTCGGTGGATCACAGGATGTGGTTGCCGCTGGACGGAGCGCAGTCGGCCAGGACGGTCAGGCTGCGCCGGATCGTTCGGACCCGGCCCGGCCACCTGAGTTCGCGCAACGGCACCCGGTCTTCTCGGGCGATGGCCAATCGTCCGATGACGGTGTGCGCCGCAAGCACGGCGGTCATGGCCAGGACGAGGAACAGGAACGAGATCATGGCTGGCTCCTCCAAGACGTGGCGCCCCGACCGGGTCGTTGCACTTGGGGACAATACGGATCTGTCGGGACTTTGTGCTGGGTCATCAGTGGGCGAGGCACCGTCGACGCGGCAGGAACCGTCGGGACTGCTGCACGCATAGGTGGCCTCTGATCCGGCTTGCCCACGGGGAGGCCTGGCGGGAATCCGCGGACTGCCCGCATGCTGATCTCAGGACACATCGAAGGAAATCCCTGTGCCGCCTCTGATGCCTGCACTGGCTTCCACCAGCCCGGCCCCAGCCGTCACCGTCATGCTGGTTCTCGGTGCGGTCCTCGCCGTGGTGTGCGTGGTGGTCCTCGTGCGTCTCTACCGGCCGAAGCGCCTCGCTGAACGTGCCCTGACCCACCGGAGTGTCTCAGCTGACGGCGCCACCGTGGCACTGGGTGGGACCGGCGCGACGCATGCCAACGGCGGCTTCGACGAAGGGTGCGACGGTGGCGGGGGCGGGGGCGAGTGCTGATCGAACCCGGGTCCTTGCCGTGCTCGTGCTGGGCTGCCCGGCGCTGATCAACGCCCAGCTCGTCGTCGAGGCACCGATCCTGCGCCGGGAGCCGGCCCGCGCAGCGCAGGCCGGTGCAGCGACCGTGCCGGCGATCATCTCGCTGCTCGCCGCCGCACCGCCGCTGGTCATGGTTCGGGCGCCGGGCGCCTGCGGGATGTTGTCGCTGGGTGGCCTGGTGGGCCCTGGGGTTCTCGCACTCGTCCGCGTGGATCAGCCCCCGCGTGCCGATGCGACCCGCTGACCGAAGGGCTCCCCCGAACAGTGGATCGGTGCGGGGTGAGGCAGACGTCGGTCCGGGCGCCCTGGCCGAGGCCTGTTCCTCGTTGCTCGGTGTTGGATCACTGGATGCCCCGACCCTGCGGCATGGGTGGGTCCTGCTGGGATGAGGAGTCCACTGGCCGTTCAGCAGTGGTGTTCAGGAGGCCATGGGCTGGGCGTGGTCTGGGTGAGTGAGGCCGACGGGGGCGGCGATGACGGTGAGCCAGTCGGTGTCGCTCAGCCAGCCGTGGGGACGGATGGTGTGGTGCGTGTGGAACGCGACGTCAGGGACCGTGCACAGCTCGTTGAGATTGATCCGGTAGACGTCCTGGCTGTTCTCGTCGTGAGCGACGGCTTCCTGGATCGCTCGGGCGGTGCGGTGCCGGCCCGAGGCGTAGTGGCGGTCCTCCAGGAGAAGGGCCTCGTGCTGTGTGTGGCAGACGTACCACTGCGCCAGGGCCGGGTCCTTCGCCGCGTCAGGGTTCCAGTACTCTTCGACGTCCTCGAGACGGATGGCGGCTGTACCAGGGCCGTCGATGCCGGCATGGCAGTAGTGGCAGATCCAGCGGATCAAGCCGCGGGTGACAGTGGCATAGATCTCGGGCCGCATTCGGGCTCCTCCCCCTGGTGGTGGGGTCAGGTTAAGACCTCAGGTTCACTATCGGAAAGAGGCCGAAGGGCCTACAACCATCGACACCCGGGCTGTTCGCGGACCGCATCGGGTCCGTACGGCCATGTCCCGGTCGACGGACCGGCCGTCGGCCACGACATGCCCAGCACGGGCAGGCGGAGACCGGATCGGGCCGTCGTGGTCGAGCACCGGACCCCGCAGCCAATGCGTCTCGTCAGGTCCATGACTGCCTCACGTTGGGAACGACCCCGAGCGACGCTTATACTCGCATTTGATTCGCAATATTGAGGAAGGGACCAGGTACGTGCACAGCACTCCGCGGCCCCCCGGCCGTGCCTCGTGGCATCGCAAGGCTGCCGCACCGATACGTGTCTGGATGGGCGTGCTGCTGGTCGTCATCGTGGTCCATCGCTGGGTCCCCGACACCCGCTGGCTGATGGTGCACCTGGTGACCCTGGGCCTGGTCACCAACTCGATCATGGTGTGGTCCCAGCACTTCAGCGAGTCGTTGCTGAAGAACCGGCTCCCTGACGACGCCAGGGGCCGGCAACTGGCCCGCATCCGCCTGCTCAACGCCGGGATCGTGGTGCTGATCGCCGGGTTGCTGAGCACCTGGTACTGGCTGATCGTGCTGGCGGCGGCCCTGATCGGGTCGGCACTGGCGTGGCACGGGACTGCGCTGCTGGGACAGCTGCGAACGGCGCTGCCGTCGCGGTTCGCTGTGACCGTGAAGTTCTACGTGGTGGCCGCGTTCCTGCTGCCCGTCGGGGCCGTGCTGGGAGCCGTGCTGGCCTCAGGGATGCCCGAGTCGTGGCATGCGCGGGCCCTCTTGGCGCACGAGGCGACCAATGTGCTGGGCTTCGTGGGGTTGACGGTGGCGGGGACGTTGCTGACGCTGTGGCCCACGATCCTGCGCACCCGCATGGTCGAGACCTCCACCCGGATCACCGCAGTCGCTCTGCCGGTGATGACCGGAGGGATCATGACCACGGTCGTCGGGTCCTTGTCCGGGGCGGTGTGGGTGGCCGTCGTCGGTCTGGCCGTCTACGCGGGCGGACTGGCGGCCGTCGTGCTGGTCATGGTCCGCACTGCAGCGCGTCGGCGGCCCGTCGACTACGCGGGCTTCTCCATGGCTGCCGGGGTGGCGTGGTGGCTGGCCACGACGGTGGCCATCGTCTGGCTGGTGGGCGCCCGGGGCTTCGACACGGCGGTGCTGCGGCAGCTGACCGCGCCGTTCGTGGCCGGCTTCCTGGCCCAGGTGCTGTTGGGGGCCATGACCTACCTCCTGCCCGTCACGATGGGCGGGGGCCCGGCGACCGTGCGGGCAGCCCGCCAGGCGATCAACCGGGCGGCCATGTTCCGTGTGGTGGTCATCAATCTGTGCGTGCTGCTCTTCAGCCTGCCCCCTGACCTCCTGCCGCCCTGGGTGCGGGCGGTGGTCTCGCTTCTGGGTGCCGCGGCCTTCTTCGCGTTCGTTCCCCTGATGGTCTCCGCCGCCAGGATCTCGGTGGCCGGGCGGAAGGCCGCCGTGGCGCAACGGGCTCGAACCGATATGCCGACGCCGAGCCCGGTCCCGCCGACCGAGGTGGTGCCGCCGTCCCGGCATGCCCGAGGGGCCGTGGCCGGGGTCCTCACCGTAGCCCTCGGCGTGGTCGTGGGCATCGCCCTGAATCCGGCGGCGGCCGGCTTCGATCTTCGCGCCCAGGGTGCAGGCCTGGTGCCGGCGACCGGGAGGACCACCACCGTGCAGGTCAGCGCCGAGGAGGGCATGCGGTTCGAACCGGCCTCGGTGGAGGTCCCGGTGGGTGACGAGCTGGTGGTCGAGCTGACGAACAACGATCCGACGAACGTCCACGACCTCGTGCTGGCCTCCGGGTTCAGCAGCGGCAGGGTGGCCCCCGGGCAGACCGTGACCGTCGACGCCGGGGTGATCGGTGGGCCGGTGGAGGGGTGGTGCTCGATCGTCGGGCACAGGACCATGGGCATGGGCTTCGACGTCGTCGCGGTCGGTGCCGACGGTACCGCCGTGGATGCAGCACCGTCGGCAGCGCAGGAGGTGGCCGGGCACACCGGCATGCACGCGGTCGGCTCGGAGCCGGCTGCGGATCCGGCCGTGGCCGTGGACCTCGACGCCGCACCCGGGGATCGGTTCGACACCCGTTCCCCCGCGCTGGGGCCCGTGGACGGTGCGGTGGAGGACGGGCGCCGGATCCACCGGGTGGAGCTCGACGTCGAGGAGATCACCCAGGAGATCGCTCCAGGAGTGCAGCTGCAGGCCTGGACCTACAACGGCCGGTACCTGGGGCCCACGCTGCACGGGCAGGTGGGCGATCTCTTCGAGGTCACCCTGGTCAACGGCGGGTCGATGGGACATTCGGTGGACTTCCACGCCGGTGCGATCGCCCCGGACGGGCCCATGCGCACCATCGCCCCCGGAGAGTCGCTGGTCTACCGGTTCGAGGCCACCCGTTCGGGCATCTGGCTCTACCACTGCTCCACAGCCCCCATGAGCACGCACCTGGCGTCCGGGATGTTCGGAGCCGTGGTGATCGACCCGCCCGGACTGCCGGCGGTGGACCGGGAATACCTGCTGGTGCAGAGCGAGACCTACCTGTCCCCGGCCGAGGACACCGCCGACGGGGAGGCGAACGCGGTCGTGGCCCCGGAAAAGGTGGCGCAGGGTGTGCCGTCGCTGACGATGTTCAACGGGCACGCCACCCAGTACGTCCACGACCCGCTCACCGCGCGGACCGGTGAACGGGTGCGGATCTGGGTGCTGGCGGCCGGACCGTCGAAGGGAGTGAGCTTCCACGTGGTGGGTGGCCAGTTCGACACCGTCTACAAGGAGGGCGCCTCCCTTCTGTCTCCGAGCGGCACGGGGCAGGGCGGGGCCCAGGCCCTGGACTTGGCGCCGTCCCAGGGCGGGTTCGTGGAACTGGAGTTCTCCGAGCCTGGAACCTACCCGTTCGTCAATCACTCCCTGGCCGAGGCGGAACGCGGGGCACGGGGCCTGATCCGGGTCTCCCCGTGACGAGTGTTCCCGCGTCAGGCGCACCCCGCCAGCACCTGCCTGCCAGGCCTGCAGACAGGGGCGTGCGGAGTTCCCGCCTGCCCGAGACGCAGAGCGTGGTGAGGGCCGTATGGGCGGCCGGGATCCACCGGCCGCGGGCACCCGCGATCGTGCACGCTGATCGTCCAGCTTCCTGTTGGGCGAAGATGCGGCGCCTGCCTTGTCGTCGCCACGGGATCCCGTCGGAACCCCCGTCATTGCTCGGCCAGGAATCGCAGGAATGCAGACCCACCGAACCTCGTGAAGGAGAAAAAATGCTGTCGGACACCGCTTACCCCGTCGTGAGGGCCACGCTGCCCGTGGTGGGGGAGAACATCCAGGAGATC